>JAMCYS010000111.1:3719-35651 GCA_023473795.1 Chloroflexota bacterium | reverse complement strand
GGCGAGCTGCACGATAAACAGGACAAAGAGGGCAGCCGCCTCGCCTCGAGTGAGGGAGGACTCGATGACCAGCAAGGTGGCGAAAAGCGACTGGGCCGCGGTTAGGAACACCTCCTGGCTCTGGCGCGCATCCAGCGGCAGGGCGGAGGCGGCGCCGCTGCCGGCGCTGAAGA
This sequence comes from Chloroflexota bacterium, assembly GCA_023473795.1. Lineage (GTDB taxonomy): Bacteria > Chloroflexota > UBA6077 > FW602-bin22 > JAMCYS01 > JAMCYS01. The sequence continues at coordinate 35,478 of JAMCYS010000111.1, read as the reverse complement.
CCAGCGGCAAGGTAGCGACGAGCAGCGTCCACTGGTTGACCTTGCTGGCCACAGGGTGCGCAAGCCAGCCGGCGCCCGCGCCCGCCAGGCGAAGAGTAGCGCTACGATGAACTCGGGCGACTCCGAGGCCAAAGGCGCCAGCCATTGCACGAGCAGGAACTCGTCTACGCCCAGACCGGTGCCTACCTCGACCAGACTGTGGGCGAACGGTTCGGCGGCAATGAAGATCGCCGCCGCGGCGTAGGCGAAGAGGCCGTAGGTCAGGGCGCCGTCGCCGCCCCGGCGACCGCGATCAGCAGCCAGCCCAGGTTGGAATGCCGCGTGCCCCTTCCGGAGCCGGGGCTTCCCCGATCACCGCCGTCTCGTCGTCCAGCCAACTGGCAACCCTCCAACGTCAGTCCCCGCCGCGGCAGGGAGCGACCGCAGACACTACTAAGGAAGTGATAGCAGAGTGATCGTCATGACGGAGGGTTGGTCAGCGGCAATGCGCCCTGGCCCAAGGCCAGCCCCTAGTTGAGTTCTAAGGCTAGTGGCAGCTCCCCGGCGTCCCAGAGCCTGAGGTGCAGTTCGCCGGTGTAGGCGACGGCGCCCGAATACCCAGCACCGGGCGCCAGCAGCTGCACCCGCCAGTCGCCCGCGGCGCCCTCTGGTCGCGCCTGGGCCTGCTGCCCGGCCGACCAGCGCAACTGGGCCGCCCTCAGCGGCATTCTCAGCCCCTCGCCCAGGGCTTTGACGTAAGCCTCTTTGCCGACCCAGAGAGCGAAGAAGGCGGCTGACCCTTCTTCCTCCGGCAGGGCCAGGAGCGAGGCGTACTCGGCTGGTGCGAAGAAGCGCTCGGCGAGCTTGCGCCAGGGCAGGTCGTCGCGGCGGCGCTCCACGTCGACCCCGACCTCCGCCTCGCGGGCGAAGGCAAAGAGGGCCAGGTCGCGCGTGTGCGCGAGGTTGAAATGGAGGGGGCGACCGCTCTGCCCGGGCACCAGCCGGGGCTTGCCGCCGCTGGCAGCGGCGAAGCCGATTTGGGCCGGCGGTAGTCCGGTGTAGCGACCGACCAGCAGTCGCAGCAGTCCGTGGGCCGCGGCGAACTGCTCCCGGTCTCTTTGCTGGTAGAAGCGGTTCGCCCGCGTCGCTTCCTCCGGGGAGAGAAGGCGCGTCAGAGCCGCGAGCGGCCCCGCGGCCAGGTCCAGCCGGGCCCGCCAAACGTGGAGCTCGTTCTGAGGCAGGGTGAGGCCGGCGGGAGGCTGACGCCAGGTCGACTCTGCCGGCGGTCGGTCAGTTTCTTCCACTGGATGTGACCCTCTCAGCCTGCGGTCGGGATAGCGCCCACCGGGGCCAGTCGGGCACGCAGGAGACGGGCGAGACCCTGGATGTTGGGTTCGTAGAACATAGTATGGTGGCTGCCCGGGACCTTGGCTACCTCCAGCCCACCCCTGATCAGGTCCCGCCAGATGGCGGTGGCCTCGGGGGTGAGCCCATGCTCGCCCTTGGCGACGAAGAGCGTGGCAGCGCCCGGGTAGGGTCGCAGGTGGTAGCGCAGCAGGGCAGAGCGCGTCACCTCTTCTAGCAAGGCGGGCAGGCGGTCACGATAGGCGGCCCTGCGAGTCAAACCCAGCCTGCGGCGGGTCTCGTGCGCCAGCCAGTGGCACCAGGGAAGCAACATTTCCTCGGCGTATTGCTCCAGCCAGGGTTGCGCCGCGGTACGCCAGTAGATGGGGAGGCCGTGTCGTCCCAGTTGGACGAAGCCTCCGAGCAGGCTGCGTCCCTCGGCGGGACGGTGCAAGCGCCGGCGCCGCCAGGGCGGTCTGCTATCGAGCAGGGCTAGGAGGTCGACTGCGTGACCGGCAGCCAGCAGCTGCCGTCCAATCTCCAGAGCGAAGATACCCCCTGCCGATGGGCCGGCCAGATAGTAGGGGCCCTGGGGCTGCAGTACGGTTATCTCGCGCACGTAGTGCGCGGCCAGAGACTCGACCGTAGGCAGTAGCGGCTCCCGCCCGTCTAGCCCAGGGGCCACCAGCCCGAAGACCGGTTGCTCCTTGCCGATATGCCGCAAGAGGTCCTGGTAGTTGAACAGGCCGCCCGCGTAGCCGTGGCACCAGAAGAGGGGCGGCAGGGCGCCAGTGGCCTTGAGGTTGACGAGACAAGAGAAACGATGTTCGCCGGGCTGTTCGTGCAGGCTGGCGGCCAGCCCGGCGATGCTGGGTCGCTCGTAGAGGGCGGCCAGGGGCAGTTGGCGGCCAAAGACTTCTTCGACCCGGGCCAGGCAGCGGGCGGCCAAAAGGGAGTGGCCGCCGAGGGCGAAGAAGTCGTCGTGCACCCCAAGGCCATAGAGGCCCAGGGCCTCCTCCCAGATGCGGGCGAGTTTGAGTTCGGTCTCGTCCCTGGGGGTGACGTAAAGCGAGTCGAGGGGAGGGCGGGCCCAGCTGGGTTCGGGCAGGTGGGGACGGTCGGTCTTGCCGTTGGCGTTCAAGGGCAGGCTGTCGAGGAAGACGTAGGCCGAGGGCAACATGTAGTCAGGCAGAGAAGCCGCCAGTGCCTCACGCAGTCTGCTGACCGTTGGTCGAGGCTGGGTGCTGGGGACGACATAGGCGGCTAGGCATTGCTCGCCTTGGGCGTCGTCCTTGGCGACGACGGCCGCCTCTTTGGCCAGGCCGCTGCCAAAGAGGGCGGCCTCCACCTCGTCCAGTTGGACGCGATAGCCGCGCACCTTCACCTGCGAGTCCCGGCGCCCCAACAGCTCCAACTTACCGTCGGGCAACCAGCGCCCCAGGTCGCCGGTCGCATAGATGCGTACGGTGGGGTCGGCCGGGTCCTGGAGGAAGGCCGCTCGCGTCAGTTCGGGCCGGCGCCAGTAGCCAAGGGCGACGTAGGGGCTCGCGACTACGATCTGGCCAACGCTGCCGGCAGGCGGCGGGCGGCCGGCAGCATCGACGATGGAGATGTCGTAGCCAACTTGCGGTCGGCCCACGGGAACGAATTCGCCCTCTATCAGCGTGTCTTTGTCGATCTGATTCGCGGCGATGCCGGAAGCTTCGGACGCGCCGTAGGAATAGGCTAATCGGCATAGGGGCCCGAAGTGACTTCGCCAGCTCTCGACGTCGGCCGGAAATAACCGCTCGCCCGAGGTATGGACTAACCTCAGGTTGGGAAAGCGGCCGTCGTACGTCGGGGGCAGGGTCTGCATGAACTGCCGCAAGAGGCTGGGCGTGATGTGCAGGATGGTGACGCCCTCCCGAGCCAGGAAGGCGGAGACCTCGGCGCCCGTCAGGTGCGTGAAGTTGCCGGGATACACCGTGGCCCCTACCAGCAGGCTGCCGAAGGTATGGGCGTTTGGCCAGGTGAAGCTGAAAGAGAAAGGAATGGCCTGGCGATCCTCGGCGCGGATGCCATCATGAAAGACCCTCACAAACACGTTCCGCAGCAGGGTCTTATGACTGTGGATCACCGCCTTCGGCGTCCCGGTGGAGCCGGAGGTATAAAAGAGGATGGCGGGGTCGTCGGGCGGGACGTCGAGAACGAGATTCTCATCGGGCAGGCCCGTTGGCAGCTCGTCCAAGACCACCATCTGGCGGTCGCTGCCGGCGACCTCCCTCGCCAGAACCTCGTTGCTGCGGTTGCTCACCAGCAGGCCCGCCTGGGTATCGTCGAGGATGAACTTCAGCCGTTCCCTGGCGTTGGAAGGCTCGACGCAGACGGAGATCTTCCCGGCCTTGAGAACGCCGAGCGTCGCCACCACCTGCCACACCCCCCGTTCCACCAGAAAGGGAACGGGTTGGTTGCCCGCGCCGAGGCGCACCCGCAGCAGATGTGCCAGACGATTGACCATCCGGTTCAACTCGCCGTAGGTCAAGGTCAGGGCTTCGCTCTTGAGGGCAATCCGTTCGGGCGCCGTCGCCACCTGCCGTTCGAACCGCCGCAGCAGCGGCTCCGTCAACCAGGCCGCGAGCCTCGCTTCGCTAAGGACGTCCTCGGCCCTTCCTGGGGTCCGGCGTTCGCCGGTCCGTTCCGGCGCGGATCCAGCCGGGGGCAACACGGATTCAGCCATCAATGTCTCCAGGGAATGAGCGGTCCATGGCCAACGGCCCGCTCTTCCTATTTCTCTGGCACGCCCCTAGGGCAGCTTGGCGAGGCGCTCGCGGGCCTGGTCGAGGAATTGCTCGGCGAAAGCCGTTGTGTACGTGCGCAGGGCGGGCTCCCGCTCCACGAGCATCTTCCAGAAGGCCTGCCACTCCTCGGCATAGCCAAGGTAGAGGTGGTAAGAGTCGGAGATGTCCACCATTCGGCCGCAGCTGGCCGCGATGCCGTGCCTCTCCCGTAGGTCGGCCACCAGGCTCTTCTGCAGCTCGGAGAAGGCGAAGAGGTTCATGAAGGCCGCCTTGAGCGCATCGCGGCTGCGCCAGTGGCAGTTCATCACCAGCTTCAACCCTTCCTCGCCTTCGACCAGACGCAGCCAGATTCGCTGCATGCAGGGCGGGTCGGCCGCGCCCAGATCCTCGCGCGGCATCCAGGTGATACCCTGCGCCCGGCGGCTGTAAGGGGTCTTGGCCAGCACGTCGATCGCCCGCCGCAGCTGGTCGATGCCGCCGTAGTCGGTCAGCCGCTTGTGGTACGTGTAAGACCACTTGCCCTCCTCGGGGGCGATCCAGTGGTCGTGTACGCCGTCCACCACCTCGGCCACGTACATCCAGAGGTCGTCCAGGCCGCCGGGCAGGGCGCGATGGATGCGCGGCTCGGCCAGCGGCTCTTCGATCACCATCACCATAGTCGCGTCCAGGGTGCCGCGTTCGCCCTGCACGTTCTCGGAGTGGGTGCGCTGCCCCTCGGCGAGAAGGGCGAGGAGAGAACGCTCCCAGGCCTCGGGGATGTTGCGGCCGCGCGCGGTGAGGACGGGCAGTTCCATGCGGGCGACTCCTTGCTAGGCGATCTCGAAGATTCGCGGCGGTCGGCGGCCCGACCCGCGGGGCTAATGTAGCCGACGGCACGCCGGCCGTCAAGGCTTGACGAGGCAGCGAGCAGGGCTGATCCCGGTCCGCAGTAAGGGGCCGCAAGTCCCGGAGGTCGAGACTTCAGCCGGAGTAGGCTTCGCTCCATAGCCCGTTTGGCCGGCTCAAGCCGCGACCTCCCAAGAATCGCCCGTCCCGTTTCCGTGGGCCAGCAAGAACCCTAGCCGCCGCTCAGCAGATCGAGCGGGTTGTAGCGCAGTATCCTGTCCAGTTCCCCCTGGCTGAGTCCTGCCCGCAGCAGTTCTGCCACGCCCCGGGCCAGTCCCAGGAACGGATCGCCGTTCTTCTTCTGTCCCAGGTCCGAGGAGAGGACGAAGCGCTCCGTGCCCAGCCGACGCAGGCGCGCCAGCAAGGCGTCGGGGCTGACGCCGGCCCCTTCCCGACTGAGCAGGTTGATCGGGAACTCGACGTAGGCACCGCGGGCCATGAGGCCGGCCTGGAACTCCTGGTCCATCGCCGTGGGGCCGAAGTCCGGGTGGTTGACCAGCACCCGTTCCAGCCCGCGTTCCCGCGCCGCCGCGACCACCTTCTCGGTCTCCGCCGGGCCGATGTGCCCGGTGGCCAGGACGGCGCCCGCCTCCTTGACCGCGTCGATGATCTCCATCAGGTCGGGTAGCACAGTGCCGCTCTCGTCGAGCACCGCGACGCCCGCCACCTGCCGGGGGGGCAGGTTGGCGGCCATGTGCGGGAAGCCCGGCATGCCGTAGAAGGCCACGTGGTTGGCGGCGTGAATGGTGGGCAGAAACACCACCCGGGCGCCCAGGGCCAGCGCCACCGCCACCGCGTGCGGGTTGAGGCCGCCCACGAAGCGATTGAGGACGATGCTGCCCACCGCGTGGCCGTCCGGAGCGGCGAAGTTCGCGTCCTGGGCGCGCCCGGCCGTGGAGCCCTCATGGGCTTTGCTGACGAAAGCGGCCAGGCGCCACTCCTTGGCGCCCCGGGCCGCCTCGACGTCGTTGAGGGCGCGGGGAAAGATGCTGGGTGCCGTGTGCAAATGCAGGTCGATTGCGCCCTGCAGGATGCCTTGCAGGTTCTCCGTTGCCGCCATCGTCGCCAACCTCCCACGAGAGAGCGCTCATTTGGGGAGCTCTCCACCAATCTATTCTACCATCTAGGGGACGGTCGGCTCGGATGGGAAGGGAGCTGACCGGTGAGGACGGCGACCCCTATGGCCCATCGTATTCCCTGGGCGCACGCTTGAGAACGGCCGAGGCGACCTTTAGCGCCGGCCAGATGAGCACGAGGTAGTGGTCGTCGCCCTCGGTGTCACCCGGCCCGCTGGCCGTGGCGAGGCCGGCGTAGTGCACGCGCAGGCGGTAGGTGCCCGGTGGCAAAGGCAGGCGCGGGGCGCGCGCCACGTCGTCCAGCGGTCCGGTGACGACCAGGCGGCCGGAGGGGACCGCGACGCTGGCCTCGGCCACATGCTCCCAGGCGGATAGGCTCGCGTCGCTAACGACGGGGGCCTGTTGCCGCACCTCGACCCTCAGCGGCACCTCAAAACCGTAGCGGGCCGTCGCCACCGCAAGTAGGCCGGGCAACACGTCGATGCGGTCCGCAAAGGCCTCCGGTCTCCACAACTGGCCGGTGTCTGGCTGGGCCCGCTCGTCGAGAAAGTAGAGTTGATAGTGGTCGGCATAAGCCGACATCTCGTAGACGCTCGCCCCGGCATCCACTGTGACTTTGGGCGTCGGCCGCGGCTCTGCTTGAGGCAGGGCCAAGGGGGCGGCACAACCACTCAGCCAGGGCAGGCCGCAGAGCAGGCCCAGGCGACGCAACAGCGCTCTTCGTCCGACAACCTCACGCATTCCTGTACCCTTGCCGGAGCGCACGCTGGAAGGGGCGATTGTACCACGGCGACTCGCGAGGCGCGTGCTATCATTGAAGCGAAGAGACGCGGGTCGCGGACGTTGTCGCCTTTGGTGGCATTGCTACCGACGACCCCCGCAACACGGTGGGAGATAGAGGCCATGGCCCAGAACAATAGCAGCGCGCGCGAAGTGGCCACCCTGGGCGGGGGCTGCTTCTGGTGTCTGGAGGCAGTATTCGACGATATCAAAGGGGTGGAGAAGGTGGTCTCCGGCTATGCCGGCGGTAAGGTGCCTAACCCCAGTTACGAGGCCGTTTGCACCGGCGTCACCGGGCACGCCGAAGTCGTGCAGGTGACTTTCGACCCCAGCGTCGTGTCCTACCGGGAGCTGCTGGACGTGTACTTTGGCATTCACGATCCTACTACGCTCAACCGGCAGGGCGCGGACGTGGGCACGCAGTACCGCTCGGTCATCTTCTATCATAACCCGGAGCAGAAGACGGCGGCGGAAGAGGCGATCGCCGCCATCGAAAGTGCCGGCGAGTACGTTTCGCCGGTCGTCACTCAGGTGCAGCCGCTCACGGCCTTCTACCCGGCCGAGGAGTACCACCAGCGTTACTTCGAGAAGAACCCCAACCAGCCCTACTGCCGCCTGGTGGTAGCGCCCAAGGTGAGCAAGGCGCACAAGCAGTTCATTCTGAAGCTGAAATAGGGGCCAGACAGGTCTCCATTTGAACAATCGATGGCCACGCCCGGCCGACTCAGTAATGACAGTGCCGCCTGCCATTCTGACGCCATTCTAAGGGCTACCCCGTGGCCCGAAGCAGCCGTTATTGTCGACGTGGGCCGCCGCTGAGAATGGCAACAGCGGTGCCCAGTGCCCAGTAGGAGCGACCGGCCCTAAAGGACTTCCTATGGTCGCCGGTCGCCCCTACCGCTGCCCATCAGACACGACCGTTTGCATTAGAGTCTCGTGTGGCAAAGGGAGCCTTAGCGACGGAGCCAGCCACTCCGAAGTTGGTCGTTCGGTTGTAAACAGACTGGTGGGGTCCGCGCGGACCCCACCCCATCATCTGGCCTGCTACTCACTGTTACGGGCCATCGTAGGTACGCTGCGCCCGACCGAAGTTCTGTGCATCGGGGCACACGTTTACATCGCCTGTGCGGCACTCTCCCTGCACCTGGCAGAAGCAGTCGTTGATGGGATCGGGCGTCCAGCGCCCGAAGTAGAGGTCGGCCCAGTAGTTCTCCTGCGAGCAGGACGCGTCGCCCGTGTCGTTCAGTCGAAAATAGGTGTAGTTGACGTTGTAGCCACCCGAGTCGTGCATCGTAACGTAACTGGGGGTCACCATCTGTATCCAGGTCCACTACGACCAGTCGGCGGCCGGGTCGTTTGGGCAGTAACCGGGATCGTGGCCGGCAAAATCGCTCTGGAGCACTTCGTAGGGGTAATTGGCCCCTATGTAGTCGAACATGGCGTACCCGGTAACCCAGGCGGTGTACTGTACCGCGTGGGCCGAGCCTGCTGCTCCTACAGCGGTGAGGATTGCGGCGACCAGCAGCAACCTGCGAAGGCGCAACCAAGGGGTCAGCGGCTTTGCCATTCTATCTTGCCTTCACTTATCGCCACGGCGTGGCTGTCCGAGAGGAAGAGCACGCCCGGCACGGTGCCGTTGCCTGGCACCACATCTACAGGTCGGGACAGCACCTCGGTCCATGTGCGTCCCCCGTCTTCGCTCCTATAGATACCGGCGCGAAATCCCCCTGCCAGCGCCAGCCCATTCTGGGCAAACCCGGGGGCTACGGCGAGACTAGCCAGGCCGGCACTGAGAGTAGTCTCCCATGAGCGGCCACCGTCCGCAGATCGGAGAACGCCTGCGGGGGTCTCCGCTAGGATTGTTCCCGAGCCGTCAACCGTCCCGGCGGCACGGAGGGCACCGATAGGGACGGCGAGTGGGCGAGGCTGCGCATCAGGGCCGAGGACCTGGGCAGCCTGCGTGCCGATGCCAGGCGTGGGACCGGCGCCGGTGTCTTCCAGCGCTAGGACTGCCGTGCCACCGACGGACGAGGAGAGGCGGCGTACAACACCGTCCGTCTTGGCCCACGCCTTGAGGTCGGCGGAAGAGTAGGTGCCGGCCTGCGCCCCTGCGGACACGGTGGCGAACACGTGGTTCACCCCCCCGGACCGAGCCACCGCGAGCCACTGGGTCGGGGCTTGCGGGAACTGGGCTACCTGTTGCCATCTTCGGCAATCGTCGAAGGAGACCCACAAACCAGTGCGCGTGCCCACCAGCAACGAGGGAACGGCGCCTTCGTCGCCGAGCACCAGCAGGTCGAAGGCCCAGTTGCCGGCATCAGCGGGGAGCGACCCCACAGTGTGCCAGGTGACCCCAGCATCGCCGGTGCGGTAAAGGGGTACGAATTGTCGATCAGGAACTAGGGCGTAGGCGCTGTCGGCTCGGGTCGGGTCGGCGGCTACCTGGGCCACATAGACGCCGGTCAGGTTGCTCGCGCGCCACGTCCGCCCGCCGTCGCTCGAGTACATTAAGCCACCAAGCTTGGCAGCGGCGTACTCCTTTTGCCCTACGATTTGCCCCGTCGTCGTATCCACCTCCACCGAAAGGGGCACCCCGCCCTCTTGCCCGGTGATGACGAGTCCCGCCGGCGAGGCCCCGGATTGGGAACCTGCGACAAAGTGCAGCCCGCGACCCTTGCTCATCTCGCCAGCGGGCGCGAACCCGGGGACCTTAGCCAGAACCAGTCTGATAGCGTCCGTGCTGTCCATACGTGGTCGCAGCAACACAGCGAGAGGCTCGCCCCCATAGCCCTGCTGAATAGCCTCCACGACGGACCCGTTCACGTATCGAACCGATAGTTGGAGGCGGGGCGTACGCTCCGATACGAACAGAGCTCCCCAAGCGAGCCTATGCCCGTCCATCCCCGCATTGGCAGGGTCGGCCCCATCATCGAGGCTGCGCATCTCCACCATCAGCGCGTCGCCCCGCCAGGAGGCGGCGTAGGCAGCTAGAGCATCCCATGCCTCGAAGATGGAGGTGGGCTTCTGAACGGGAGATGGGGTTTGCCGCAGCAGAATGCCCGTTGCGCTTGGCGATGCCGGCGCGAAGGGCTGAAACGACCCGACGCCGCCGACGCCGATGATGGCTGTGATCGTCAGCACGGTCACGACCACCACCAATAGCGTATGCCGTCTTCTACCCATCGTTTACTCCTTGTTGGCGGATGGAGTTGGTTTTTCTCCAGCAGAACGGTCTCTGCTGTGAAAGCCACTGTCTGTCTCACAGATCGACGAGCTGCATCTTCACGGATTAGTCTAGCAGCGTACGAACAGCATTCCTACTGTCCAGATTGCGGGTTTCGGTGGCGACAGGGGGCCCGGCGGCACCGGGCAAACCCGCGCACCCGTCGTCAGGTCATCGGTATCACCTCCTCTTACCCATGCAACCCGACAGGATCAGCGAACTCTGATCTCTGCTTTGAGAGTACGGCGTCAGCCGTCCGCCGACTTCGGCAGAAATGCCCATCTTGCGGCTAGCTAAATTGCCCATTTGGCGCCAGGCCGATGCGCATGTTGGCCCAGGTAGGCCAGTGCGTCTCGGTCGTCTCTCAGGCAGCATGCCCCAAGTCGAAAGGGGCGAGGTGAGGCACAGACAGGTCAGGGGCGAACAGTGCCGTCGTGGAGAAGTGAGGCCGATGGCTTGCGAGCTCGCCAATGTGAGCGCGCGATTACGCTAGATGCTCCCGTTGGCGCCTGGATGCAGAGTCAGGGCTAGTCCAACCAGCCCGACTGCCGCGCCAGCGCTACTAGCTGCGTGCGGTTGTGCGCCTCCGTCTTGGCAAAGAGGTTGGCCAAGTGATGCTGCACCGTACGCGGGCTTAGGCAGAGCCGCTCGGCGATTTCGTGGTTGCCAAGGCCATCCGCCAGCAGCCGCAGCACCTCCGCCTCCCGGGCCGTAGGGCCGGCGCCAGCTGGCCCGATTGGGGGACATACCTCCAGCGGCTGGGCGGTGCTCAGCAGCGTGTAGCCCCTGGCGACCGCGCGCAGGGTAACCAGCACATCGTCGGCTTGGGCATCCGGCGGCAGGCAGGCCGCGATGCCCAGGCGCTGAGCCTCCGCGGCGGAAGGCGGCGTCTCCCGCGTCTCCAGCAACAGCACCTTCGCGGCTGCCGGCGCCGACGGCCCCAGCGCGCCGGCTGGGTCGGCGGCCTCGCCGTCGGCCCAGGCGCCGCCGATCACCGCCACCTTGGCCCGCGCCCAGTCGTCCTCGTCAGAGCCGGGCGGCGCCTGGCCCGCCCACACCACCTCGAAGCTATCGTCGCCCTCGATGACCCGGCGCAGCCCCTCCCGCACCAGCGGGGAAGCGACCGCCAAGGCCACCGCCACCCGCGCCGGCGGGGGATGCTGTTCGTATCGGGTCAGGACTTCGGGAGGTCCCTTCGCCTGCTCCCTTGCCTCAGTCATCCACTGACCTCCTTCTTCGGCGAGCTGCCCGTGGGCGTCGGCGACTAGCGGGCAGCCCGTCTTCGGCTGCTCCTTTCTGATGGTAACAGAGTGCAAGGCGGCTGAACCTGGGGTTTACCCTTGGTTTTGGGTGCCACTTTCAGAACTGCCGAGTCCTCGCTGCCCCTCCCCCCGCAAAATGGCTGGGCTGGATGCCGGCAGAATTGCCGGGTCCTCGCTCGCCAATACCCGCCAAATGGCTGGGGGGGAAACCAGCGTTAATGCGGGTCTCCGCCGGAACGATGCCTCCTTAGACTGAGAAGCAAGGAATCCGGTGTAGCCCGTTGGGGACGTAGCGAAAAGGGTGATACCATGGACTGAACGGTTGGCGGGCTTGCGCGTCTTGACGTGCCTAGCGCCTCACGTTCTGAACGGGCACAGGCGCGGTGCCCGTTAGATCGGGACGACACACGACTGCGTACACTAAGGAGCGTTGAGATGCGTTTGCCGATCATGCCACTACTGGCTCAGACGGCAGGAGCCACTTAGCGATTGGCCGCCCTTAGGCAGCCCTCGCCAAGCGCGGCCCGGGCGCTGCCTTGGCCGGTTTCATCCCGAAGAGGAAGCGCAACGCCCCCACGCGCTGGACCACGAAGGCGTAGAGGGCGATGATGATGGGCAGGGAAATGGCCATGGTCAGCAGGTACTTGACCAGTACCGGCAGGTCGGTCGGAATAACGACCAGCCAGAGGACGAGCAATATGACCGGCTGGTGCAGAATGTAGAAAGGCAGCACCGCGCAGGTAGCGGAACAGGGGCAGGGTGAGCAGCGAAAACAGCAGGAGGAAGAGCAGGTACCACAAGTGCACGCCCATCCAGGCGAAGTTACCGGGCGTGTCGCCCCCCAGGTAGGGACCGTTGAAGTACTGCGGCAGCCAGTCTACGAACGATAGGCCGGTCTGCCCGTGGCTGAGCCGCTCAAGGTAGATCATGTGGGGCGAGAGCACGAAGATGCCGAAGGTCAATGGCACCAGCAGACGTTTGATCTTGTCGACGACGAAGCCGCCGCTCTTGGCGCCGAGGGCGTAGTAAATGCTGATACCCGAGAGGACGAAGAACAAAGGCATGATCACGATGTCGAGAACCGCTTCCCAAACGATCATTTCGAATGGTTGCACCGGGTTCTTGACGTGCCAGCCGCCGTCGTCAAAGGCGCGGCCCGAGTGGTAGAGGAAAACCAGGCCAGTGGCGAGCACCCTCAGCCAGTCGATGTCGTAGCGGCGCGTGGCAATGGCGACCGCCGAGGGGCCGGCAGCTCTGGCGAGTGTGGGGCTTGGCGCCGGCACCGCGCCGGCACTGCTCGATGCCATGTCGCGACCTCCTTTTCGTGGTTGCATCCAAGTCGGCGGGTGGGGACTGGGGCTAGAATAGCCCGGCGCCGGGGTGCCGGCACCGGGCAGGGGAACGGAACTGGCACTGGCCAACTGGCCGGTTCCATTCCCCGCCAGCCAGCGGGGCCGGCAGCACGTTCGGTTCCGACCTGGTGGTAGCGGTTAGGACAGTTGCCTGCCCAGCTCCGCCAGCAGCGACTTCGCTATCTCCTCCCCTAGCTGCTGTCCCAGGTAGGAGCGATAGCCGGGCCGGGAGAGTAGTCCCCAGCTGGTGTCGGCCAGCGTGAAGGTGTCTTCCATCATCACCGCGGGCTCGTTGTTAGTGAACCGCACCGGCTTCTGGTTCCACCAGGAGATGTCGCCCGTGGTGCTGTAGGCGGCGAGCGTCGAGCTTCCCGAGGGCCCGGACGCCGCCTGATCCCTCCGGCCGCCTGCGCCCGCCTGTCAGAACCTAGCGGTATATCGGCGGCTAGCCGAGCTAGTAGCCAGGTTCGGCCCGGCGGTCGCCCTGGCCACGCCAAGGGCGATCCCCAAGCGCGCGAGCTTCAACCAGGCTCCGGCGAAGGCCACCAGTTGCTGCACGGCAACTGCCAGCAGTGCCAGGGCACCGGGCACTGCCACGGCCAGGCTTCCCCCTAGCCCTAGGTAGAGAGCGCCCACCAGTCCCAGCAGCAGCCAGAGCACGATGGCGGGTAGCCACACTCGCCCCGGCAGAGTGATAGCCCTGCCTAGCGCCCGCAGGGCGCGCGGGTCGCTCCTGGCCACCATGCTGGCCCGGGCCACTTCCAGCCAGCCGTTGAGCAGCGCGAACCAGCCTAGACCTAACAACGGTTTGACCAGCAGCGAGGCCGAGCCGTCGACCGGCAACAGCGCCACCAGCACCACGCCGAGCGTACCCGCGAGCAAGACAACCATCAGCGCCAGAAAGCCAAACCAGAACATCGGCCCGGCCCAACGCCGGAAGGCGCTGCCAAAGGTGACGTCGTCGTCACCGGCCAGGCGCCCGAGCACGGCACCGGCCAGCAAGTTGTAGGCCGTGCCCTGGGCGAGCACTCCTAGCGCGAGCAAGAGCAGCGCCCAGACGAGGTCGCCGCCGGCGGCCCGCAGTTCGGCAGGCGGGCTGGCTTGTCTGAGGGCGGAGAACTCGATGAGCGTGTTGGCCAGGTCGCCCTCGGCTAGCCTGGCCGTCCAGGGCCCCAGCTGGCCCAGGGCCTCCCCGGCCAGGAATATGGGCAGGGCGCTGAGCAAACCCAGCACCAGGTTCGGCAGATACAGGGCCAGAGCGAGCGGCCAGCGCCGAACGGCCGCCTGCAAGCCAAGGGCGACCTCGCGACCGAAGGAAGGAAACGCGGCCGGGCTCCTCATCATCCTACCTGCCCGACCAGCTGCAGGAGCATCTGGACGAAGGCAAGCCAGCGGTCGGCCAGTGCCAGGGCGGGCGCCAGAGCGGGCTGCTCCAGGCGTGTGTTGTCCAAACGGTTGATCTCCAGGGTGATCCGCTCCTCGGGGTCCACGGCGACGCCGGCGATGGCTTTACCGTCGCCGGCCAGAGCCAGACTCCGTTCCTGGCCGTCCCAGCGTTCCAGACGGCTGCTGCCGTCGGCGAAGTCGAGGCGCACGTCGACCGGGTAGCGCGCCTCGCCCACCCTCTCGACGGTGGCCTGGCCGTCTGTGATGGCGCCCACCTGGTAGTCCACCACGTCGCGACCGAAGACGAAGGAGTTGAAGAACCAGTCGAGGTTCTGGCCCAGCGCTTGGGCCAGGGCATCGCGCAGGTCGGCTGAGGTGGGGTGGCGCCACCGCCAGACGTCGGCGTAGTGGTGCAGGGCGGCGGTGAAGCGCTCGTCGCCGTAGAGCCCCTGCAGGCTAAGGAGCGCCAGGCTACCCTTGCCGTAGACCGTGGCGGCGTAGGTGTAAGGGCTCTGGAACTGCCAGGAGGGCTGGGCCAGTGGCTCCTGCTCCACCCCCGCCGAACCCACCACGCCCCGCTGCTGATTGACGTAACCCAGACGCAGCAGGGGCAGGTTGAGCACCGACCTGTCCGGGCCGTAGAGTCGGCCCAAGAGGCGCGTGGTCAGGTAGTCCGCGAAGCCTTCGTCCAGCCAGGCCTCGGCCGCCTCGTTGCTCTGTACCTGCATGGGGAACCACTCGTGGGCGATCTCGTGCACCGTCACCGTTTCCAGTCCATAGATGCCGTTGTCTATCCCCGGCAGGCCGCGGGTCGGCCCGTTGCTGCCGGTGGTGACGAGGGTAGGGTATTCCATGCCGCCCGCGCCGCCGGCATCTTCCGGCGGCACGACGACCGTCAGTTTGGGCCAGGGGTAGGCGCCGTACCACGTGCCGTAGGCGTCCAGCGCCGCCCGGATCGCCGCCAGGTGGCGCTCGGCGTCGCCGGCCTCGCTGGCGGGCAGCAGCAGCTCGACCTGCGTCGTCTGACCGGCTGCCTGCATCTGCCGGTCGACCGCCTGGTACTGCGGCCAGGCGGTCCAGGCCACGTCGGTGACGCGCTCGGCGCGATAGCGCACGGTCTTGCTGCCGTCGGCGTTGGCCGTCTCCCCCTGGCGCACCCCGGAGGCGCCGGTGACGTAGGACTGAGGCAGCGTGACCGCCAGATCGTAGTTGCCAAAGTCGGCGAAGAACTCGGAGTTGGCGTGCCAGGGCTCGCTGTCCCAGTGGCCGCGGTCGTAGACGGCCAACTTGGGATACCACTGGCCGACCATGAAGAAGTCCCCGGCGTAGCCGGTGCGGGCAAAGACGCGCGGCAGCTGGGCCGTCCAAGTCGCTTCCAGGGTCAGAGTCTGGCCCGGGCCCAGCGCCTTTGGCAGTGGCACCCGCACGTTGGTCTCGGCCGTGTCCCCGCCGTCCGGCAGGAGCAGCGTCGGGCCGCCATCGGCCAGCGCCAGCCGCTCCACCTTGATCCAGCCCGGCTCCTCGGCCGCGAAGCCGCGGTGGGCGCCGCCGGACTCTCGCAGCCACTGGGTGTCGGGCGAGCGGAAGGCGTTGAGGTAGAGGTGGAACCATAGCTCGGTCAGCGTATCGGCTGAGGGATTGCGGTAGGTAATCCGCTCGCTGCCCTGCAGCTGCTTGCTCTGCGGATCGAGCGTCACCTGAATCTGGTAGGAGGCGACGTCGCTCTGTGGTCCGCCTGGCGGCCCCGAGCTTTGCGCGGCGGCGCTCGGGACCCCGCTCAGCAGCAGGCAGAGCGCCAGCAGCGCGGCAGTCAGAGCGCTCAACCTGCGATGCGGATAAGGCAATTCGCTACCTCAGAGTGGCTATCGCCACCGGCTAGAATAGTGCCTGGGAGGCCGCGAAGGCAATGCCGGCACTTGCCACAGGCCGTCAAAGGCGCCGTCGCCTCGCTGCCTTGGCGACCGGCGGAGGGGGTCGCGAATCGCGCCTATCCCTCTTTCAGTCGCAGCAGGATCTGGATCTCCATCGCTGGGGCCGGCGTCGTCAAGGGGTCTGTGAGCAACATCTCGTAGGCCGCGCCCGTGGTCTGCTGGCCGTTCGCCGCCAGCCACCGGCTCAGCGCCGCGTAGGCGGCATCGATGCCGCCGTAAGGCCCGGCGTGGAGGCATGTGGCGTACTTGCCGGCGGGAATCTCGCTCGCCTTGACGCCGCCTTTGTTGCGCAAGGGGCGGGCGACGGGGAAGCCCATCTCCACGTCCAGGTTCTGCCTGCCCATGCTGGGGTAGGCGACGTAGGCGGGGCCAACCGGCTCCTCGCCCAGCTCGTTTAGACACTGGCGGACGGCCCCGAAGGCGTCGGCCAGCGGCAAAGTCATATCCTGCGCCGGAACCCGTAGGCGCACCGCCATGGTCGGCCGGGCCGGCCGCTCGACCATCTCGCACTCGTCTACCAAGTGGTACCCCCTGGGTATCTTGTGGTGTCGTGGCCGCTCGCCGCCAGTGTAGCCTAGAGACGGCCCCTGTTGGGCGCCCAGCCAGAGACGGTTCCGGCGCTTCGTCTGTCGCATACCAAAGCTATTGGACCGCCGCCGACACAGGGACCAGAGCGAAGCGGCGGAGTGATGTCGGCGGCCATCAGTTGCACAGGGTTCCGCTCCCTGGTAGGGCCCGGTGTCTCCGCCGGGTCCGTCCCCCGCTGGCACCAACCAAGAGCGACGCGGCGAAGAGACGTCGACGCGCACCGGGCTGGACTCCCTGGTTGGAAGGCCAGCCGGTCGCACCCAGGCGCAGCACGATCTGTCTCGGTGTTCGATCAGGCCCCCGCAGATCCCGTCTCGGGCCTTACCCGGTCTTCAGAAAGAACAACACCTGGGTCTGCAGGTCGGCCGGCGCCGTCTCCTGGGGGTCGTTGAGGTAAACTTCGTAGGAGACGCCGGTCGGCTCGAAGCCGTTCTCGGCCACGTACCTGGTGAGCGCCTCGTAGGCCGGGCCGATCTCGCCGTAGGGGCCGGTGTGGAAGCAACTGGCATACTTGCCCGCCGGTATCTCCCGCGCCTCGACGTTGCCCCGGCTGGGTATGAAACGGGCCACCGGGAAACCGGCTTCGATGTCGAGGTCCTGCATATCCATGTTGTAGTAGGCGACGAAAGGCGGACCGGCCGGCTGCTCGTTTAGCTCGCCCAGGTATTCCATGATGGCGCCATAAGCCTGGCCCAGCAACTGAGGCAAGTCGTGCACTGAACCGCGCGACCGCACCGAGAGCGTCGGGCGCGCCGGCTGCTCTTGAATGTCACACTGGTACGCCATTGTTTTCCCCCCCCATTCCACGTTGCCCGGATGCTTGGCAACCACTTCTCGGCATTATACTGCAGGAAAGGTCAAGCTGGCTCGGCTCTTGCCGGCTGTTTGCCGGCCTAGCGGCGCTTGAGGAAGGCGCCGTCGCCGACCTCGCGCCGCCCGAAGGTCGGGCTGCCGGCATAGAACACGGTCGAGCCTTCGACGACGGTTACGTCCAGCTTGCCCGGGGCGTTCACCGTGACCTCGCTGACTTCACGGACGTTAAGGTCGGCAGACTGCGCCTGGTAGGAGATCAAGTTGGCCTCGCTGCCGCCATAGATGGTAAGGTCGACCTTGTCGCCCGTGCCGCTGAGGGAGGGGTTGCCGCCCCCGGAGACCTCCATCTGGGTCATCCTGGCCAGCTGGCCGGTCTTGCCCGGCCGGTCACTGGGATGGAGGCAGGCGTTGGCCGGTTGGCCGCCTGCATTTGACCCGAAAATGCTCTATAACCATGTTGGAGCTCTCATAGGATCGCTCCAGATCCCGGGCGCCGCGGACGCGGGCGGAAGGCGGCGCTTCAGAAAGGCACTTATGGCAACCACAAATAAGACCAACCAAGACCAACAGCGCGAAGTGGAGAAGTCGGACGACGAGTGGCGGCGGCAGCTGACGCCGGAGCAATACCGGGTCGCGCGCAAGGCAGGCACCGAGCCGCCCTTCGCCAACGAGTACTGGAACAACCACGAGAAGGGTACTTACCGGTGCTCGTCGTGCGGTGCCGAGCTCTTCACGTCCGACACGAAGTTCGAGTCCGGCACCGGCTGGCCCAGCTTCTACGCCCCCGTCGGCCCGGGCGCGGTGGAGGAACATGAGGACAACAGCTTATTCATGCACCGAACCGAGGTGGTCTGCCCTCGTTGTGGCGCTCACCTCGGCCACGTCTTTGCCGACGGGCCCCGGCCGACCGGGCTGCGTTACTGCATGAACTCGGCTTCCCTTAAGTTCGAGAAGGAGGACTAGCCGGCGTCGCCTCTAGCCTGCCCTGGCCGGCCGGCTCGGCAAGGCCGACCTTTAGGTGGTCGGCCTTGCCATCCAGCGCTTGATCGGTTAACGTTGCCTCACTATGCCACCTGTCGCCCGCCAACACCTGCGGCAGGGCGCTCGTGGCACTCTTGTTGCAGAGAGACTGGCGACGCATCACGGAGGGATACTACGCAATGAGCAACGGCAACACTGGGCCTTATCGCACCCTCGGCCGCTCGGGCGAGAGGGTTTCACTCGTGGGTCTCGGCGGCGCCCACTTGGGCAAGATGGACGACGCGGAGGCGGCGATCCGGATTATCCGCAGCGCCCTCGACAATGGCATCAACTTCCTGGACAACTCCTGGGACTACCACGGCGGCAAGAGCGAGGAGCGCATGGGCATCGCTCTGCGCGATGGCTATCGGCAGAAGGCGTTCCTGATGACCAAGATAGACGGCCAGACGCGCGAATCAGCCTTGCGGCAACTCGACGAGTCTCTGCAACGGTTGCAGACCGACCACGTCGACCTGCTGCAGTTTCACGAGATGATCCGCCCCGAAGACCCCGACCGCGTGTTCGCCCCCGGCGGCGCTTTCGAGGGCGTGCTGGAGGCCAGGAAAGCGGGCAAGGTCCGCTACATCGGCTTCACCGGCCACAAGGACCCCCAGATCCACCTGAAAATGATCAACACCGGACTGGCGCACGGCTTCACCTTCGACACGGTGCAGATGCCGGTCAACCTGATGGATGTCCACTTCCGCAGCTTCCAGCACCAGGTAATGCCGGTGGCCTTGGAGCACGGCATCGCCGTGCTGGCGATGAAGACGATGGGTTCGGGCCACCTGCTGCGCAGCGGCGTCGTCACGCCGGTGGAGTGCCTGCACTACGCCATGAACTTGCCCATCTCCGTGGCCATCACCGGTTGCGACTCGGAGGAGATCTTCCAGCAGGCGCTGCAGGCCTGGCGGGACTTCCGCCCGCTGAGTCAGCAAGAGGTGGACGACATGCTGGTCCGCACGGCGACTGTGGCGCGGGACGGCGAGTTCGAGCCCTTCAAAGTGACGCACCAGTACGACGGCACCATCCGCAATCCCCAGTGGCTGGGGCTCGGCCAGTGATGAGTAATGAGTGATGGGTGATGAGTAGTGAGTGGCACGGAGAGGAGCCCGTTGTCCGCTGCTCTCCTCTCGTCATTCATTAGTCGCTACTCATTACTCGTTGCTCCGCCGTCCCAGTAGGGCGAGCGTGGCGGCGATGAGCCAGAGCAGGGCGGCCAGCGGGTAAGGGCTGTCGATGTAGAAAAGCGAGATAGTGGCGGTGCCGAAAAGCGCCCCCACGGCCAGCAGCAGGGTCGCCCAGGCGGGGTAAATGGCGGCCAGTAGCCCGCCCGTGCCCGCCACCCCGGCGAACGCCAGCGCCAGCCAGCCCAACCAGGCGCGCTCGGCGTAGGGCGCTAGGCCACCCACGGTGGCCAGAGCGAGCGCGGCCGAAGCGATGCCGATGGCGCCGCCGATCAGTCCTACCGCCACCGCCACCACGACTAGCGGGCGGGCTGAGGCGTTAGGATCGCTGCGCAGGACGAAAAAAGCCAGCACCGCCGAAACGGCGAGCGTCCAGTATCCCAGTAGCGGCGCCGCCAGCGCCGGCAGTAGCACCAACAGCCAGACGAACAACGACCGCAACGCCAATCCGCCCCAGTTCAGACGACTCCGATAGGCCGCTGCTTCGGGGCTGAACTTGAGCGAGTCAGCCGCCGGCAGTGAGGTGATTATGCCAGGCGTCCGCGAGCCTGGCAACCGTTCCGCTTTCTTGCCGGCTTCTTGGGTGATCTCCCGACAGGCACCGCCGACTTGGCGCCACTGCCTTGGCGTCGCTTGATCGCTCCCTTTGACCGTTCGGCCGCAAGCTGCTAAGCTTGCCACCAAGTCCGACCCACAGTGGAGGATGTCGTCGTGACCTATCGCGAGCGCCTGGTCTACACCTGGAGTGAGGATGGCTGCTTCCTGGAAGGGGTCCTGATCCAGCCGGAGCAGTCGTCGCCCGGGCGGCTGCCGCTGGTCTGGGTGCACGGCATGAACGGCTGCTTCTACGAGCCCCAGGTCGTGGCGATAGGTCGCGAGCTGGCCGAGCTGGGACATACTTTCGTCTGCGGCAACAACCGCGGCCACGACAGCGGTGCCATCATGGGCCTCCGGGATGGCCGCACTTTTCTCGCCGGCGCCACCTGGGAGCTGTTCGACGAATGCCCCTACGACATCGCCGGCTGGCTCGGTTACACGGTGGAATTGGGCTTCCCCCGCGTGGCCCTGCTCGGCCACAGCCTCGGCGCTCACAAAGTGGGCTACTATCAGGCCCGGCGCCGCGACCCGCGGGTCGCCGGCTTGATCGCCGCCTCGCCCTCCAAGCGGGTAGCGCTTGTCGATCCAGAGCTGCTCGCCCTGGCGCAGCGTTTGGAGGCGGCGGGCCGGGGCCGCGAGCTGCTGCCGGGCACGGGCGATCCCGCCACGGGCGTGGGCGCGGTGAGCGCTCAGACCTACGCCAACCGCGCCCACGCCGGCCTCGACGTCTACGGCTTTCACACTGCTAACCCAGCGCTGGTGAGCGTCGCCTGCCCCCTCCTCGCCTTCTACGGCACCGAGGAGGGGGAGATAGGCGGTCCCACGGAGCTGGCGGCCATCCGTCGCTCAGCGACGGACGGCCTGCCAGTCGAGACGCATCTCTTCCCCGGCGCCGACCACCTCTACACCGGCCACGCGGCCGAGGTTGCCGCCACCATTGCCGCCTGGCTGCGGGGGCTGCCAACCTAATCGCCCCACCCCCCGGCTGCTGCTCGTCCTGGTAGAATGGGAGCGTCTCCGCCAGGGAGACCGGCGGGAACCGACATAATTCGCCAATCAGGAGAGGTAGCCACATGCTTCTAGACAACCGAGTCGCGGTCATCACCGGCGGGGCGCGCGGCATCGGCGCCGCCGCCGCCATCACCTTCGCCAAGGAAGGCGCCCGGGTCGTCATTGGCGACATGCTGGCCGGGGAAGCCGAGGAGACGCTGGGCAGCATCCGGCAGAACGGCGGCCAGGCCATCTTCGTCCAGACCGACGTCACCAGGTCCGCCGACTGCGTCAACCTCATGAAGGCCGCGGTAGATACCTTTGGCCAGCTGGACGTCCTGCTCTGCAGCGCCGGCATCTTGCGGGGCGCGATGCTGCAGGCCGACGAGCTGGACGAGGCGACCTTCGACAGCGTCATCGCCGTCAACTTGAAGGGCGACTACCTGGCCGTGCATCACGTCCTGCCATACCTGCGCCAGGCCAAGGAGGCCGTGGTGCTGCTCATGGCCTCCGAGGCGGGGGTCGAAGTGCCCAGCTCCTCGCTCGCCTACGGCGCCAGCAAGGGCGGGGTGCACGGCTTCGCTATGACCCTGGCCGCGCAGCTGAAACCGGCGGGCATCCGCGTGCACGACGTCGTGCCCTCCGCGGTGGCGACGCCGATGAAGATCGAGAACGTCGCCGACCGGGCCCGCGCCGCCGGCCAGGACCCGCAGGCGGCAGTGGCACAAGCTAAGGGTAACCTTGCCGACCCCTTCGGCATCGCCCGCATCCTCGCCTTCCTGGCTTCGAGCAGCGGCGACTGCTCTCGGGGCACGGTCTTCACGAAGTAATTGGCTCGCTTCTGTATTGTGGCCCCGGCAGACCTCGTAGCGGGCGGGGGCTGGGAATCGTCCCGCCTCCGCCCCTTCTTGTTGCTTGGAGCGTAGTGCCCGCGAGACCTCGCTGGCCCGATCCTTGCGTCCTCTACCTGCCTTGAGAAACGCCCGGCTAGCCCGGTTTGCGTCTAGCTTAAAGCGACCATCTGCCGCGTTTTGAGGTGCGCTCTGGCCGGTTAGGAGGAGGCAGTGAAAGCCGATTCGTCTACTCTACGTCTTGTTCTGGGTGCGCTCGCGCTGGGCGCTCTGGGGGCGCTGGCCGTGCGGCGGGGCGAGGACATCAGGACAGCGGCCCTCTTGGCGTCGCTACGTCGCCTGCGTCCGGCCAAGCCGTTTGACGCCTACCCGCTGCCGCCGGTCCCCGACTACGCCCAGTCGGAGAGCTGGGCCGCGCTGCCCGGCCGGCTCGACCTGGCTGACGTCGTGCCACCCGGCCTGGAGCAGGCCGACGACCAATTCGAGGCAGCGGCGGACGTCTTCTTCGTCCACCCGACCACGCTCCTCTCGCCTGCCAGCTGGAATGGGCCCGTGGACGACCCCGTACTCAACCTGGCAACCGACCAAGGGTCGATCAAGCACCAGACCAGCGTCTACGCCCCCGCTATCGGCAGGCGGCGCTCTACGCCTTTCTGGACAAGGAGGGTAACGGCGAGAAGGCGCTGGACCTGGCCTACGAGGACGTAAGGCGCGCCTTCCAGCACTATCTCGATCACTACAACCAGGGCCGGCCGCTGATTGTAGCCGGCCACGGCAGTCAACTGGCCACCCTCCCATCCTCCTCTGAGCAATTTGTGCTGCCGTCGAGGGCCAGTCTCCTACGCGAGACGGGCGCCCATCACCGTTCCTCTGGGACGTCGGTGCGCAGGCGGCTAGGGTGGCCATCATCTGTTATTGGCCTTTATTTCCGTCCATCCTATCCGAATATCCGCGCACTCGATAATCCAGCGGCCGCCACTCACGAAGACGACCTCGTGGAGGCGGTAGTCTTCGTAGCCGCGGTTGATTTTTCGGAAGTCGATCTTGTGTGACCAACGATCGGGGTCAGCCATATACTTGAACGCCACGCGTAGAGTTCCTCCCTATAGGATCCGCAGCTCAGTCGCAAGCCGAGGCGGTGCCCTCGCCCTGAGCTCCTACACAACCTCTAGCAGGCACAAGAGTCCGCCGTGACGACGGTTCGCGGATCTCATGGCCGCCCGTAACTGGCAGCCCGCGCGACCCAGTAGACGAAATCTACGGTCGCTGGGGCAAGGACGATTGCCAGCGAGCGCCGCAGCGCCCGCACGAGCGAGTTCTCGGGGTCGAGAAGGTAGTCCATGATCGCCGCCAGGGCGGCCGGGGAGATGGCCAGTTCGCGCTCTTGAGAGCCCACGGTCGGACCTCCTTGTCGTTTCCCGTCGGGCCTTGCCGCGCCGGCTTCCGCGCCGGCCCTGCTGACATTCGACATCGGCGTCGGTCCACCCGCCAAGGGCCTGGAGATAGGGCCGCCTGCGCTTCGGCGCCGGCAACGGCAGGACTGGCCCGCCGGTGTCAGGTGACTGCCGGCAAGGCGACGAAGAAAGTAGTGCCCTGGCCCGTTCGGCTGTCGACCCAGATGCGCCCGTCGTGCGCCTCCACTAGCGCCTTGGCGATGTACAGCCCCAGCCCCAGGCCTTCGCTGTGCTCGCGCGCGTTCGGCGAGCGATAGAAGCGCTCGAAAAGATGGGGCAGCTCGTCGGCGCCAATGCCCGAGCCGCGGTCGCTGACCGAAAAGACCACTTCCGGGCCTGCTTGCGCCACCGCCAGGGTGACGGGGGTATCTTCCGGCGAATACTTAAGCGCGTTCCAGACCAGGTTGAGTAGTACCCTCTCGAAGCGGTCTTGATCCAGAGCTACCAGGGGCAGCGGCGGTAGGGGCGATACGACAACACGCGCCGCCCCAGGCGTGTTCGCCAGGCGCTGCCGCAGCGCCGCCACGAACTCACCCGGGGCGACCGCCTGCGGCTCGACTTCCAGCTGGCCGGACTGCACACGGGCCGAGTCGATCAAATCCTGGATCATTACTCGCATTCGCTGGGAGCTAGTCAGGATGGCGTCGGTACCCGAATCTAGGTGGCGCTCCAGCTGGCCCTTGGCGGCGTAATGGCGGAGCAGCTGCGCCTGGCCCTGCACGACGGTGAGCGGTCCGCGCAAGTCGTGGGAAATGGCGTGCAGGTAGCCGTCGCGCTCCTGCTCGCGCAGACGCAGCTCGTCGGACATACGGTTGAAAGCCTCGGCCAGGGTGCGCAGCTCCACCGGTCCGGCGCCGATCAAACGTTTGTCATAATGCCCGCTGCCGACCGCCGCCGCGTGCTCCGCCAGCTGGGCCAACGGTACGGTTAGGCGTCGGGCCACCGCGCTGGCTACCACCAGACCGAGGAGGGCGGCGGCCAGCAAGCTGAGGGACTCCCGCGTCAGGTCTTGGATTACCGGCGACACCACGTCGCTTTCTAATATCCCCGCCCCGACCACCCAGCCTATGCTGTCAACTGGGGCGTAGCTGCCCATGCGTCTGCCGCCGTCCACCGAGGACGTGTATACGCCCATCGCCTCCTGTCCAGACAGGGCCCTTGCAATCAGCGACTGGGAATCCGTGGGCTGGCGCTGCTCCATGTTCAGGGATACCTCTGGGTAACGGTAGACGACCAGCCCCTGGCGGTCGAAGATCGCCAGGCTGCCCCTCCCAGCTCGGCGTACGTCCAGCTCTTCGCCGAGGTTGTCCGGCTCTATCAGGGCAAAGATGACTCCCCGCAGGCTGCCGTCCGCCGCGTTCCAGCGGCGGGCTATGGCGAGGGTTGGTTTGCCACTGGCTCGGCCGACGAAGAGATCGCTCAAACTGCGCTCGGCGCCGTTGGCAATCTCCCGGAAGTACGAACGATCCGAGATGTCGAGGCCGACCGCCTGCTGGCTGCTGGCGGCGACGATGCGCCCGATCGTATCCGCTACACTGAGGTTGCGCACCGCGGCATACTGAGCGGCCTGGTTGGCGAGCAGCGCCGTCGTTTGCTCACCCGTTACGTCAGGCAGCTGCTCGATCACTTGCAGCGCGACGTCCTCCTGACGCTGGATGTCGGCGACGTAGGCGCTGAAGGTCGTGCCTACCGCGCGGGCGACCTCCAGGTTGTTGGCGAAAGTCTCGGAACGGCGCTCGACGTAGCGGTTGTAGTACAGCACCACCTGCACCACGAGCACCGGCACCAGAACGACTGCCAGCAGCAGCCTTAGGTTGCCGCCCACCGTCTTCAGCGTCAGCCAGCGCCAGCCACGACTGGCGGCCCGTGCCGCTCGCGACGCCACTTCGCGGGGTCTTTGGGGGGAACTTGCTCCTACGTAGGCCGTCTCGTTTTCCACTGCTGCCTTCTAGCACCCGGATGCCCAAACCGGCCGAGCATAGCCGCTCGTCTCTGACGGGGTGGCAAGGGAGAGCAACCGTACCAGGACTCCTAGGGCAAGCAATATTCGTGCCAGAAGGCTGCCCGAGTATCGGCCTGCACAATTGGCTGAGGAGCGAGGGCGGTGCCGTCTGTGCGGACAACAGACACCAGAGAACGCCACCGCAAACGCGGGCAGCTTGCAGAAGGCCGCTGCCGTCGGGAAGGCATGAGGAACACAGTGCGCTTGTCGGCGGCAGGGGAGCCAATTCGAGGTCTGCCGTCCATCGGGATAGGCGGACCTCTCGAGATGGCCTACAGCGTCTCGCGCACGCCCGCCAGCGGGTCGGCCGCCCGCGGCCGCAGGTAACGCCACATAACCGGCGCGAATAGGCTACCGACGCCGAGCACCAGCAGGGTGAGGGCGATAGGTCTGGTCAGCAGGTATCCCATGTCCCCGCGGGAGATGAGCAACATCTGCATAAACGAGCTTTCCATGAGCCCGCCGATGACCAGCGGCAGCACCAGCGTGGCCGGACTGAGGCGGAACTTGCGCATGGCGTAGCCCAGCAGGCCGGCGGCCAGCATCACTATGAGATCGAAGATGCTGTTGTTCACGCTGTAAACGCCCACGGCCGAGACCAGGACTATGGCGGTCAGGAGGATGTCCCGCGGCAACTTCAGGAAACTGACGAAGAGACCGACGAGCGGCAGGTTAAGGATCAAGAGCATCACGTTGCCGGCGTACATCGAGGCCACGAGCCCCCAGAAGACCTCCGGGTGCTCGCTGATGAGCAGCGGACCCGGGCGGATGCCGTGAATGATGAAAGCGCCGAGGAGCAATGCGGTCGCCGGGGCGAAAGGCACGCCCAGGGAGAGCAGCGGCACGAGAGTGCCGCCCGCGGCGGCGTTGTTGGCCGATTCCGGCCCCGCCACGCCCTCGATGGCGCCCTTGCCGAACTCCTCCGGATGCTTGGAGAAACGCCGCTCCACGGCGTAGGACGCGAAGGTCGAGAGGATCGCCGCCGGACCCGGGATGAGACCGAAGGGGAAGCCGACCGCGGTGCCGCGCAGCATCGGCACCCACGAACGCCCCCATTCCTCGCGCGTCGGCAGCAGTTCCCGCAGTCTCACCGACATCACCTGCACCATGCCGCCTCTTTCCTCGGAGGCCGACAGGACCTCGGCGATGCCGAAGAGGCCAACCACGACTGCCGTCAGCTCCACGCCCTGCCAGAGGTCCATCACGCCGAAGGTGAAGCGGGCGATGCCGTAGGTCGCCTCCTGGCCGATCGTCTTAAGGGCCAGTCCTGCTCCGACCAGCATCATTGCCAGAGTCAGGGCCCCACCGGTCAGTCGGGAGAGCACCAGCAGACCAAAGACCGTGAGGGCGAAGTACTCGGCGGCCCCGAAGCTGAGCGCGAACTGGGCCAGCAGCGGCGCGAAGAACATGAGTAAGACGACAGAAATAGTGCCGGCAATGAACGAGCCCACTGCCGAAACGGTGAGCGCTGCCCCGGCCCGGCCCCTCTTGGTCATTTGGTAGCCGTCCAGGCAGGTCACGACCGAGGTCGACTCTCCGGGGATGTTCACCAAGATGGAGGTCGTCGAGCCACCGTACTGGGCGCCGTAGAATATGCCGGCCATCAGGATGATGGCAGCCGTCGAATCGAGCTGGAAGCTCAGAGGCATCAGAATAGCCATCGCCCCGACCGGGCCCAGGCCCGGCAGGACGCCGACTAGCGTACCGAGGAATACGCCGGCCACCAGCGCCAGCATTACCTGGGGATCGCCAAGCGCTGAGAAGCCGTGCAACAGTCCCTGTAGTGGATCCATTTGTTCCTCAGAAGGGCATAACGCCCATGGGCAGGGGCACGCCGAGCGCGCCGAACAAATAGTAAGCCGCGCCGCCGGCGACCAACGCGCTTCCCACCGCTACCCACCAGGGCCGGCGTCCCAGCGTCAGCAGCAGAACGGCGCACAGCGCCGCCGCGGCCAGCAGGAATCCCGCCGGCTTCAGCAGCAACATGTAGGCGACCAGACCCACGCTGATTACCGGCACGCGCCAGGCGTTGGCGCCAAGGCCCTCGGGGGGCGCGGAGGGGCGCCAGTACTCGGCCACCAGGCACCAGGCGCTGGTTACGACCATCAGCAAGCCAACGGCAAGCGGAAAGGTGCCCGGTCCGGGCGAGCCGGGGGTACCGATGTGGTAGCTCGTCGCCCCATAGGTGTAGATGAGGCCGAAGGCCAAGCCCAGCGCGGCCGGCAGGGCCGACCGAGTGAGGGCGTGGCGGTCGGGCCGGGACCGACCGCCTGTTCCCTCGACCCCCCGGCAGGGGGTTTCGCTCACTTCTTCGCCGCCCCGGCAATGAACGAGCCCACTGCCGAAACGGTGAGCGCTGCCCCGGCCCGGCCCCTCTTGGTCATTTGGTAGCCGTCCAGGCAGGTCACGACCGAGGTCGACTCTCCGGGGATGTTCACCAAGATGGAGGTCGTCGAGCCACCGTACTGGGCGCCGTAGAATATGCCGGCCATCAGGATGATGGCAGCCGTCGAATCGAGCTGGAAGCTCAGAGGCATCAGAATAGCCATCGCCCCGACCGGGCCCAGGCCCGGCAGGACGCCGACTAGCGTACCGAGGAATACGCCGGCCACCAGCGCCAGCATTACCTGGGGATCGCCAAGCGCTGAGAAGCCGTGCAACAGTCCCTGTAGTGGATCCATTTGTTCCTCAGAAGGGCATAACGCCCATGGGCAGGGGCACGCCGAGCGCGCCGAACAAATAGTAAGCCGCGCCGCCGGCGACCAACGCGCTTCCCACCGCTACCCACCAGGGCCGGCGTCCCAGCGTCAGCAGCAGAACGGCGCACAGCGCCGCCGCGGCCAGCAGGAATCCCGCCGGCTTCAGCAGCAACATGTAGGCGACCAGACCCACGCTGATTACCGGCACGCGCCAGGCGTTGGCGCCAAGGCCCTCGGGGGGCGCGGAGGGGCGCCAGTACTCGGCCACCAGGCACCAGGCGCTGGTTACGACCATCAGCAAGCCAACGGCAAGCGGAAAGGTGCCCGGTCCGGGCGAGCCGGGGGTACCGATGTGGTAGCTCGTCGCCCCATAGGTGTAGATGAGGCCGAAGGCCAAGCCCAGCGCGGCCGGCAGGGCCGACCGAGTGAGGGCGTGGCGGTCGGGCCGGGACCGACCGCCTGTTCCCTCGACCCCCCGGCAGGGGGTTTCGCTCACTTCTTCGCCGCCCAGCCTAGGTCGTCCACGATCTTCTTGTGGCGAACAGCATCGTCTTTCAGCTTCTTCATAAGCGCGTCCGGCGTCTCGTATTGCCGGATGAGACCCGTCTTGTCGCAGTAGTCCTTGAACGCGGTGCTATCCACGCCCTTCTTGAACGAGGCGGCTAGCCTGTCGCTGATCTCCTTGGGCAGGCCCTTGGGGGCGAGCAGAAACTCGTAGGGGATGTCCGTGATGTTGTAGTTCTGCTCCTTGGCCGTGGCGATGTCCGGCAGCCCGGAGGCACGACCGGGGCCGAAGACGACGAGGCCGCGGGCGTTGCCCGCCTGTATGTGCTGGGTGAGCAGGGCAACCTGGCCGACGGCCCCATCGATTGTGCCGCCCAGCACAGCCGGCACGTGGTCGTTGGAGCCGTAGGGCACGATGTTGAACTTCACACCCGCCAGCTGCTCCAGCAGCGCCATCTCGACGTGCGGGATGTTGTAGAGGCCGCCGCCGCTGGCCAGCGTCACCTTGCCTGGGTTCTTCTGCGCCGCGTCGAGCAGCTCCTGCAGCGTCTTGTATTGGCCCTTGGCGTTCACGTAAAGCACCATCGGCGCGAACTCCGCCTGGCCCAGCACGGCCCCGTCGTCAGGGCCCTTGTAGGGCACGTCCTGCAGCAGCGGCTGGACGGTCAGCATGGCCACGGCGCACATGCCCACGGTGTAGCCATCCGGCTTGGCCTGCATGGTCTCGGCCACGCCCACGGTGCCACCGGGGCCCGGGCGGTTGACGACGACCACCTTCTGGCCAAGGTCCTTCTCCATCTGGTCGGCCAGGAAGCGGAAGGTGGCGTCCGGGGCGCCGCCCGCGGCCAGAGGCACGATCAGGTTGATTGGCTTGGTGGGGAAGGCGGGCGCGGATGAAGCGCAGGCGCTCAGCGACCCGCCCAGCGCGCTCAGGGCCACAACCCCGGCGCCCAGCTTGAGAAACTCGCGACGCGCAATGGTTCGGTTAGCCATGTCCTCATTCACTCCTTCGTGTTTTCCGCTCAATTGCGTCATAACCCTCTTCTCCACCCAAGTAGAGAAGGAGCCAAGCCTCCCCTCTCCCCGCCGGGAGAGGGATCGATCCCTATAGGTGAATCGCCACTTCGAACGCGCTGTGGGTGGCATCGAACACGTTGCCCGGCCTGGCGCAGTCGCCCACCGCGTAGGCCTCGATGCCCTTGGTCTGCGCCTCCTCCAACAGGCGCAGGTTCGGTTTGCTGCCCAGCGCGAAGACGACGTTGTCCAGCCCCGCCAGCAGCTTGCTCTCGCCACCCTGCTCGTAGGTGACCGCGCCGTCGCCGGCGGCCACCACCTTGGCACCCAACTTGATCTCCACCCCCAGCTTGGCCAGGCTTTCGAGCAGGAGGCGCTTGATCTCGGGGCGCACGTCGGTCAGGCAGACGTCCCGCATCTCCAAGATAGTGACCTTGTGGCCCTTCTCGCCCAGGTACTCGGCCACTTCACAGCCGACGCTGTCGCCGCCCACGATGGCAACGTTCTGGCCGACGCGCGATTGGGCGCGGAGCACCTCGCTCACCAGGAGGGCGAAGCCCGGGTCGCCTGTCACCGGCAGCTGTAGCGGCACGCCGCCCGCGGCTACCACCAGTGCCTCCGGCGCCAGCCTGGTCAGCAGCTTCGGCGTGATCTCCTTGCCGGCCACGACTTTCACCCCCAGCTTCTCCATCTGGGTCGCGTAGTAGCTGATCAGGTTGGGCAGCTCGTACTTGTGCGGGGGCACGGCCCCGACGTTCAGAAGGCCGCCAAGTTCGGGCGCCTTCTCGTAGAGGGTCACCTGGTGCCCGCGCTCGGCCGCCACCCGTGCCGCCTCCAGGCCGGCGGGGCCGCCACCAACGACCACCACCTGCTTGGGCTGGTCGGCGGGCGTCACCTTGAGGCTAGCTTCGCGCCCGGCCACGGGGTTGTTGGAGCAGGCCATCTCGCCACCCTGGCCGACGCGCCAGATACAGCCGAAGGAGCAGCCGGTGCAGGGGCGGATCTCTACCGCCCGGCCCTCGGCCGTCTTGCGCGGCAGCTCGGGGTCGGCGATCAGCGCCCGGCCCATCGCCACCAGGTCGGCCTTGCCCTCCTGGAGGATGCTCTCGGCGACGTCCGGGCGGTTGATGCGGCCCACCGCCGCCACGGGGATGCTCACCGCGCTCTTCACGCCCGCGGCCAGCGGCACCAGCACGCCGCGTGGGTAGTAGGCCGGCTGCACGCCCATCTGGCCGGTGGCGTCATTGCCGGCGGAAACGGTGATCATCTGCGCCCCCGCCGCCTCCAGCAGCCGGGCCGTCGCCATCGCCTCCTCCAGGGTGATGCCGCCCTCCACGTAGTCGCTGCCGTTGATCTTGCAGATGACGGTCAGGTCCTTGCCGACCTCCGCCACCACCGCTCGCAGCGCGGCCAGCGGGAAGCGGGCCCGGTTCTCCAGGCTGCCTCCGTACTCGTCCTCGCGCTGGTTGGCGGGTGGGGAGAGGAATTGCGAGAGCAGGTAGCCGTGGGCCATGTGCACCTCGACCGCGTCGAAACCGGCTTCCCGGCCCCGGGCCGCGGCTTTGGCAAAGGCGACCACCAGTTCCTCGATCTCGGCCTTGCTCAGCGCCCGTGGCAGCTCGCCGCCCGCCGGGGTGATGGCCGAGGGGCCCACTGGCTGGGCGCCGATGGTCTTGGAGTTGGCGCGGCGCCCGACGTGTGCGATCTGCAGGCAGGCCTTGGCCCCTTCTGCCTTGACGGCCGCTGCCCAGCGCGCCAGCCCGGGGACGAACTGGTCGTCGTAGCTGGCCAGCATGCGGGCCGGCCCGCGCCCCAGCGGGTGGACGTAGGAGAAGCCGGTGACGATCATCCCCGCCCCGCCCTTGGCACGAGCGCGGTAGAACTCCACCTGCTGGTCGGTGACCTCGCCCGCGAGCGTGGGGTAGTTGGTGTTCATCGCCGGCACGACGATGCGGTTGCGGAGTTGTAAATAACCGACTGTGATTGGTTCAAGGAGACGCATTGGTCGGTGCTCCTTTCTCTGCTAGAATCGGCGCCAGTATACA
>JAMCYS010000111.1:0-3191 GCA_023473795.1 Chloroflexota bacterium | reverse complement strand
AGACGTAGATCAGGCGACCGTCCTTCTTCTGGTTGGCCACCATCGCGCCGCCGCAGAGTCCACACTTGGCGTAGCCGCCCCTAAGCAAGTAATCCTCAGGGCGCCTATTGTTGCGAGCCGACTTCGCTCGATTGCCGGAGAGCCTGTCGTTCGCCGCTTGCCAGGTCGCCGCGTTCACTATTGGCGGTACTACGTCCTCGGGCAAGGTAATGGTTTCTTGCACGTCCCGGCGTACCATGTAGGGCTTGCCCTTTGTGTCGGCCTTCTGTCTCCAGCGTAGGTTCACCGCCTCACCTTTGTAGCCGGGGTGCTGGATCATGTGGGCAAGGGCCGACGGCTGCCACTCCGGGAGCCCTGTCGGCGTCCTAAGGCCCTCCTCTTCCAAGCGCCTGCTGATTCCTCTTAGCGGCTCGCCAGCCACGCACCAGGCGAAAATCTTGGCCACGGTCGGCGCCGTCGCCGGGTCAATCTCGTATCTTTCCTTCTTCTCGCCCACATAGCGATAGCCAAACAACGGTCGCCCGCTCACCAGCAGTTTACCGGCCCTGGCCCGCGCGACCGTGCCCCTGTAGACACGCTCTTTCAGCTTCTCTAGCTCCAACTCGGCGGCAAAGGTCTTGGCGGACAGAATGAACTTGCCGACCGCCGTCTGCTCGAAAATCTCCGCCGCGAATTCCAGACGTGCGCCCACGCGTTCAATCCTGTCGAGCAGAATATACAAGTGAGCCTGGTTGCGGGTAAAGCGGTCGGTCACGTAGGCCACCACAACGTCAATCAAGCCGTCGTTTACCGCCTGGATTAGCTTGGCAAGCTCTCGCCGTCGAAACAGATCAGCGGCTGTCTGGGTTTCATTGTAGACGGCTGCCACCTGATACGCGTGTTCCTCTGCGTACTTCCGGCAGGCAGCCTCTTGAGTCTCAAGACTGTAGCCGGCTTCCTGCTTAGGGTCAGATACGCGCACGTAAATGGCCGCTCGCCTTGGCTCGGTCACGGCTGCGCTCCCTCGTCCACGGGCAGGCCCATGCTGCGCTTTAGCCGGTTGATTTCCTCTTGCGTATAGCGACGGTAGCCGCTCGGCAGGCGGATCGGCTTTATTAGCCCCTTGCGCTCCCAGGCCCGCAGTGTCTGATCACTAACGCCTAGCTGATTAGCCGCCTCATTGATTGACAGCAGTTTTACCAAGCCCCCACCCCCTTGCGGGGAGAGTATATCAGCGCGTGCAGACTCTAGCAACATTTCGTTATCCCTCCTCAAGCGTCTATATCTTGATAGACT
The DNA here is from genome assembly GCA_023473795.1 of Chloroflexota bacterium. GTDB lineage: Bacteria > Chloroflexota > UBA6077 > FW602-bin22 > JAMCYS01 > JAMCYS01. The sequence goes on along the minus strand of JAMCYS010000111.1, from coordinate 1,916 downwards.
CTAATAATGCTAGTATACTCTCTGGTGTAGGGGAAAGCAAGGGCGCCGAGTCTCAGCCGGGAAGCAAAGCACTCGACGCCCCAAGCCCCCACCGTGAAGGAAGGAGCAGCCCCATGCTATCCCAGGAACACCCCACCACGCAAGCGCCCCAGCCCCACTGTACTCGTTGCGGGGCAACGTCCGGCCTCGTGGCAACGTACCTAATCAGCGGCGACGTTGCCCACGTCAGCGATTGGCGGTGCAGGGATGAGGACGCCTGCCGCGAGCGCCAGGGCAAGGTTAGCAAGATTCAGAAAGCCGCAGAAGCGGCGCGAAAGGCGCGGTGGCAATGACGGGGAGCCATACCCCGACAGCCCGCCGCCGCGCCAGTCGGCCCACAGTGGCCAAGAAGGGGGGAAGCGATGGCAATGCCAGAGGACCATGATTTCGTCCAATTGCGGCGAGACGCTATGAGGGTTTTCGACATCCTGGCCGCTCAGGCTGCCCTGCACGGGATCACAGTGGAGAAACTCGATGGTCCGATAGCGGGATTGTCCAAGAAAAGGGGGGCTATTACAGTCACAGGAGACGGCATATCGCAGTCCGGACGGATGCGCCCGACCCGCTCTTTGCGTTCTACGCGCTGGCCCACGAGCTCGGCCACGCCTTCAGGGACCGTCACTTTTTCGGCGCCGAGCAGCCTCCCTCGGAGTATTATAGCGACCCCAGTTGCCGCGACGGAGCCGAGCGCCAAGCCGAGCGGTTTGTGGGTTTGCTGTTTGCCGTGATGGCTGCCAGGATAGCACGTAAGAAGAGTAGTGCCAACAAGGGACTCCGCGCCCCGGTGCCCGCCTGGACAGAAACATAGCGGGCGACAAGCTCCCGCCGGCCGCGTTGCCGTCGCCAGCGAGCAGGGCGCACGGCCGGCTCTCACGGAAAGGGTTCCAGATCGCGCCCACGCCTTCTCTCTTGCCAGTCTACCTCGCGTCCCGCCGGAACAGCGGGAGCAGGGGAGGCGCAGAACAGGCTACCGCGTAACTGGCAGAGCCAGACATAGCTTGCTTAATCCAGAAGAAGGCATATAATCATAGCCGGGCGAAGGTGGTCCGTGTCACTCTGGGAGGGTGGTTATGGATATTGGCACGCTTCTCCTGCTCGTGGGTCTGTCTTACGGTCTTGGTGTGCTCTGGTATGGCCTGCTGCCCGGCACCGTGCCGAACAGGGTCTGGCGGGCAGCGGCCTATCCCTTCGTCGGCATCTGGGCTGCCGAAGCGCTTATCGCGCCCCTGATGGCGTTCGACCCCAAGTTCGGCGGTTTGCATCTCATCACGGTGCTCATCGGCTCTATTGTGGCGGTCATCATCGACTGGGTGATAACGCAGGTGCGCCACCCAGCTGCGGCGCCACAAGCCTAGTGTAATCCAGCAAGCCAGGCCACCTTCGCCCTCACCCTCCGCAGCTACCGCCTTACCTGCCACCGGCGTCGGCATCCCTGCCCGTCTCCGCCGCCTCCGCTGCCTTGCCCTTGGCTAGCAGCTCGCTCCTACGCTGGCCGCCCTTTCGGCCTATCTCGGCAAAGTACTCTGTCCCCTTGGCTAGGTTGGCTTGCCCGCCGCGCTTGCCCATCTCGCTGTAGTAGCCGGCTGGCTTGGTGTCTCTGGTCTTAGCGCCGCCGAGCCTGCCCATGTCGGCGAAGTGCTCACGGCCGTACTTCTCGACGTTCGCCGCCCCGCCTTGCTCGCCAATCTCGCGGTAGTGCTCCAGGCCGTGCCGCTCAAGGGTCTTCGTGCCGCCACGGCGCCTGGCCTCTTGCACAGTCATGTCGCCGTCGCCCATCCTTGCCACCGCCTGCTATGTTAGTTGGCGGACAGTATAGCACGCCTGCAATGAGCCGAAAGGTGTCCTGGCAGAAGCAAGAAACACTGCCCTTGCCTGCG
>JAMCYS010000056.1 GCA_023473795.1 Chloroflexota bacterium | reverse complement strand
TAGGATCGGGTTGGGGACTGGGGCGGGAACGCCCAACTCGACAGTGGGGAGATCGGGCAGGCCTATCGCGCAACCACGATGACTATCGATGTCTTGCCGTGGTGATGGTGCCCAGGGCCGTAGCGCGGGGCTTATCCCCCGCGCTACAACCGCAAGCGGCGGTCACCCGAGCAAGTCGTCAAGAGTCAATTGCGTTGCGCCGCGGTGCCCTTACTTGATTTTGCCCGTCTTGTAGCCGGCGGCCGAGACTATCTTGTAGATGTCGTCAGCCAGTGTGTCCAGGGCCTCCTGGGGTTTCAGCTGGCCGATCACCGCCTGGTTGAGACGAAGCGACATGGCCTCCTGGACCTTGGGCGCCTCGGCCATGCGTGGCGAGGGCGAGATGAAGGGCGTGCTCTTGGCCATCGCCTTCATGTAGCGGTACTTCCTGTCGTTGGCCAGTTCGGACTCATAGACGTCCTGGCGCACGGGAATGGCGCCGAATTTCTGGTACTCGAGCTGCGCCTCCTTGGTAGTGGCCCACTTGAGGAAGTCTAAAGCGTACTTCTTCTGCGACGTGTCGATCGCCTTGGGCACACCCATTACCCAGATGCCCATCGCCGGCGCGTTCTTGCCGCCCGCGGGCTTGGGCACCACCGTGTACTCCACCTTGTCGACGATCTTCGACTTCTCCACGTTGTCCATATCGGGGAACGCGGCACAGACCATTATCGTCTGCAGGAGCTTGTCGGAAGTGAAGAGGGCGATCTGCTCGGCCTGCGACATATCCGCCACGTTGGGCGGGGCGTACTTGGCCAGTTCGAGGTAGAGGTTGAGGCCCTTGAGGCACTCTGGGCTGTTGCAGGCAACGGTGTAGTCCTCGGGCTCGTTGAGGAAGATATTGCCGCCGAAGCCGCGGAAGAAGGGCAGGATATCCCACCAGATGCCCTCCTTGTGGGCGCGGTTGCAGTAGCCGTAGAAGCTGGCGGAAGGATTGCCTCCCTTCTGGGCAGCGGCGATGACGTCGTCGAAGGTCTGAGGCTCCTTCATGCCGATCTTGTCGAAGATGTCCTTGCGGTAGTAGTAGATCTGGATGTTGCCGTTGATCGGCACGCCATAGAGCTCGCCGTCCTTGGAAGAGTACTTCTTGGCGGGGTCCCAACGGGTGCAGTAGCCGTACTCGATGATCTGGGGATCGGGCTTGTAGGTGGGGTCGATCTCCTTGATGGGAGTAATGTAGCCCCCAGCATAGAAGGTGCCGTACCAATACTCGTTCATGTTGACGATGTCGAACTCTTTGCTGCCCGCCACGGCAGCGTTCATCGTCTTCTCGAGCAGGCCGGCGAAGGGGAATACGTTCAGCTCGATCTTGTTGGCCGTCTGCTTCTCGTAGAGCTCGGCCAGCCGCTGGAACCCAGGCAACCAGGGCGACTGATTGATGGCGATGGAGATCTTGGCGCCGCCCTTCTGAGCGGGCGGCTGCGCGCCCCCTTGGGCGGGGGCCGGGCTGGCCGGGGCCGGCACGGCAGGGGCGCAGGCGGAAACAAGCGAGAAGGTTAGGGCCGTGGTTCCCAGCTTGACGAAGTCACGCCTAGTCAGTCTACGGATGCTCTGTTTCGCTGACACGCTAGGGTTGTCCTCCCTTCCAAGATGCCGCGGTCGTGCGACCGGGCTCGCCTTCCGTCCACCAAAAGAACCACTCCGGTTGAACCGGTTCAACCGCATATTCGCATAACTTCCTAGCCCCTACAATAGCTAAATATGACTAATTCGCGGGCAAGAGTAGCGCCTATTGCTTGGCGAGGCGACAGTTGAAGCGGCGCCGGGGGCTACGCCTCTTTGCCGAAACTGGGGTCGAGGGCATAGTTGCCGCTGAGGAAGGCGTCGCGCAGAGTGAGTACGGTGGCGTCGGAGCTCATGGCCACGTCCATCTGGCGGGTGAACTGCAGCAGGCGCCCCATCATCTCCAGGGTGCGCCCGAGCTCCTCCCGCTCGCGTTTGGTCATGCGCGCGTCCACCCGGTCGGCCTTGACGTCGACCTGGAAGCCGAGGGCAGAGAGGATTTCGGCGATGGCCCGCGCTCGCCGGGCCCGCCGGATAGGGTCGGCGGCGCCGCCGTGGAAGCGGAAGGTGACGTAGTTCTTGCTCACCGACTGGCCGCAGTAGCAGTCGAGGGCGCTGAAGTGGTAGCCGACGCGGGCCGTGTAGTTGAGGTAGCGGTCGGAGCAGATGGCGTAGCTGGGGTCCTGCATCGTCTGGTCTTGATAGGGGTCGCGCAAGGCCTGGCGCATTACCATACTGGCGAAGCCCTTGGCGTCGATGGCCCGGGGCCCGTAGCGAGGGATGGCTGGGTGCAGCATGCCGGCAATGAGCTGGGAGAGCGGGTAGGACTTGACGGCGGCACGCTTCACCTTCTTGGCGCCGGGGGGCGTCTCCAGCCCACCGCCCAGGTCGATTATGTACAGATCGATAGGCAGAAAGACGTCGAGGAGGACGGCCTTGGAGCGGAAGTCGTCGATGAGCAGGCCGGTGCCGAACATCTCGGCGAAGGAACGCTCGTGGACAAAACGAGCGATGTCGTGCAGGGTGCGACAGGCTTCGGGCGCGAACTCGGGGGCCCGGGGGTTGGTGAGGTTGAGCGGCACGACGAGTTCGTTGAGGTGGGTCAGTACCTCGAAGACGGGCATGCCTTTCATGAAGGCGTCGAGCACCGGGGCGTCGGTGAGCAGCTGCCAGACCGGTCCGCGGTAGACGCGCCCCCAGATGGCGTCGACCGTGACCTCGGTTCCCGGGGGGATGACCTTGGTGGCGTTCCTGGTGGCCAGAATCGTGGGCACGTGAAATTCGCGCGCCAGGGAGGCCATGTGGCCGATGGCGCTGCCCACGTCGGTGACGATGGCCGCGGCCCGATCCATGAGCTGGACGAAGTCCGGCGAGGAGCTGGGAGCGATGAGGATGCCCCCCCTAGGGAACTTGCTGAGGTCGTCGCCGGGGCGCAGGTGCACGGCCTTGCCGCAGGCGACGCCGGGCGAGGCGATGGTGCCGCCCTCCAGGAGGACCTCCTTGTCGATTGTGGGGGGGGCCTCCACCGGCTCGCCGGTGGAAACCAGGCGCATGGGGCGCGACTGCAGCAAGTAAAGGCGGCGCTGCTGGTCGAGAGCCCACTCTACGTCCTGGGGGCGCCCGAAGTGCTTCTCCAGGGCCAAGACGTGACGGGTGAGGGCACGCGCCTCCCTATCTTCCAGGCAGGGGGCATCCTGGCAGGCGGCGGCCACGGGCACCTCTCTGGTACCGCTCGCTTCGTCGTGCACTAGCTCGACCGTCTTGTGGGCGACGCGCACCGCCACGGCCGGCCGGGCGCCGCCGCGCTCCACCAGGTAGACGTCGGGGTCGGCCCGCCCGTCGGCCAGGGCAGCCCCCAGGCCCCAGACGGCGTGGATGACGACGTGGTCGCTGGCCGCGTCCACGGGATCGCGCGAGAAGGCCACGCCGGCCGCCAGAGCCTCGACCATGGCCACGCAGCCCACGCCCATGTCGATGTCCTCGTCGTCCAGGCCCAGGTGGCGCCGGTAGAAGATGGCCTTGGGCGAAAAGAAGCTGGCCACGACCTGACGGTAGGCGTCGAGGAGGCCTTCACGGCGCACGCCGAGCACGGTGGCGTACTGGCCGGCGAAGGAGGCCTCGCTGTCCTCGTTGGCGGAGCTGGAGCGCAGGGCCACGCGGGGCGGGGCGCCAAGGCGGTCCGCGAGCGAGTCGTAGGCGCCGAGAAGGGCGTTGGCCAGGTCCTCCGGAACAGCGGCCCGGTGGACGGCGCCGGCGATGGCCTGGGCCGCGGCGTCCAAATCGTCAGGCTCGGCCAGGCCCAGACGCTCGCCTATGAGGTCGAGGACGCCGGCGGCCTGGATGAAGTGGCGGCAGGCGGCGGTGGTGAGGCAGAAGCCGTCGGGGGTGGGCAGGCCGGCCCGGGAGCGGATTTCGGAGAGGTTAGCCATCTTGTTGCCGACGAAGTCGGCGTCGGAGCGATCGACTTCGTCCATCGGCAGGACCCACTCGTCGCCCAGGCAGGCCTCACGGTCGCCGAAAAGGGCGACGAGGCGCGGCTCGACGGCCGCCAGGGCGTCCTGCAGGCCGGGGTAGCGCTGGTCGGAGATGACCTGGAGGCTCTCCACCATGCGGCGAGTGCTGGCGTAGGCCTCGATAGCCTTGTTGCGCAGCAGGTTGAGGCCAAAGGGCTTATCGCCGCGGGCGAGGGTTTCCAGGTCGGCGATGACCTCCAGCAGCTCGTTGTTGGCGCTGAGCAAGTCGCGGAACTCGCGGTAGCGCAGTTTGAAGAGGCTGAGCAGCTGGTCGTTCTCGGCGCCCCGCTCCTCGCGCAGGCCGATGATCTCCAGGAAATTCAGGAAGGCGCGGCCAACCTTGTTTAGCGGCGCGTTCACGGTCGTGCCCTTTCCCTCACGGTTTGCCTTAGCCAGGCTGCTGCGTTCGCCACTGGGCGAGTTCGGTCAAACAGTTGCGGCGCTCGATGGCGTCGTCCACTTTTTCCCGCAGCTTGCGGGGGTTCACCGGCCGGCTGAGGTAATCTACCATACCCAGTTTGAGGGCGCGCACGGCGGCGTCGACCTGGCAGCCGCAGCCGATGAGGATGATCGGCAGGTCGCGCTGAGCGGCACGCACGGCGGCGAGCTGGGCCAGGCAGCGGTCGGCGCAGGCCTCGGCGGCGACGATCAGGACGTCGGCACGGGCGGCCGCCTCAATTAGCCGGGCCGGGGCCTCGCCGGCAACCGAGACCACCTCGTGCTCGCCGTCTTTGAGCAGGGCCGCCAGCGAGGCCACGGGGGCCTGGCGCTCGCCGAACAGTAGGATGTGGCTAGCGAGGCGTGGCATCGCGCTTACCTCCTCAGTTCCCGCCTGGCAGGGCGGGGTGATGGCGCTCGGTCGGCCGGCGTACTGATGGCGCTGCTGCCAGAGAAGTAGGACGAGCGGACTAAAGTCCGCACTACGAGCGACGGCCAGAGAAGTAGGACGAGCGGACTGAAGTCCGCACTACGAGCGACGGGCGCCTCCAGGTTCGTAGTGCGGACTTCAGTCCGCTTCCGCAGCCGTAACAAGGCTAGGTCCCTCGACTCCGGCTTTGACGACACCGATGAGCGCCCGGGCGCTGCGCTTGCGCACGGCGTAGACGCGCCAGGCGCGGCTCTGGTCCGTGCCGGCCAGTAGCCAGTAGCCGGTGGGCCAGAACAGCGCGTGCCCCAGGCCGGCGGCGCCCACCAGCAAGAGCACCGGCCCGGTGATCTCCAGCCAGGACCAGAAGACGAGCGCCAGGAGGATCGTCGCCACGGCGGCCGCCGCCTCGCCCCAGCGCCACTCACGACGGGGAAGGACGGCCCGAAGGCGGGAGTAATCCTGGGCCTCCAGGCGGTCTCGGCCGTGAAGCGAGGCCCGCCGGTCGGGATGGTCGACGAATCGCCAGCGGAAGATACGCCGACCGGTGGCAAAGAAGCTGAGTGACTCCTGGGCGGCGTCCTGGAAGGCGAAGCCCGTGAAGGGGAAGCGCGACTGCTGGAAGTGGTGCTGGGCAAGGACCTCCTCGCCCGGCGCCAGGCGGGCCTTGACCTTAGCCAGGCCTATCTCCACCAGCAGTCCCTGCTTCCGCTGCTCGTACTGCTTGTCCTTGACGTCGCCCAGGGCGTGGGCCGCGTCGAGCACCTCCAGCTCGGAGAGCAGGGGGTCGAGGGCCTCGTCCAGGGACGGTCCGGCCGGGCGCACCTTGTTAGTCTTCAAATGGATACGCGCCGGGCGACGTGCGTGGCGCCCTGATGCCCGGGATCAGGCTGGTCACGACCGCCACGAAAAGGACGAAGAGCACCACGAAGGCGAACCAGTAGTCGTGCTCCACGAAGAGCGATTCGTAGGCCTGCCAAAGGAAGAACCCGTAGAGGACCACGTTGGCCGCTACCTGCACAATCAGGTTCATCCGATTCCTCCCGTCAACCTGCCGTTGAGCACCGTCGCCCAGATGATGGCCGCCGCCAGCAGCGAGAGCGCCAAGACGAGGAAGAAGAAGCCCCACTGGCTGTTGAGAATTGCCTTCACGTCGTTCCCTCCGCTATACCTAAGGCCGTCCCGGCCGGACCTCCAAACGCAGTCAGACTTCCCTTTGGCTACGGCGAGCGCGGTGGGCGCCCTAGTGGGCCCTTGTCTGGCCCGTCGGTTTGAACTCGAGGCCGAACAAGTCGGTGAACGCCTGGGCGAGCATGCCCAGGCTCAGGCCCATCAAGAGCACGACGCCGACGTTCCAGGGCCCGGAGAGCGGGTTGGTCTCGATGCCCTTGTGTCGGTAGGTGTCAGAGTACTTGATGCCGGACTGCTCCTTAATCTGGGTTGGGACCATCACTTTGAGGTTGCTGCCCTCGAGGGCAACGCGTTTGCCGTCCTGGACCTCCGCCTCGGCGATGACGCCGTTGGCGCCCGTGGGCAGCAGGTCGCCTTTACTGACCTTGACCGCCTGCTGTCCCACGATCTGGTCGGCGGCGACAACCTGCAGTAGGATCGGCTTGTCTTTGGTGGCCGCGAGGAAGGAATTGTCGTTGATGGCGTAGCCGCTGGTGCTGGCTTTGTAGTAGTACCAGTGCGTCATCTCCCCTGAAAGGTAGGAGTTGATGGCGAAGCTAAAGACGAGCACCGCGACCACTGCCCAGAAGGCCATCCTGATTAGGGCTTGCCCCGCGCGCTTCTGGTTCACCCCTTTGCCTCCGTTCTTGCGAGTAGTAGAACCGAACCCCCTCGCCCTAGGGCAAGGCCGGGGAGCGGCGCAGGCCGCTCGACTCTGCCGCCGAGGGCTACGTCCCGGCGCCGCCTCTGGCGCTATCTCTCTCCACCGACCTCCTGCACTGGCACGGCCTGGGCCGCCTGCACCGGGCGCGAGCGGGCAACCGGGTAGCGCACGAGGAAGGGCAAGGCCCAAATCGGCACCCAACGCCCGCGTCGCGCCAGAAGCGCGAACGTCAAGAGAGAGAGGATGTACGTGCAGAGAAAGATCATCTGTCCCAGCGTCAGCGTCACCGCCAACGCCGAGAGGAGAGGGATGCTGGAGCCGGTGAGCTGGTTGATCAGCGGGAAGAGCGCCCCCAGCCCGGCCAGGGCGAGCGAGTAGCTGAGGATGAAGCGAATGGCGGGGCCGCGCACGTAGGCGGTGGCGATGGAGCCGAACTGGGCGCCGAACACCGCCCCGCAGAGCATGAACATCACCGCCAGGAAGTCGACGTTGCCCTCCATGGTGTGGCGAAGGGCGCCGTAGGAGCCGGAGAAGATGATTTGCACTAGGTCGCTGCCCACGGCGACGTGGGTGGTGGCGCCGATGAGGTAGACGAGCGCGGGCACGGCTATGAAGCCGCCGCCGACGCCCAAGAAGCCGGCGAGAGTGCCGGTGAACATGCCCACGAGGACGATGACCCAGAGGGAGATGACCACCCGGGCCGTGCGCAGGCGGATGATGGGCGCGAGCGGGATTCGCTGCAGATGGCGCGGCAGGTCGGTGGCCACGACCTCACGGCCGATGTCGTGACCCTCGCTCTCCAACTTGGCCGTCTGGCGCGCGGCGGAGCGGGTCTCGTACTGGGTATAGATGAAGAGACCGGTCATCAAGATGAAGGAGGCGGTGAGCACGGCGACGGTGGAGAGGCCCTGCTCCTTGAAGTAGTCGAGAATGCGCACGCCCATTTCGACGCCGAACATGGTACCGGAGACTACCGTCATGGCAAGCGTCCAGTCGATGTTGCCGAGCTGGCGGTGGCGGATGCTGGCGATGACGCCCTTGCCGGCGATGTGGGTAATGTCGATGCCGGCTGCCATGTGGCCGGGAAAGCCAAAGACCACCAGGGCGGGGGTGACCATATAGCCGCCGCCGACGCCGATGAAGCCGCCGACGACGCCCACGGTGAAGCCGGTGAAGACCAGCAGAGCCCAGGGCGTGGATATGCCCGCGATGAGGAACTCAAACATCCAGCCTTTCCTCCCTCGCCCAGAATTGCTGCCCGGCGCGGCGTCAGAAAGCACCTCGCCCACGCCGCAAATGCCCCAAGGGCCTGGGCGGCCAAGATAGCGCCGGCCCAGCCGCAGCGAGCGGCCGGCCGGCCGGGTGAGCCGAACCTAGAAGATCTGGGCTCTAATGACGAAGGCGAGCAGCGCCAGCGCGCAGATAATCGATACTATCGCCACGACGACGAAGAAGCCCAGTTCGCGATCAAGTAACCGTCTCACACAACCCTCCCTTTCACCAGCCGGGACGGCGCCTGAGCCGTGGCAAGGTGACTGCCAGGTTTCACCAAGAGGGGCATCGCCCAGGCGGGCACCCAGCGCCCCCGGCGCGCCAGCAGGGCGAAGCCGAAGAGCGAGAGTATGTAGGCGCAAAGGAAGATCATCTGCCCGAGGGTCAGCGTCACGGCCACGGCCCCGATGAGCCAAATCGTCGAGCTGGTCAGCTTGTCGAACAAGGGCAGAAAGGCCCCCAGCCCGGCCAGGGCGAGCGAGTAGCTGAGGATGAAGCGAATGGCGGGGCCGCGCACGTAGGCGGTGGCGATGGAGCCGAACTGAGCCCCGAACACCGCCCCGCAGAGCATGAACATCACCGCCAGGAAGTCGACGTTGCCGTGCATCGCGTGGCGCATGGCGCCGTAGGAGCCGGAGAAGACGATCTCCACGAGGTCGGTGCCCACGGCGACGTGGGTGGAGGTGCCGACGAGGTAGACCAAAGCCGGCACGCGGATGAAGCCGCCGCCGACGCCGAGGAAGCCCGCCAGCAGGCCGGTGCTCATGCCCACCAGCACGATGACCCACATCGAGACGACGACTCGAGCGGTGTGACAGCGGATGATCGGCATAAGCGGCACCGCTTGAAAGACGCTGGGCAGATTGGAGGCCACGACCTCGCGGCCGATGTCCCGACCTTCGCGTTCCATCTTGACGGTCTGACGCTGGGCCTGGCGCGTTTCATATTGAGTATAAATGAAGAGGCCGGTCATCAACACAAAGGAGGCGGTGAGCACGGCCACGGTGGAGAGGCCCTGCTCCTTGAAGAAGCCCAGGACGCGGGTGCCCAGTTCGACGCCGAACATGGTGCCCGCGATCATGCTCATCGCCAGGGTCCAGTCGATGTTGCCGAGCTGGCGATGGCGGATGGTGGCGATCACCCCCTTGCCGGCGATGTGGGTGAGGTCGATGCCGGAGGCCATGTAGCCGGGGAAGCCGAAGACGCAGAGGGCGGGGGTGACCATGTAGCCGCCGCCGACGCCCACGAAGCCGCCGACCACGCCCACGGTAAAGCCGGTGAAGACCAGGAGAAGCCAGGGAATCTCTATGCCGGCGACGGGGAAGTCAAACACGGCTCACCCTTTCTCGATGGCTAGGCCACGGCCGGCGCCTTCGGCGTAGGAGAGCAGCGTTTGCACAGGAAGGCAGCAGTCGTGTGCCGCCGCCTGGGGCTCCCCCTCGTGCCGGGCCAGCGCGCGCCGGGCGTATTCGTTCTTGAAGGCCGCGAGAGCCTCGGCGTAGGGCAGGGCGAATAGCCGGCTGTCGAGCGCGGCCAGCTCGCCCTTGAGGCGGTACCACTGGATCGCCCGCTCAACCACCAGGAGGATTTGCTCCTTGCGGAACGGCTTGGTAATGTAGTCGTAGGCGCCGTTCTTGATGGCCTCGACGGCTGTCTCCACGGAGCCGAAGGCGGTGATGATCACGACTTCCGTGCCCTTGTCGAGCTGCTTCACCCGCTGTAAGAGGTCGAGGCCGTCGATGTCGGGCATCTTGAGGTCGGTGATCACCAGACGATAGTCGTTGACCTCCAGTTCCTGCAGGGCCTCTAAGGGAGAAGCCGTCGTCTTGACCGAATAGGGGGTCCTTTCTACCAGGATGCGCTCCAAGAGAATCAGCAAACTGACTTCGTCGTCGACCACTAGGATGTCGTGTGCGCTCATTGACTGGCCCCCTCAGTAGTTGGCACCGGCAGGATTATGGTGAAGACGCTGCCCGCGGGTTCCCCGGCGCGGGCATTGCCGGTGCTGCTGGTGAACGTGATTGTGCCGCCAAGTTTCTGCACCAGGCCGAGGCTCACCGAAAGGCCGAGGCCGGTGCCTTCGCCAACCCCTTTGGTGGTGAAGAAGGGATCGAAGATTTTGCGCTGGACCTCCCCCGGGATGCCGGTGCCGGTATCGGCGATCTTGAGTAGGACACGATTGCCCCGCAGGGCGGAGGCGACGGAAAGCTTGCCGCCGCCTTTCTTCATGGCGTAGATGGCGTTGTTGATCAGGTTGAGCAGCACCTGCTGCAGCTCCTTGGAATTGCCGCGAATGCTGGGCACCGCCGGGTCGAGGTTGCGTTCCAGCGTGATCTTGTTGGTAAGGAGGGTGTTGGCGACCAAGTGGAGCACGCTCTCGACGTCGTCGTTGGGGTTGGTCGACTCGCCCACACTGGCCCCGACGCGGGCGAAATCGAGCAGGTTCTCTACGATCTGGCGACAGTGCTCGGCCCGATCTTCGATGATCTGCAGATCCGCGTGCTCCTGGCTCTGTGGGGGGAACTTCTCCAGCAGCAGGTCGGCAAAGCCCAGGATGGAGGCCAGAGGGTTGTTGATCTCGTGGGCCACGCCCGCGGCCAGGGTGCCCAGGGAGGCCAGCTTCTCGGTGTTATAGATCTGCTCGTCGAGGGTGTGCTTACCGGTTATGTCGCGGGAGATGGCGAGCACGATGCGGCCGCCCGGGTTCGGCTCCTCGAGCAGTCGTAGCTTCGTGTTGAGCCAATACTCGCGGTCGCCGACCACCAGCGAGTGCTCGTGGCTCATGCCGCGCTCGTGGTCGATGGTCTCACGCACTTCGCGCAGCAGGTCGGCCGCGGCCGCGGCGCCGATGAAGTCGGCCAAGGGTTTGCCGACGACGCCATCGCGTTCGTGGCGATTCAGGTTGGGTGCGAAAAGGCGCAGGGCGGCGCGGTTGGCGGAAAGCAGCTGCCCGTCGTAGCTGAGCGTGTAGATGAGGTCGTCGGCGCTCTCCACCAGGGTGCGGTACCTGGCCTCGGAGCGGGCCCGGTTGAGCACGGCGGCGTCGACGGCCTGCTGCAGGTCGTAGGCCTGCTGGCGCTGGGACATCACGACGAGGACGAGGACGAGGGCGACGGCGATCACGGCCGGGCTTAGCGCCCCGATCAACTTGAGCCAGAGGCTGTTGACGGTCGATTCGACTTCGCTGGCGGGCGCGACCACAGCCACCGACCAGCTGCGGTAGCCGCCGACGCCGCCGATCTGGATCGGCGCGAAGGCGATGAGCTTCTCGACCGGCCTGTTATCCTCCTGGTCATCACGCGAGCCGGAGATGTACCAGCTGGTGCCCTCCTGGCCGGTGAGCATGCGCGTCTTCTGGATCTCGTTGATGCGGTCGAAGGAGATCATCGGCTGCTTGCTCTCGCGGGCCTCGAAGGCATCCTGGCCGACGAACTCCTTGACCGGGTGGGCCAAGAAGATCCCGTCGGCGTTGATGATCCAGGCGTAGCCGGTACGCCCCGATTGGATGCCGGCGACGGCTTTGGCGGCCAGCTCTCGGTCGTCCACGAGGAAGTAGAGCACCCCGCGTTCGCCCGTCTTGGTGCTTACCGAAGTGGCCAGCGTCATGAGCGGCCTGGCGCGGGGGGCATAGGGAGCATCCTGGATGTAGGGTTGGCTGGCCGAGGCTTTCATTAGGCCCGGCTGCCGCAGCAAGAAGCGATCGGTGTTGTCCAAGGGCTCGCTCGCCAGCGTGCTGTCCTGCTTCAACACCGCCGTGCGCTCGGAGGACACGCCGACGTAGCGAATCTCGACCAGCCCGTTGACGGAGGCGCGGCGCTGGGTGGAGAGAAAGAGCGAGGGCAGCGCCGCCGGCACGTCGTCGCTCTCCTCGAGGGAGGCTTCGACGCTGCTCAATTCTAGGCGCAGAGTCTGCAGCGTGGCGTCGATGCGCGCGGCAACCTGGCGTGCCAGCGCCAGCTGCTGTTGGTTGAACTCGTCGCGCACCGTCTCGCGGACCTCGATGATCGTCCAGGCGCCGAGGGCGACGGTGAAGGCCAGCAGCAGCACCGGGATGGCGCGCAGAACGAAGAGCAGGCGGCCGCTGGGATAGGGCAGCGCCCGATACGAGCGGCCGTTTTCGCCTGGCCGTTCCCGATGCGAGTTAGCGTGCGCGGCGCCCGGGTTTCTCTCGGCCAACTAGACCTCCGCTCCCTTCTTGAACTCCTCGATGTACCAGGAGGTCACGGCGTCGTCAGTCAGCAACACGTCCAGTTGTTTTGTGTACACCGTGAGATAGGCCAGCAGGCGCACTCGGCGGAGCACGGCTGCCTCGGTCAGATGCTCGGCGATGGCGCTGATCATCTCCGGGCCGCAGTCGACCGCGAAGCCAGACCAGACCAAGAGCTCGTGCAGGAGGCGCTCGCGCCGCTCGCGACACTCGGCAGCGGCGCCCCCGCCGCGGAAATGGAAGCGCACGAAGCCCACGCCGCCCATCTCCGGGCAAAGCGCCTCCACGGTGGAGTAGTGGTAGCCGGTGCGGACGCTGAAGTTCATATAGCGCTCGGAGGCGATGACCAGGCAAGGCTCCGCCAGGCGGTGAGGCTCCGAGGCGTGGATGGCCATGACCGACATGAAGCCGCCCAAGCTGACGCTGCGAGGGCCCGGCCAGGGGCGCTCGGCCAGCCCCCGGAGGAACTCACGTAGAGGCAGCGAGGTGATCTGCTCGGGGCGCAGGCTCTTGCTCCCACGCGGCGTCTCGGCGCTGACGTCGAGCACCTGGATGGCGAGGGGTATATCCGCTTCCAGGCGGGTGGCTTGCCAGCCCTCGTCAGAAAGACGTTCGGCAAGGCACACCATCTCGTTCATCGCCATCTGGTGCACGAAGCGGGTGAGGTCGTGCACCGACTCACAGTTGGCCACGCTGAAGTTGGCGCGCTGCGGGTCCACCAACCGCAAAGGCACGATGCGCGGCAGCAGGCGGCGGAAGAGCTGCAGAATCTCGCTGTCGTCCAGGTCGCCGTCGTCGCCCAGAGTTGGCTCGGCCGCCAGCAAGTCGGTTACTTTGCCGGCGAAGACGCAGCAGCGGTCGGTGTCGACCGTGACGACCTGCCCCGGCGACAACACGGCGGTCGCCCGGACCGTGGCCATGAGGGCGGGGACCTTGAACTCGCGGGCCAGCGTGGCCAGGTGCGAGGCGACGCCGCCGGTATCGCAGACGATGGCGGCGGCGCGCCGCAGCGCCACGACCAGTTGGGGCGACGGATGGGCGGCGACCAGCACGCCGCCCTCGGGGAAGGAAAGCAGGTCCTCGTCCGTACGCACGACGACGACCGGCCCGCTGCCGGCGCCGGCAGAGGCGACTCGGCCCTCCTTCAAGAGCACGGCGTGGCCGCCCACCTGGGGCAGCTCCCTGTAGATGGGAGCGGTGCGCCGCAAGACGCGCAGGGAGCGGCTCTGCAGGACCTGCAGGTTGCCATCGGGGTCGACCGCCCACTCGATGTCCTGCGGCCGGCCAAAGTGCTTCTCCAAGCGCAGGGCGTAGTCGCCCACGGTGCGCAGCTGTTCGGGGGTGAGAGAGGGCAGGCACTGCTTCTCGGCCGGCACGTCTACTTCGCGCACGCCGCCTTCCGGCGCAGGCGCCAGCTGGCGCGCTTTGCAGGCTACCTCGGAACGGACCAAGCGGAGGTCGCGCCGGTCCAGATAGTAGACGTCGGGAGTGACGCCGCCCTCGACGACGAGCTGGCCCAGCCCCCAGGCGGCGTTGATGACCAGGCAACCGGACTCCGGGGACAAGGGGTCGACGCTGTAGACGACGCCGCTGGCGACCGCCGGCACTAGGATCTGGCAGGCCACCGACATGGCCAGGTCCTCTTCCCGGAAGCCCTTGGTGAGGAAGTAGAAGATAGCGCGGGTCGAGAATTTGGAGGCGATGACCTCGCGGTATTCGTCGACGAGGTGTTCCTCGGCCACGTTCAGGGTCGTGGCGTACTGCCCGGCGAAGGAGGCGGCGCTGTCCTCGCGCAGGGCGCTGGAGCGGAGGACGATGCCCCCGCGCCATTCGCGATCTGAGGACGCGGGGACGATGCCGCCGTGCCAGGCCTGTTCGCGGCAGAGGCGCCGGTAACTAGAGGCGATGGCGTCGCTCAGCTCGCGGGGCACCTCGTGGGCGCGAATCAGCGCCTGCAGGTCGCGGCTCACGGCGGCCACGTCGCCGGGACTGAGCGGGTCGATGCGGCCGAGCCGGGCCACGATTTGGGGTCCGAGCGCGTGGTGAGAAAGGAAGTAGAGATAGGCCCGGGCCGTGATGGCGAAACCGCAAGGGACGGGCACCCCCACCTCGTTGAGCATCTGGGCCAAGCGCAAGTTCTTGCCACCCACGGCGTCCTTGTGCTCGGCGCGGATGAGGCTAAATGGCAGGACGAAATCGCCGGCGTTCTGGAGCGAGCCGCGTTGGGACTCGGCCTGGAGGGCGCTGAGCAAGCGGCGGCGACCAGCGGCAGCCTCGTGCCTGGCCCGGATGGAGTTGATGGGCGAAGTCAGATCCTGCCGGGGCGGCGAGGCGCGTTCCAGCTCTCCGTGAATATCCGAGAAGAGGGCGTGGGCCACTTCGGCCGTCTGGCTATACTTGCCGGGCGCCAGAGAGTCGAGGTGCTGGAGCATGGCATTGACGGCGTCCTGCAGGCCCTGCACGCTCTGGCGCAAGTAGGCCTGGTCGAAGACGTAATCGCCGCCGGCCTTGTCCTCCAAGTCGGCGATCAGGCGGTGGGCAGTGCGGTTCTCGGCCAGGAGATCGAGGAAGGAGCTGACGCGGGCGCGCAAGAGCGCAACTTCTCCCTCACGGCGGTTGTTCGCCAAACCGTTCGTGCCGCCTTTGCCCAGAAAGGAAAAGAACCTCACGCTTTAGCCCACCGATCCGCCGGCCCCTTCCCCGGTGGGGACTGTCCCCCGGGGGAGGAGCGGGGCTATAGAATCTCAGCGACAAACGATGACCGGACAATCGGCAGCCTGAATGACCTGGCCTACGGTGCCGCCGAAGATTAGTTCCTGGGCCTGCCCATGGCAGTAGGCGCCCAGGAGAACGACATCGGCTTGCTGCTCGCGACCGACGCGCAGGATCTCGGCGCGAGGGTTGCCCTTGGCAAGTAGACAGCGGGCAGGGACGCCCTCGGCCTCGGCCAGGGCTTTGGCCTCGTCCAGCACTGCCTGCCCTACCTGTTTTTCCTGGACGGCGACGAGAGAGAGCGAGCAATCCCACTCCCGCGCGATGCGCGTGGCCAAATTGAGGGCGGAGCGCGCGCTGGGGCTGCCGTCGTAGGCCACGAGCAGCCGGCGGGGATGGCGGGCGCTCGTGCCGGCAACCATAACCGGGCAGGTGGCCTGGCGTACGGTACCCTCCAAAGGCGAACAGCCGACGAACATGCGGCGGCGAATGAAGTCGTTGTAGCGGCCCAGGAGCACCAGGTCGGCGTAGTTGGCCTGGCGGCAGATGCAGGCGGCGATGGGCCCGACGAGCAGTTTCGTCTGTACTGGCACGCCCTCCCTGGTGCAGTAGCCGATGAACTCGTCCAGCAGCCCCTGGCCGGCGGCAGACAGCTCCGCCGCTAGGCACTCGCGCCACTCCTGAGGGTCGATGCCCTCCGCGCCGGGCGGCGGTGCCAGCTGATCTTCGTCGACCACGCAGAGTCCCAGGAGCTGGGCGCCGTCCCGCTTAGCCAGGACGATGGCTTGCTCCATAACGGGCTCGCGCGGCCCCTTGCAGCAGAGCGTGACCAGGATATCTTTGAACACCACCAGTCCTCCTAGCGGTCGCGCCGACCGGTTCGGTCGCCGGCAAGACTCAATGTCGCGCCTTGGGGAAAACCGCGCCTATCCCCAGGCCCACAAGCATCACCACGCCCAGCGAGAGAACCGCGTAGACCGGGGCGCTATCGGTCGCCAGAGACCCCAGCATTGCCACCAAACCGGTCTTCTGGACGTCGAAATTGGCTTCCCGCGTGTCGACGACCGTGCCGGCCTGAACGTAATAGGCGGTAACCTGGTACTGCCCGAGCGGCGCATCCGTCGGCAGGCGCAGCCGCAACTGCCAGCGGCCCTCGTCCAGGGCCAGCGAACCTCCCGAAGCGGTGCCTGTCATGCCGCCAGGTGCGCCGCCCTGGGCCTGACTGCGGTGGCAGCTCTGGCAGGGGACGTACTTCGCGGTCTTGATGTACATGTCGCGCAGGCTCTCGACGTAGACCCGGGCCTCCGCGGGCGTGAGCGCCGCGCTGCCCGAGGGGGCCTGGGCGTGGGCATTGCTCATCAGGCCGACGCAATTCGAGTCCAGGGCCAGGCGCACCTGCTCGTCGGGGCTGAGAAGGCCATCCACGGATTGGGAACTGAACACGGCGAAGTAGGCTGGCATCCCTTCGACCAGGGCTTGCTCGGTGGTCATCCAGAAGAGGCCCAGGACGGGGCCTTTCTTGGCCAGCTTGACGGTGACGGGCGCGGCCGTGACCTTGACGATGGCCTGGGCCCCGGCGGGGGCGACGCCCGAAATGGCGACGTCGGCGCCGACAAAGTTCACGTCCACCAGCACGGTCTGGGGCGAGACGGTGACGCCGGGGGCCTGGCCAAAGCAGGGCAGCGTCGGCGCCAGCAGCAGGGCGAGCAGTAGCACTAGGCAGGCGCGGTGCAGCTTGCCCATCAGTGGCCTCCTCCGCCTCCCGTGGCGATGCCGATCAGGCTGCCGGGGGGCAGTACGATGTCCAACAGCATTTTCACCATCACGATGAGGACGATCGTGCCCAAGAAGGTGCGCAGCTGGTGGCCGGCCAGGCGTTGTCCCAGCCTGGCGCCGACCTGGGCCCCGACGGCCGCCCCCACCAAGAGGAGGACCGCCAGGACCACGTCCACGTTGCGGTTGAACACGGCCTGCTGGAAGCCCAGGTTGGCGGCGGTGAATACCATCTGGAAGAGGTCCGTGCCCACGGCCACGTGGGTGGGCACGCCGAGGATGTAGATCATCGTCGGTACCATGATGAAGCCGCCGCCCACCCCCATGATCGCGGCTAGAATGCCGACCGCCAGACCGAGGCCGAAGGGGAACAGCGCCGAGGCGCGGATCTTGGCGCGCTTGAATTCCATCTGCAGGGGCCAGTGAGCGGTGAGCCGGCCGACGGGCAGAGCCACCGGCGGCGCGCTTACCTCGTGCACCTTACCCCGCAGCTCCTCATAGCCCTCGGCGACCAGAGAGGCGATAGTGCGGGAGCGGAAGCTGGTGATCCAGGTCTGCACGCTTTCGCGCAGCATCAGGGAGCCCACCGTCCCCAGGACCACGACGTAGGTTATGCGCACCCAGAAATCGAAGTTGCCCAGAGAGCGCAGCACGCTGACGATCTGTACGCCGATGGTGCCGCCGATGAAAGAGCCCGCGAGGATAGTGAGCCCCAGCTTGACGTCTACGTTGCCCAACCGCCAGTGAGCCAGGGCGCCCGAGGAAGCAGTGCCCGCGATTTGGGTGTTATCGGTGCCCACCGCGGCGGCCGAAGGCACGCCGATCATCATTAGTAGCGGCGTCATTATGAAGCCGCCGCCGACCCCGGTCATGCCTGAGAGCAGGCCTACACCGAAGCCAACGGCGACCAACAACCAAAAGGGATGCTGACGCTCGCTACCGGCAAGTACAGGTTGAGCGAGATTCCAGATTCTGGCAAAGCAAGCAACCCCATCGGCAACGCCTGGGCGACCCAGGCGACGGCGGCCAGCACCGCGACCAGGACGGCCGCGGCGGCGAGGACGGCGGCGACGCCGGCGATGACGACGATGAAGACGCTGGCCGGGCCCGTCTTGCTGCCCTGGCGCAGGGCGGCGAGGGCGGCCAGGCGGTAGTACAGGTGCGCCAGCTTGCCGTAGGGCAGGTAGACGAAAGTGGCAAAGACGACCGTCAAGTGGGCCACGTAGAGCCAGTAGGCCAGGTTCACGCCACCGGCGAGGCGGGTGAACTGGGTGGCGAAGCCCAGAAAGACGTTGGCGAAGATGAGCCAGAGCAGGAGCCAGTCGTAGTAGGTGCCCACCCCCCATTTAGCGGGCTTGGCCTGGAAACGCTTGTAGATCAACAGGCAGACGCCGACGAAAGCCAGCAGGCCGCCGAGATTGCCGGCGATCTTCATCGGATCGAGCAGCGAGCGGCTCTGTTGGTCGATGCCGACGAGGCCGTAGAGGAATGACAGGGCCGTGGCGATCAGCAGCAGGGGGAAACCGTACATCGTGATGAGGTGGCCCCAGGTGCGGGTCGTCTCCGTCTGGCAGGCTCGGAAATCGGCGTGGGTGGCCACGTCGGACAGGGTCGAGACCATCGTGGCGGGCAGTTCGCGCTCGGCCGGCAGGTCGGCGGCAAGGGCGCCGGGGCCGTCGACGGCCCCTGGTTGTGGCAGGCGCGTCTCCAAGGTGAAGCGCAACATCCCATAGGCGGTCGCGAGGATCGCCAGGCCGGCCACGATGACGCCGGCGATCTCGACGTAGATCTCGGAGATGAAGTGCTTGTAGACCACCGGCCCAGAGGGAACCTGCACGTTGAAGGCGAGGAGCAACCCCAGGATGATCACCGCCGGTATGGCCAGGATCAGTGGCAGGTACACGGGGTCGCGGAACCAGCGGGCGAGGAATCTGGGCCTGGCGTAGCGCTCGATGGCGAGCGCGCGCAGGGCGCCGATGACGTCGCCCGGCTTGGCGCCGCGGGGGCAGTTGGCGGAACAGTCCTGGCACTGGTAGCAGGCCCAGATGGCCGGGTCGGTCAGGGCCTTGTCCTTGAGCCCCCAGGCTGTCCAGAGCATCAGGCGCCGGGCGAACGATTCGTCGTGCGTCTGGGCGTAGGAGACGTTGCAGGTGACGGTGCAGGTGCCGCACTGGAAGCACTTCTTGGCCGACTGCCCGCCCAGTTTGATCACGTCCGCGATGAACTTGGTATCGGGTTTCAGGACCTCGACCGGCTCCGCCATAAATGACCTCCGGGTTCCGCCCTGGGGCTCAAGCCCCGGGCTAAGTCTACCAAGCGCCCCGCGGGGGGCTGCGGAAGAACGTTCCCCCTCGCAGCGCGGGGGGTTGCCACCCTCAATCAGGGAGGCGTCCCCGCGCTACAGTGGCCTTGCCGTTCCAGTACGCGGGACAGCCCCCGCGCGATAGGTTTCTCCCAGACGGTGCTCAGAACCCCTTGTAGGGGTTGGGCCCCAGGTCCGCGAGCTCGGCGGCGAAGTCGTCGAGCAGGCGCGGCAGCCTATCCCAATCGTCCATCGTCACTTGTTCGAGGCGCACGCGCTCCGGCTCGACCCGCAGACGCCCCAGGGTCTCGCGGACGTTGTCCATGCGCTTGCTGGCCAGCTCCGAGCCCTTGATGAAGTGACACTGGTAGTCGTCGCCGTACTTGCAGCCGAGCAGGAGCACCCCGTCGATGCCGCGGGAGACGGCGTCGGCGATGAAGACGACGTTCGTCGAGCCCAGGCAGCGCAGCGAAATGGTGCGGACGGCGGCAGAATACTTGCTGTGGCGCGCGCCGGCCAGGTCGAGCGCCGGGTAGGCGTCGTTCTCGCAGGCGAGGACCAGGATGCGCTGAATGTCCTCGTCCTCCGGCACCTCGATGGCCTTGATCATGGAGGTAATGATATCGATGCTGTAGTTCTTGAAGGAAACCAACCGCTCGGGGCAGGCGCCCATGCAGACGCCGCAGCGCCGGCAGCGGTTGGCATTGAGCTGCGGCGTGCCCTTGGCGTCCTCGTCGAGGGCGCCGAAGGGGCACTCCTCCGTGCAGCGCTTGCACTGCGTGCAGCGCTGGAGGAAGAACGTGGGGTAGTACAGGTCGCCCACGCGCGGGTGGAGGGCGGCGCCTTCCTTGATGAGTGTTACCGCCTGGGCGGCGCGCAGACCGGCGCCGGCGGCGTCCTCGATGCAGCCGGCCACCGACTGTGGCTCGCGCACGCAGCCGGCGGCGAAGATGCCGGTGCGCTGGGTCTCGTAGGGCCAACAGATGAAGTTGGAGTCGGCGAAGCAGTAGTGCTGGGAGGGCACGTCCGGCCCCTGGCGATAATCGAGGTTGAGGGTCGCCGCGGCCCGGGGCACGATGCCGGTGGCCAGGACCACCAGGTCGGCCTGCACGGCCACCGAGCGGCCCAGCTGGGTGTCGGTGGCCGAAACCAGAAGATTGCCGCCGTCTGGTGCCACCGAGGCTACCTCGCCGCGCAGGAAGAAGATCTGGGGGTCCTCCTGCACGCGCTTGTAGAACTCCTCGTACTGGCCGGGAGTGCGGATGTCTTTATGTAAGATGAAGACGTTAGCCTGAGGGAACTGCTGGCGCAGGAGGAGCGCCTGTTTGAGCGAGGCCTGGCAGCAGACGCTGGAGCAGTAGGGCAGGTGGTTCTCGTCGCGCGAGCCGGCGCACTGGACGAAGACCACGCTTTCCGGGGCGCGGCCGTTGACCAGCCTAGCGCCGCCGTTCTTCAGCTCGGCCTCCAGCTCGACGCCGGTGATGACGTTGGGCGAGACGCCGTAGCCTAGGTGGCCCAGCTTGGTGGCATCGTATGGTTCCCAGCCGGTGGCGAGAACGATGGCGGCCGCGCCCAGCTCGGCGCTATTGCCGTTCTGTTTGTAGGTGACGGCGAAGGCGCCAGGCTCGCCAGCGGCCTTCTCGATTTCGGCACCGAGCAGCACCTGGACGCGCGGGTGAGCCTGGACGGCCCTGACCTTCTCGGCCAGAGGCGGCACCTGGGGCTCGCGGTAGGGCGGAGTCGAGGGGGAGATGTAGGCGAAATTGGCCAGCCAGCCGCCGAGTACCGGCTCGCGCTCCAGCAGCGTGACCTCGCGGCCGGCGTTCGCCACCTCCAGGGCGGCGGTGAGGCCGGCAATGCCGCCGCCCACCACCAGCACGCGCTCCTGAGAGACGGCCGGGGCGGGCTCGGGGAAATCGCTCTTCTGGAGCTTGACTAGACCCATGCGGACCTGATCGGTGGCCAGGGCCTGCGTCTCCTCCGTGGCGGGCTCGTGGCACCAGGCGACTTGCTCGCGCAGGTTGATGCGCTCGACCAGCGTCTGGTCGAGGGTGAAGACTTCGGCGTTGACGCGGCCGGAGCAAGCGGCGATGGCGAGGCGCTGGCAGCCCTCGCGTTCGCGCTCCTCGCGGATGAGGGTGCCGCCCTCCGGCCCGCAAAGGTGGGGATGGGTGACGACCTGAGCGCCGTATTCCTGGGCGGCAATCGCGCCCAGGGCCGCGGCGTCGAGCGCTTCGCCGATGCCGCAGCCGGTGCAGATGTAGAGCCTCACCTTGTTGGCAGCCATAATCTAACCCCCGACCACGTCTTGGATGGCGCGCAGGGCGGCGCCGGTGCCGTCGCGCACGCTCTGGGCGACGTCCATCGGGTGCTTGGCCACGCCGGCCGGGTGCACGCCGGGCAGGCCGTCGGGCAGCACGAAGCCGAAGGCGTCGAAGGCCAGGCCGAGGCCCGGCAGGGCCTGGCGGGCCGGCGCCGGGTCGGTGCCGGTGGCCAGCACTACCATGTCGACCGTGGCGCGGGTCTTGTGGCCGGTGAGCGAATCGTCGGCCTCGACGGTGAGGGCGCCCGTGCCCTCGTCGCGCGTCACCTTGGCCACCTTGCCGCGCCAGGTCTTGACCAGCGGGTCGGCCGCCACCTTGCGGTAGAAGTCCTCGTAGCGGCCGGGGCAGCGGGCGTCGATGAAGAACACGTGCACCTGCGCGCTCGGCACTCGTTCGCGCACGTAGGTGGCTTGCTTGAGCGAGCCCAGGCAGCAAACGGCCGAGCAGTAGGGCAGATGGTTCTCGTCGCGCGAGCCCGCGCACTGGACGAAGGCGATGCTCTGAATCTCCTTGCCGTCGCCCGGGCGGAGCAGCTTGCCGCCCGTGGGACCCTCGCCCGCGGCCAGGCGCTCGAAGGTGACGTTGTTGACCACGCCCGGCAGGCGGCCGTAGCCGAGGGACTCGGCGAGATTGTCGCCGTCGTAGGGCTGCCAGCCGCTGGCGAGGACGATCGACTTGGCCGCGAGGGCGAACGTCTGGGGCTTCTCGGCCAGGTCGATGGCGCCGTAGGGGCAGACGGCGACGCACTTGGCGCAGCTCTGACCAAGGCAGGCGGCGGAGTCGATGGCGTACTTGTTGGGCATCGCCATCTGGTGGGGCAAGTAGATGGCGTTGGTGCGGCCGAGTCCGTAGTTGAAGTCGTCGCTACGCTCGGCCGGGCAGACGGCCAGGCACTCGCCGCAGGCGGTACATTTGTCGGTGGCAACGAAGCGGGGGCTCTGGAGCACGTCGACCATGAAGGCCCCGCGGCCGCCACGAACGTTCTGGACCGTCGCCTGGGTGTAGTACTGGACGCGCGGGTTGGTCTTGAGGCGGCGGAAGTAGAGTTCCAGGCCGCAGGTGGGCGGGCAGAGCTTGGGGAAAAAGCGATGCATGCGCATCACTCGGCCCCCGAGGAACGGTTCCTTCTCGAGGAGGGCGACGGAGTAGCCGCACTCGGCCGCCTCGAGGGCGGCACTGAGGCCGGCCATACCGCCTCCGACCACGACAATGTCGGCAGAAGCCATGTCGTCTCTCCTTCGGCCGCCAAAGGCGCGTGTTCTGGATGCCCCCGCCTGGCCGGCGGGATTGATAACCCCCCGCCTTGCAGGGTGGGGGTAGGGGACGAGGCCAATCGCCGTGCGCCCCCATGTCCCGGGACCAAATCAGGCGGGCGGGGCATGCCCCGCCCCTACGATGTAATGGAGCAACCCGCGCCCCTCCCCGACAGGAGGAGGGGCGTTCCCCCTTCCCCAGTGGGGAAGGGGGACAGGGGGTTAGGCCTCCTGCTACGGTACCAACTGGAGATACGGCTTGGTGCCCATCTCCCAGGCGCCGGTGGCCGGATCGAACTTGGAGTTGACGAACTTGCGCCAATTGGCGTCGTCGACGTCCGGGAAATCGGTGCGGTAGTAGTAGCCCGGCCAGCGGGTCTCCTTGCGGTGCAGCATGTGCCGGACGTGGGATTCGGCCGTCCAGGTGCGGTGCACCAGCTCCCAGCAACGCAGCAGTTCGTGCAGGTTGCGGGCGGCCATGGCGTTGTTGAGGTCCTCCTTGAGGGCGCCCAGCAGCTCGAGGCCGCGGGTGAGCATGGGCTCGTTGGTGCGGTACCAGGTGCCGGAGCCGGCCGCGTAGTCGTCCATGATCTTCTGCAGGCGGGTCAAACCAGCCTTGGGCAGAAGGTACTTGGGGTTGATTTCCGGGGTCGTCGAGGCACCCTGATTCTTCTCGAACGTCTCGAACGGCTTGAAGATCTCGGCCTGAAGGGCGTTGACCTTGTCCTGATCGACGGCGATCTCGCCCGGGTGGTCGGCGCAGTACTGCACCGCCGCCTTGGCGGCGAGGCGGCCCTCGGTGAAGGAGCCGGAGGAGAACTTGTGGGGGG
The DNA here is from genome assembly GCA_023473795.1 of Chloroflexota bacterium. Classification (GTDB taxonomy): domain Bacteria; phylum Chloroflexota; class UBA6077; order FW602-bin22; family JAMCYS01; genus JAMCYS01. Next base: position 12,483 of record JAMCYS010000056.1, on the reverse strand, counting down.
CGGCGCCGACGCCGTCACCGGCCGTGAAGAGGCCCTTGACGGTGGTCATGCGGTTGTAGCCCCAGAAGTACTCCGGCGGGGCGATGTCCTCGGGACCGGAGACCCACATGCCGGCGCAGCCGGAGTGCGAGCCCATGATGTAGGGCTCGGCCAGGGTGATCTCGGAGGGCTGCTCCTCGGGGGCGATGTTCTGGGCGGCCCAGAGCCCGGCCTGCGAGATCGTCATGTCCAGGAAGTCCTCCCAGGCCTCGCTCTCCAGGGAGCGCAGTTTCTTCTTGTCGCCGCCGGAGAGACGCGCCAGGGCCTCGTCGGTGCGCATATAGATGGGGCCCTTGCCGGCGAGGATGTCGGTGAGCATCAGGTGATTGCGCAACGGGGTCGGCGTGGGCTTGGCCGAGCCGTAGGGCTCGTACTTCTTCAGCTCGTCGGCCTGGGTCACCATGTAGTTCTCGCCGTAGGCGTTGGTGGCGGTGGACTTCAGTAGCAGGAACCAGGCACCGACGGGGCCGTAGCCGTCCTTGAAGCGCGAGGGGATGAAGCGGTTCTCCATCTGGGTCATCTCGGCGCCGACCTGGGCCATCATGGCGAAGGTGGAGCCGGTGTCGAAGATGGCGTACCAGGTGCGGCCCAGGCCCTCACCGACCGAGCGGGGGCGGAAGAGGAGCGTAGCGCCGCCGCAGGTGACGATCACCGACTTGGCCTGGAAGACGTAGAACTTGTTCTCGCGCACGCTGAAGCCGACGGCGCCGGCGACGCGGCCGGGGTCGTTGGGGTCGTTCAGCAGGTGGGTGACGATGACGCGCTCGTACAGGTTCTCCGCCCCGATGGCGGTCTTGGCGGCCTCGGCCACGATGGGCTTGTAGGACTCGCCGTTGATCATGATCTGCCAGGGCCCCTCACGGACGTACTTGCCTTCGTCGGTCTTCCAGATCGGCAGGCCCCACTCCTCGAACAGGTGCACCGAGGAGTCGACGTGGCGGGCGACGTCGTAGACGAGGTCCTCACGCACGATGCCCATTAGGTCGGTGCGCACGTAGCGGACGAAGTCTTCCGGCGTCTTCTCGCCCCAGCGCTGGCCGAGGTAGGTGTTGATGGCGGAGAGGCCCTGGGCCACGGCGCCGGAGCGCTCGGTAGCAGCCTTCTCGACCAGGACGACTCTCAGGTTCTTGCCCCAATACTTGGCCTCGTAAGCGGCGCCACAACCGGCCATGCCACCGCCGACGACCAGGACATCACTCTTGACGACTTCGACTGTTGGTTCCATTAGCCCTTATCCTCCAGCCTGGCCATCTTCTCGATCATGAGCCACTTGGGCTCACCAGCCAGCTCCTGCGCCTTGAGTCCCTCAGGCGTGGGTTCCGGCATGTCGGCGAAGGGCTGAATGGCCCCTTCGGGCTTGGTGCGGGTGGGGAACTTGAAGCGCTTGATCTTGCCGTTGCGGAACTGGACCGTCCACATGATCGAGTCCGTGCCGCGCAGGGGGGTGACGCTGCCGCCCAGGGGCACGAAGTCGGCGTAGCCGCGGACGTCGATGGCCTGGGTGGGGCAGATCTTGACGCAGGAGTAGCACTCCCAGCAGAGGTCCGGCTCCTGATTGTAGGCCTTGTTCGTTGCCTTGTCCAAGACCATCAGGTCGTTCGGGCAGACGTACTGGCAGGCTGTCTTGTCCTGCGCCTTGCAGCCGTCGCACTTTTCGGGGTTGATGAAGCTTGGCATTACTCTCCCTTCCTCGCTTTACTTTGCGGGCGGGCGCGGCGGCCAGCGGTGACCTTTGGCGGCGCTGCCCGCGGCGTCGGGCCTTATTTCTTGGCCTCTAGCTTCTCCAAGAACAAACCGGCCACGTTGACGTTGCGCTGCTCGAGCGCCAGATCGAGTAGTTGGTCCTTCACCTCCCTGGGCAATAGTTCGATGGTCTTGGTGGTGGCGGTGTCGCATTTGGCCTTGGGGAACTTGGACAGCAGGGCATCCTTTTCGGCCACCGACGCGGGCACCTGGATGACCTTCAAACCCGCCAAGACATCCTTAGTCAGCTCGGCCAGGCCAGCGACTCTGACCTTCTCGAAGCGCTCTTCGTTGATCCAGATGTTGATCGGATAGACTTCTTCGCTCATGCCGCTCTCCTTCTCTCGCGTTCGCGCCGGCCTAGAGCTGCATCGCCGGGATGGTCATCACCGGGTCGGGCCGCTTCAGGTAGGCCTCGTTGACGAACGGCGAGCCGTGGCCGTACTTCTCCGCGCTCTCCATGACCAGGTCGAAGACCTCGGGGCGGAAGATGAGGCGCGGCGGTTTGACCCCGTCCTCGATGATGCTGCGGATGAGGCTGCCGCTGAAGCGTTGAGCCTCTTGTTTGTGCGCGCACTGCTCCTCGTAGGCGATGCCGGCGCAGACCGGGCAGTACCACCACTCGAGCGTCTTTACCGGGTAGATGCCCAGGTCGGGCAGTTCATTGAAGATGCGATGGGCGGCGTAGGTGTCGTAGTAGGTGCCCACGCCGGCGTGGTCACGACCGAACATGTGGTGGGTGCAGCCCAGGTTCTTGCGCACGATGGCGTGGAATACGGCCTCGCGCGGGCCGGCATAGCGCATGTCCCAGAGCAGGAGCGAGGTGGTGTGGATATCCTCGCGGAAATAGCCGGCCTTGCGCAGAATATCGTGACTGAGCAAGATGGCCTCGTCGATGTAGTCGCCGGGCCGCTTCTCGCCGATGACGGGGTTGACCAAGATGGCGTCGGCGTTGGCCGCGAACCAGGCGCCCTTCATCAGCCACTCGTGGCCGGCGTGGGGCACATTGCGCGTCTGGTGGGCGACGACCTTCTTCCAGCCGCGCTGGGCGAAGAGCTCGCGCTGGGCCTTGGGAGGGAACCAGAAGCCGTCGAAGGGCGGGTTGATCACCGGCGGGTTGACGATCGTGACCTTGCCGCCAACGAACTTGTCCTGGTAGGCCTGAGTGCGCTTGACTCCCGGGTGCTTGGGGTCGGTGGTGCCGTAGACGTTCTTGGCCATCAGCTCCTTGTCGTAGGAGAAGATCTCCTCGACGTCGAGCGTGGCGAACGGCTGGTCCTGGTAGGTGAGGAGCAGCTTGCCGCCCTCTTTGATCCCCATCTCCTTGATCTGGCCCTCGGACAGGTCGAAGACGAGGGGGATGCTCCAGACGTAGCCGCTGGCGAGGGTCATGTTCTTGACGACCGAGTCGACGTCGGCGGCCGTCAGGAAGCCCTCGAGGGGCGAGAAGAAGCCATAGGCGATGCCGAGACACTCGCGCGCCTGAGGCCCGCGGATGGGGACCTGGGTCAGGCCGCGCAGCTTCTCGGCTGGCGTTGGCACCACCCGTTCCACGATCTTACCGCCGTGGGGTGACAGGGCATTGTCGACCATACTCTCCTCCATTTCATCGCTGAGGTTACGGGCGCGGCTGCCCGCCCAGCCAGGCCCGGGGACGCTTAGCGCCAAATAGTTGTTCCGACGATCACCTCCTGAGAACCGGCAGACGGCTGGCAGCCGGCCGCCGGCAGCGGTCTAGGCTCTCTCGCTTGCCACCATGCCCGGGGCGAACTCGGCGGGATGGGCCGGCAATCGCCAATCACGGGCGCGCTTCAGAACCTTCAAGACGTGATAGGCCTCGGACCGGCGGACGCCGGCGACGGCGCCCAAGCGGTCGTTGAGAAAAGAGAGAAAATCCTCGTTGGAGGGTAGAACCGCCTCCACGAGGAGGTCGTAGGAGCCGGAGGTAAGGTAGACGGCCAGGACCTCGGGCATAAGGGAGAGACTGGCGGCAGCTTCGGCGCCGCGCCCGGGGTCGGTCTGGATGCCGATCATGGTGTGGATGTGGTAGCCGAACATCGTGGGGTCGGCGACGGCGGTGACGCGGACGAAGCCGTCGGCAATAAGGCGCTCGAGCCGCTTGCGGACGGTGCCCTCGGTGACCCCGAGCTGGCGGGCCATCGCGAGGTTGGGGATGCGCCCGTCCTCTTGGACCAGAGCGACGATCTTCCTATCTAGGTAGTCCAGCGCCCTTGCTGTCATCCGTCGCAATCCCACCTGTGGAGTACGAGAATCGTAATTTATTAGACCTTACGGTACGAAAAGCGTCAATCCTCCCAACGGGCCATTTCCCGGCTGGTGTAAATAGTACTTAGACTACTAGACAGTACTACCTAGGTATAGCTAATTAGGACTAGCTGCGGCGAACTTGGCGGCGAGGCGAAGCGCTGGGGCGATTAAGAAGAATCGGCCGGCTGGCGGAAGCTTCCGCCAGCCGGCTCGCGTGGGAGCGGGTTCGACCGAGGCCTACCCAGGAACTACCGAAGCCATGGCGGGTTGTGCCACAACCACAGGTTGTCTTGGCAAGCCTGCCCGCAAAGGCAACCGTAGACGAACACGGCCGGGCCCAGTGTGGCCCACAGACGCAAGATTCGCTGCCTCACGCTAATTGCCCTCCTCTGGCTATTCGGGCGATGGTTCGCGGGCCATCGTCTCGCCAGGGTTGAACGAGGCAGCGCCGGAAATGTGACACGCCGGAGTGGCCCTAGCTCGGGTACTTGCCGATCAGTTTGTTGAGGAAAGCGTGGAACTGGTGAAAGGACGGCGTATTGGGCATGAACATGAACGGACAGTGGCCCGAGATGAGCTGGACACCGTTCTGCCGGCAGAACTCTTTGGCGCCCGCGACGTCGTTGCGCAGCCAGATGCGCTTGAGACCGGCCTGGGCGCACTCGCGCAGGGCCAAGCTTGCCCCTCCCGCCGGCAAGAGCACTAGGGCGCCGTCCACGGCGGGCGTCACTTCGCCAACTCTGGCGTAGCAGCTCACGCCGTCCACCTCGGTCGCATTGGGGTTGACCGGCACGACGTCGTAGCCGCGCTCCTTGAGAGAGCGGAAGACCATGCGGCTGTACTCTTTCTCGTTGCGGGAAACGCCAAGCACCGCCAGGCGCTTCTGGCGGTAGAACTCCTCGATATCGGCCATAGATTTCGTGGGCACCGCGGGACCTCCTTCATGCCTAGATATCGTAATGAGTGTACGGGAAACGAGGGGCGCTGTCACCCGGCAAATGGCGGGGCTTTGGCCTGGTCGGGTGGGTAGGGTGGAGATTGGGGAAGAGGCGAGGTGTGGAGGCGGCGACATGCCGACCGGACATGGCAGCCTGCCATTGATTCCTAGGGCATCGTGTGCTAGAGTCTGCGCGTAGCGGTTGGCAATACGCTAGATGCCCGGCGAATGCGGCATGGTGGAGTAAGTAGGAGGTCACAGCAGATGGCGAACCAATGGTGCTCTCGTTCCCTCAGCAGACGGGCCTTCCTCCGCGACCTGACGGCGGCGGCCGGCGTGGCCGCGGCGCTACCCCTGGTGGCTGCCTGCGCGCAGACGCCCGCGCAGCCAGCGGCGACGCAGGCGCCCGCCGCGGCCAAGCCCAGCGGCAACTTGAACGTGCTTTGGAACTCGGCCCACAAGTACACGGCGCTCGACGAGTTGGTGGCGAGCTTCGAGAAGGAGTTCAACGCCAAGGTCCAGTTCGAGTATATGCAGCCGCCGGAGATCCGCACCAAGTTCCTGGCTACGGCAGCCGCCGGCACGCCCTCCGACTTCGTGGAAGAGGACTTCATGACCCAGGAAATGGCCAAAATGGGCTACGTGGAGCCGCTGACGAAGTACCTGGAACGTGACGGCAAGGCCATCGGCTATCCAGACGACTTCCAGGCCACGGCAGTCGAAAGGCAGATGCTGGATGGCGTGCACTACGGCTTCCAGATGTTCTACACCAACCTGTGCCTCTACTACAACAAGGACATGTTCCAGGCCGCCGGCATCGCCAAACCGCCGACAACCTGGCAGGAGTTCCTGGACGCGGCGCAGAAGCTGACCAAGCGCACGGGCACCACGACGGATGTCTGGGGCTACGTGGAGCACTACCAGCAGCGCTTCGGCTGGATGTGGTACTTCCAGAACGGCGCCAAGTGGTACGACGCGAAGAGCAAGAAGGTGCTCACGGACTCGCCGGAGGCCATCGAGGCCCTGCAGTTTCAGCAGGACATGATCTGGAAGCAAAAGGTGGCCGCCGAGCCCAAGGTGGAGACGGGCTCCAACAACCCGCCCGACCTCTTCAAGGCGGGCAAGGTGGCAATGATCACCTCCGGCCCCTGGGACATCAAGCCGATCAAGGGCGCTAACGTCAGTTTCAAGTGGGGAATCGCGACGCCGGCCAAGGGCAAGGTGCAGGCGACGACCTCCTACGGCATGGGCCTGCTTATTCCCGCCAAGTCCAAGAACAAGGACCTGGCCTGGGAGTTCATGAAGAAGCTCGTCTCCTTGGAGTGGCAGCTAAAGGTGACCAAGGAGGCGGACATGGTTATGCCGCGCAAGTCGTGGGCGAGCCACGCGGACGTGCAGGGCAACGAGTGGATCAAGCCCTTCGCCGAGGCCGCTGCCTATGCGGCGGACTATAACGCGGGCATCCGGCTCACGGGCAAGGGCGAGGTGTACACCACGCTCTGGCAGGAAACGTTCGACAACATCATCTTCAACAAGATGACGCCGAAGGACGCCCTGACGAAGTACACGCAGCAGGCGAACGAGCTGCTGAGCAAGTAGGGCGAACGGCAGAGGGTGGGCGGGGCGCTGCTCCCGTCGCTACTCGTAGGGGCGGGACTCCGTGCCCGCCCCGCTCCGTTGGTTGCCCAAGCACGGGGCCGGCACGGAGTCCGGCCCCTACCGTAGCGGACGGACATATCGGCTAACCCCTAGCGGCTAACGGAGGGCCACCATTGAGCGCCATCACTTCTCCCATCCAACCACGGGCCAAGAAGGGTTTCTGGGGCCGGCGGGAGGCGAGGATCGCCTACCTCTTTCTCTCGCCGGCACTGATCTACTTCTTTCTCTTCTTCGCCCTGCCCATCCTGGCCGACCTCGGGATGACCTTCTTCGCGGGCGTGGGCCCGCTGGGCGGCGGGGCCTTCAACGGCCTGGACAACTACGCCCGGCTGCTAACCGACAGGGTCTTCCACCAGTCGCTGCTGACAACGTTCTGGTTCATGCTGGGCGCGGGCGGCAGCTGCATCGTCTTCGGTCTGGCGCTGGCTCTGCTGCTGAACCGGAAGTTGCGTTTGCGCATCGCCTTCCGGGCGATCATCTTCTTTCCTTACATGACGTCCATGGTCATCATTGCCCTGGTCTGGTCGGTTATTTATGACAAGCAGCTGGGCATTCTCAACTACCTGCTCTCGCTGGTCGGCATCCCGCCCGTGGGCTGGCTGAACGACCCGGATCTGGCGCTGCTGGCGATCATCATCGTCACCGTCTGGTGGAACACCGGCTACAACATGGTGCTCTTCCTGGCGGGGCTCCAGGCCATTCCGGGCGAGTTCTACGATGCGGCCAAGGTGGACGGCGCGGGGGCCATCGCCGTCTTCCGCAACATCACCCTGCCGCTGCTGGCACCGACGACGTTCTTCGTGCTGATCATGACGATCATCAACATGTCTGAAACCTTCATCCAACCGTATGTGATGACCGTCGGCGGCCCGGCCAACGCTACCAACCTGGCCTCCTACTACATTTACAACGTGGCCTTCACGCACCTGAACCTGGGCTATGCCTCGGCGATTGCTTTCGCGATGTTCGCCATCGTCTTTGCCATCACGGGCGTACTCTTCCGTTGGTGGCAAACTGAGTTGGAGTACTGAGATGCGGGCCGAACTGGCGCTCCCCGCGAAAACTGCCCGCGTCAGGTTCTCCCGACTGGGCAAAGACGGGCTGATCTACCTGTTGCTGATCGTGGTCGGCATTATCGCCGCCTTCCCATTCTATTATATGGTGGCGTTGTCGCTCTCCAGCATGGAAGAGATTTTCCACTTTCCGCCGCCACTGGTGCCCAAGGAGCTGCTGTTCTCCAACTACGTGCGGGTGTGGAACTCCGCCCCGTTTGGCCGCTTCCTCGTCAACAGCCTCATCGTGGCCTGTTCGGTGTCGGCGGCGCACATCTTCTTCGATTCGCTCGCCGGCTTCGTCTTCGCCAAGTACCGGTTCCGGGGGCGAGATCCCCTCTTCATGGCAATCGTGAGCACGCTGATCCTGCCGTTCTTCGTGCGCATGATCCCGCTGTACCTCATTTCGGCACAGCTGGGCTGGGTGAACACCTATCAGGGGCTGACCATGCCATTCATTATGAGCGGTTACGGCATCTTCCTGATGCGGCAGTTCATCCAGCCGATCCCCAACGAGCTGTTGGAGGCGGGGCGGTCCGACGGCTGCGGCGAGTTCGGCATCTACTGGCGCATTATCCTGCCCCAGTGCAAACCGGTGCTGGCGACGGACGGGCTGTTCACGTTCATCTACCAGTGGAACAACTTCCTCTGGCCGTTGATCATCACCACGACGCTGGAAATGAAGACGCTGCCGCTCGGGTTGATTCTCTTCAACCAGGAGCAGTGGGTGCAGTGGAACTACATGGCCGGCGGGGCGCTCATTCTATTCCTGCCGGCGCTGCTTATGTTCCTGCTGGCGCAGCGCTACTTCGTGCAGGGGATAGTTTTATCGGGGATGAAGTAGGGCGAGACAAACGCTCTTTCTCATAACAACCAAACAACATCGCTAGTGGCAAAGGAGTCTGTCGTGTACGGTTTTGCCGGCAAGATACTGCGCGTTGACCTGAGCAAGCGCACGCTACGGGAGGAGCCCCTGGACGCCGCGGTGGCCCGCACCTACGTGGGGGGGCGGGGCCTGGGCGCCAGGATAATGTTCGAGGAGCTGGCGCCGGGGATCGATCCCCTGGGGCCGGACAACAATGTGATCTTCGCCACCGGGCCGGTCACGGGGACGGCGATTCCGGGCAACACCCGCTTCATCGTCCTGGGCAAGTCGCCGCTCACCGGGCTCTTCGGCGAGTCCAACTGCAGCGGCTCCTTTGGCCGGGAGCTAAAGAAGGCGGGCTACGACGCCGTCGTCGTGGGGGGCAAGGCGGAGACGCCGGCCTATCTCTGGATCAACGACGGGCGGGCGGAAATCAGGGACGCCGGGCACCTGTGGGGCAAGACCACGGGCGAGACCGACGACGCCCTCAAGCAGGAGGTCGGCGACAAGCGGGCCTGGGTGGCCTGCATCGGCCCGGCGGGCGAGCGCCTGGTGAAGTACGCCGCTATCCTCAGCGACAAGCACAAGGCGGCCGGGCGCACAGGCCTGGGCGCCGTGATGGGAGCCAAGAACCTCAAGGCGGTCGTGGCACGGGGCACGGGCGAGGTGCCGGTGGCCCAGCCGGAGAAGGTGAAGGGGTTGGCGCGCTGGATGAACCGCGACCGGCACGCCAACCCGGGCGCGCAGCAGCTGGCCACCTACGGCACCAGCGGCGGCATCCCCGGGCTACAGGCGCAGGGCATCCTGCCGACCAAGAACTTCCAGAGCGGCGTCTTCGCCGGCGCGGAAAAGATCTCGGGCCAGGCCCTGGCGCGGACCATCCTCACGGGCACCATCCGCTGCGAGGGCTGTCCGATTCCCCACCACCGCCAGGTCGACCTGAAGGACAGCCCCTACGGGCCCATCGACGGCCGCTACGGCGGGGCGGAGTACGAGACGGTGGCGGCCTTTGGCTCCCTCTGTCTGATCGACGACCTGGTGGCGATTAACGCCGCCAACCAGCTGTGCAACGCCTACGGCATCGACACCATCTCGGCCGGCGTGGTCGTGGCCTGGGCGATGGAGTGCTACGAGAAGGGCATCCTCAGTGCCAAGGACCTGGGGGGAGTGGCAGCGCGCTGGGGCGACGGGCGGGCCGTGCTGGCGCTGCTGGAGCAGATCGGCCGCCGCGAGGGCGGTGGCGACCTGCTGGCCGAGGGGGTGCGCGCCGCCGCCCAGCGAGTGGGCCAGGGTTCGGCGGAGTTCGCCATGCACGTGCGGGGGCTGGAGCTGGCGCTGCACGACCCGCGGGGCAAGAAGGGCCTGACCTTGATCTACACCGCGGCCAGCCCGCGGGGGGCCTGCCACACGGAGGCGGCCCACGACACGTCCTTCGAGCGGCCCAACGCGGTGCCCGAGGCCGGCATCGTGGCGCCGCTCGACCGGCTCGCGGTCGAGGGCAAAGGAGAGTTGATGCGCAAGGCCTGCGACCTGCACACGGCGTTGAACTCGCTCAGCCTCTGCCAGCAGGTGATCGAACCGGCGATGGGACGCTTCACGCTCAGCACCGTCGTGGAGATCGTGGCGGCGATCACCGGCTGGGAGGACTTGACCGCCGCCGAGGTGCTGGCGATGGGCGAGCGGGCCAACAACCTGGCGCGCGCCTGGAACGTGCGCGAGGGCAGCGACCGCCGGGACGACGTGCTGCCGGCGCGGTTCCGGGAGGGGTTGCCGGAGGGCGGCTCGGCCGGCGAGACCGTCAGCCTGGAGGACCAGGATCGCCTGCTGGATGATTTCTACGCCGCCTGCGGCTGGACCGAGGACGGGGTGCCGAGCGAGCAGAAGCTGCAGGCGCTGGATCTGGGCTACGTGGCCGAGGCCTTGCGCGCGTCTGGGGCCCTGGCGGCAGGCTAGGTGTGCCGGTGCGGGTGCGCTTGACCCTGCTCGGCGCGGCGAGAGACCTGGCCGGCGACGCGCCGAGCGAAATAGAGCTGGCGCCCGGCGCGACGGTGGCGGCGGCGCTGCAGGCGCTCGGCGGCCGCTACGGCGCTGCCTGGGGGCGGGCCGTCTACGACGCGGACGGCCGCATCGCGACCGAGGTGGCCATCCTCGTCAACAACCGCAACATCTTCCTCGCCGATGGTCTGGAAACCGGGCTGGCAGACGGGGATGCGCTGGCCATTCTGCCGGTGGTGTCCGGCGGGTAGGCGGGGGCTCCTTATTCCTCTGGGAGAAGGAGCTCCGCCCAGCGCTGAAGCGCCGGGCTGAAGAAACAAAGCCCGCTCAAGCGGGCTCGAGAGAAGATTGCGGCTCAAGGATCGACTATGCGGGACTATCAGCAGCAGATCCTTGGTCGGTGAGCCGCCGATCGCTCTTGTCGGCGGCTCACCGACCAGCGGACGATGGTTAGTTAGGCCTGTAGTTCTGTGCGGCGAGCCGCCAGCGCCGCCACGAACTTGCCGTAGGCCTGGACGAACATGTCCCGGAAGAAGTTGAGCGGGCCGTAGCCCGGATACTCCGCTGGCGAGAGGGCATCCTCGTAGTAGGAGCGGCGGAAATCGGGCAGCTTCTCGCTCAGCTCGCGCAGCACGGCCGGCTCGGGCGGGGCGAAGAGTCGCGGGTCCAGGGGCCCATCGGCGTCGAGGAGGGCCTGGACCTCGGCCCAGTTCATCGTCACGTGCATCTCCCCGCCGACGAACTCGCTGAAGTAGGCGGGAGTCGAAGCCCCGCCGACGAGGCAGACGCCGTCGTAGCCGCGCTCTTTGAAGAGGCGGTAGCCCTCGCGAGCGACCAGGAAGCTGGCCTGGGCCAGCACCCGGGGGGCGATGGCGATCTTCTCACGCTCGACGTAGGCGGCGAGGTAGCGGTCGAGCGGCGCGGCGATGAAGGCCACGACGAAGGGCGGCCGGCGACCGCTGGCGTTGGCGGCACGGCGGTAGGCTTCCCAGATGTAGACGGCCTGGGGCACACCCATGACCTCGGTGACGCAGATGGGGACGCCCTGGGGAACGAGCTGCTGGAGCGCCGCGGCGCCGGCCACGTTGGCGGGCAGCTTGACCATGACGTTCTCGCCCAGGGCGTGGTGGCGCAGGGCTTCGGCGATGATATGATTGACGTCGGAGTCCTGGCGGGGATCGCCCTGGATGATGGCGAAGCCGGCCCGGCCGTCGCTCTCCCGGTAGAGGGGCAGGAAAAGGTCGCGGTTGCGCCACACGGCCGACTGGTAGACCCGCTCGGCGGCCGCGTCGTCGTCGGGCGTCTCACGCAGGGCCCGGCCGACCAACGGTAGTAGGAAATCCGGCTCGTTCGCGAGCAGAAAGCCAGGGTAGGTGGGGTTGGTGGTGGCGCCGACGGCGCCCACGGCCAGGGCCCTGACGGTGTCGGCGCCGGTGGGGTTGTTGATCCACAAGCGTGTGCCGCCGGCGGCGCGATGGAAGTATTCGCCGTTCATTGCAGGTACATCCCCCCACAGACGTTGATCGACTGGCCGGTGATGTAGTCGGCGTCGGGCGAGCAAAGATAGGCGACGGCGCCGGCGACATCCTCGGGTTTCTCGACTCGGTTGACGAGGGCGCGAGCCACGCGCTGCCGCAGGGCCTCGCCCTTAGCCAGCCCCTGGGACTCGCCTAGCTCGTAGTCCAGGTACTCCCACATGCGAGTGTCGACGATGCCCGGACAGACTGAATTCACATTTACGGCAAACGGGGCGAAGTGCACCGCCAGGCAGCGGGTGAGGGCGACGACGGCGGCCTTGCTGGCGTTGTAGTGGACGAAGGCCGTGCCGGCCGTCTTGGCGGCGATGGAGGCCAGGTTGACTATCTTGCCGCCGGGCTGCTTCTCCAGCGCCGGGGCCACGGCCTGGCAGCAATAGAGAATGCCCT
>JAMCYS010000079.1 GCA_023473795.1 Chloroflexota bacterium | reverse complement strand
TGCCCCTGCCAGCAAGCAACGGTAGACTTCGATGGGCAGGTGGTGACGGTCCTCAACGTCCATCCCACGCGGCCGACCCTTGGCCTGCGTAGGGTCGGCCCCATCCCAGTGCCGACGCGGTTCGACACGAGCAGGCGCGACCAGGCACTGCGCGCCATCGTGGCCCGGGTGAAGACGATCGCTACCCCGCTGATCGTGCTGGGCGACTTTAACCTCAGCGACCGGGACGCGACCTACCGGCTGCTGGGGGGAATGCTGAACGACGTCTACCGGGAGGCCGGGTGGGGGCTGAGCAACACTTTCCCCAGCCGCGGCGACTTCGACGGCTGGCCGTCGCAGGGCGGGGGTATCGACTTGCTGTACCTGCCGGTGGTCCGACTCGACTACGTCTTCACGTCCGCCGGCTGGATCCCTACCGGGGCTCAGGTGGTCGACGTCCCCGGCTCCGACCATCTCTCCGTCATGGCGGACCTGCTGCTGCCGGCCAGCAGTCCCCAGCGGCCGGCCTCCGGGCCGGCTGCTGGCAGCGGCAGCCCGTAGCCTGTGGAAAGCGAGGCCCGGGCCTGGCGGGCGCGCCTGGGGAGGAAGACAGCCATCGGCTGCCGGCGTCGCCGCCCCCCGGCACGCCTTGTGCGCAGCGCTTATTGGCAATCCACCCCAAGGGGAACGGAGGCGAGGAGCGATGTTCAGACTGATCGTGGGCGTCGCCATCGGCTGGCTGACCGCCTACTGGTACTTCTCCGGCGATTGGGCCCCGGCAGAGGAGCCATCGGCGCAAGGAAGGCGCGGGCTCCAGGGGCGCGCCCAACGGGTCGCGCGCGCCACCGGCGAGGTGGCCCGGGAACTGGGCCAGGAGATGAAGTCCGCGGCCACTATTGGGAGAAACAACCTCCAGGACAAGGCGCGGCGGATAGGGGACGCGGCTAAGAAAGAGTAACGGGCGTCGTGGGTTTGTCCCCCGCGCGGATACACTACGCTGCGTTGGTCTGCCTGGGGGCACCCGGCAGTAGGAGGAGGGAAGGGCGTGATCTATATCGAGCGCGTATACGGGGCACCGCCCCCGGACGGCGGCGCCCGTTTTCTGGTGGACCGGCTGTGGCCGCGGGGCGTGAAGCGCGAAACGCTACAGCTCACCGCCTGGGCTAAGGAGGCCGCCCCCAGCGACGCCCTGCGTCGCTGGTCCCACCACGACCCCACCAAGTGGGAGGAGTTCAGGCGACGCTACTTTGCCGAGCTCGACGCCACGCCTGAGGTCTGGCAACCGCTTCTGGAGGCCGCCCGGCAGGCTGACGTGGTCTTGCTCTACGGGGCGCGGGACACGGAGCACAACAACGCCTTGGCGCTCAAGGAATATGTAGAGGCTAGACTGGCCGAGGGCCAGTAGCCGTCATTCACAGCAAGAGTCGGAGAGGTAGCGCGATGAGAGACACCGCTCCCCGGACTGGGTACGCCCCGGTCAACGGCCTCGAAATGTACTACGAGATTCACGGCGCCGGGCGCCCGCTGGTGCTGCTGAACGGCAGCCTCTCGGCGACCGGCACCTCGTTCGGACGTCTGCTGCCGGCCCTGGCGGAGACTCGCCGGGTCATTTCCCTGGAGCAGCAGGCGCACGGGCACACGGCCGACGTCGACCGGCCCCTGACGATCAGTCAGATGGCGGACGACAGCGTGGCCGCCCTGCGGCAGCTCGGTATCGAAGAGGCCGACTTCTTCGGCTACAGCCTGGGAGCGGGCGTCGCCCTGGAGATTGCCCTGCGCTACCCCGACGTGGCACGCAAACTCGTGCTCGCCTCGGTCACGTACAACAGGGAAGAATTTCACCCCGGACTACTGGAGGGAATCGAGGGCCTGCGGCCCGAGCAGATGGTCGGCACGCCCTGGCAGGAGGAATACGCCCGGATAGCGCCCCGGCCCGAGGATTGGCCCAAGCTGGTCGCCAGGGTGAAGGAATTGGATCGGAATCTCCAGGACTGGCCGGCCGAGGCCGTTCGCTCGCTCAGGGCGCCGGTTCTGCTCATCATTGGAGACTCCGACATCGTCCGGCCCGAGCACGCCGTGGAGATGTTCCGCCTGCTGGGCGGCGGAGTCGCCGGCGATTCCGCCGGCCTGCCGCGCTCCCAGTTCGCCGTGCTCCCCGGCACGACGCACGTTTCGCTGGTGGAGCGTGCCGATCTGCTGTTGGCGATCATCCCGCCTTTCCTGGACGCGCCCCTGGCCGCGGGGAAGGCATAGCTGTTTCGGCAGCGGGCTACCGCGCTTCCCGGTTGCTTCGCGTATGGAGTGCCAGCGCGAAGATGAATTGCCAGATCAGGAACGGGACGAGCGCCGTTCGTTGAATGAGGCCGTTCCAGCGGTTGAAGGCGTTCGGCGCCGCGGGCGGCCGTGAGGGTCCGACCGACATGAGGACGACGGATGCGGCGGTTGTCGTCTCGGCGGCTAGAGTCCACCATCGCAGCGACCGCCACCGCGGGTCCTCGCGAAAGCGGCGGAGGAAGACGAAGCAGCTCACGGCCGACAGCGAGAAGACGAGCGCACCGAGCTACGCAGGGCCTCTGAGTGACGGCCGTCTTGATCGGCCCGCCTTCCCCATCTGGCGTCAGGCCGGGCGGCGGTCGTGCCTCAAGGACAGGCAGTGGAACCGTCGCTCTCTCTAGTGCAGTTCCTGGATGCTAGTGGAGGCGGGCCGGGGAACCACCTGCACGGCGCCGGGCGCCACCTGCGCCGGCAAGAACAAGACCAGCAGCAGCATGGCCGTTAGGAAGGTGCCGACGAGTAGGGGCGCGAGCGTCCTCCCTGAGCGCGTCCTGCGCCATAGACGCAGCGCCAGGTAGGCCGCGGTCGTCAGCGGCGCGCCCAGGAACCCGTAGAACGCCAGGGCGGTGGCGAGCACGCCCCAGTTGCTGCCGCGGTCGGGTGCTGGCGCCGTCGGGGCGCTTTCGGGCGCCGGGTTTGTCCGTTCTACCGTGGCGGGGGCCGGCTGGGCCACGCCCCGCTCAACCGCGATGAACGTCGCCGCGCTCAGCGTCAGCCCCAGGAGTAGCCCGAGCACCGGCAAAATGGTGGCTATCGCCTTGTCGCACACCGACCAACGGGACGAGAACCAGGAGAGGACCACGCCCAGCGGCCAGAAGACGACTGTGATGACCACCGCGGCCCAGGAGAGCACTTCGTCCTCGCCTTCTCGCCCGGCGGGCGTGAGACCCAGGCGCTCGTACTCCTCCCGCGCCAGCGCCTCGGGCTCGCCCAGGCGCTCCAGTATGTTCAGCAGCGCGGCCCGGTTGTGCTCGGGAGCGCCGGCCCAGGCCTCTTCGATGTGGCCGCGCACATCCTCGATTAACTCCCGCCGCGCCGCCGGGCCGTCGCCCAGCGCTTCGGCCAGCCAGCGCAGGTAGTCGTCGACTATCTGGCGCCGCTCTCGCTCGTTCATGGTGACTCTCCTTCATCGAGAAAGGTCTCGACTGCGTTGGCGAAGACCCGCCATTCTGACTCGAAGGCTCGCAGGGCCGCGCTGCCCGAGGCCGTGAGCCGGTAGTACTTGCGCGGCGGTCCCACCCGGGACTCGCGCCACTCGGTCAGCACCAACCCGTCGCGTTTCAAGCGACCGAGGATCGGATAGACCGTGCCCTCGCTCACCAGCATACCGTCGACGCTGGACAGGGCCTGCGCCAGCTCGTAGCCATAGCGTTCCTGGCGGGCGAGTAGCGCCAGGATGCAGTACTCGACCGCACCCTTGCGCATCTGGGTGATCAACGCCTGGCTGGCAAACGTACCCTCGTCCATAGCGGCATTGTAACACATGGTACCTTGCATGGCAAGTTAGTAGCGACACCTGCGCTGGGCCCGGACGGACCAACGGCCGGGAATCGCAGTCACGCGATTGGCGAGCGGACATATTCGTCGTCGACGGTCAGCTTGCGCGACCGATCGCCGATGGGATTTGCAGGCACTGCCAGAGTATCGTACCGGCTCCTGGCAGATAGTGGATCGGCCAGTGGCACAGACCGCCACCTGGCCACCTGGCCAATCCGACTCCGGCTACGAACCGCGTCGGCAACATTGCTCACGATGGCGGCCTTGACGGGCCACGACTCGCCGACCGTGCTGTCGTATACTTGCGGTGCGTCTTGCGTGAATGCCTGCTGGCTGCGATGGACAGCGAACCGGGCAGGTTTGAGACGCTGGAGCTGCGCCGAACGGGAGGCTGGGCACCATCGCGGGGGCGGGACACGCCTGCCTGCGGGAACGCCTGGAGCAGTACAACCAGGCCGCGCGTGACTTTGCCCGTGCGGTCGCCAGCCAGTCGCGCGAGTAGAGGCATTGCCGGTCTGCGGCCGGCAAGCGCACTGCGTTGAAGGGAGGAGAATGAGGCTATGCGGTACCGCCACCTGGGCAGGTCAGGGGTCATGGTTTCCGAGGTAAGCCTGGGTACAGGCGGGCAGTTCGGGCTGCTGGGCGAAGAGACGGCGAGGCGGATCGTCGGCGCCGCCCTCGACGGCGGCATCAACTACTTCGATACCGCTAACATCTACCCGGTGACCGAGACCCTGCCTGGCGGCGAGCTGGCCGAGCAGCTGTTGGGGCTCGCCCTGGGCGGCCACCGCCACGAGGTCGTCGTCGGCACCAAGGGCATGCAGGCGACGGGACCCGGAGTCAACGAGCGCGGTGCCTCGCGCTACAACCTGATGAACGCGCTCGAGGCTAGCCTTCGCCGTCTGCGGACCGACCACGTGGACCTGTATCAGGTCCACCTCTTTGACCCCGGGACGCCGCTGGCAGAGACAATGCGCACGCTCGACGATATGGTGCGCTCGGGGAAGGTCCGCTACGTTGGCGCCTCGCAGTACCAGGCCTGGCAACTCTGCCGCGGCAACGATCTGGCCGAGCGCTACGGATGGGAACGCTTCGTCTCCACGCAGGCGCACTACCACCTGCTGGAGCGGGAGGTGGAGCGCGAGCTATTACCCTTCTGCAGGGAGATGTGCGTGGGCCTGCTGCCCTACTTCCCGATGGCGAACGGGCTTTTCGCGGACAACTACCGGCCCGACCAGGAACCAGCGCCGGGCAGCCGGGCGGCTTTCTTCGCCCGGGCCCGCGATTACCATCGGCGTTACGGCACGCCCGCGAACCTGGCGATCCTCGAGCGGCTGACGGCCTTCGCCCGGGAGCGGAACCACACTCTGCCGGAGCTGGCCGTGGCCTGGCTGTTGGCCGAACCGGCGGTGTCGACGGTCCCCGCGGGCGCCAGCAAGCCGGAGCAGGTGGTCGCCAACGCACGTGCGTCCGAGTGGCGCCTCGCCGATGACGAACTGGTTGCCATTCGTGCCATCCTGGGAGCGGGTGGTGGGGATCACTAGCCGCCGCCAGACAGGAGGTTAGAGGCCGTCCACCGCTGGCAGTCCGGTTTCGTCTTGAGGACTAACAACACGGCGGCCTGCCGGCTCAAACCTCGGGGAAGCCACGCCAAAGCCCGGCGGTGCGTGCCGCTCGCACCGCCTCGGCGTACTCTGCCCGGGCGAGAGGTCGGTGCAGGGGTGGGTATTTGGCCGCCAGATAGCATGGCCGGTACTGCGCCATTACGTTCAGGTAGGTGTCGCGGGAGACCTCCGCCGCCAGGAAGCGGGCGATGCCTGCGGTGCCGGCCAGGCCCTCGGGCAGGACCAGATGGCGTACCAGGAGTCCGCGATTGGCCACGCCTACGGCCGGCCGCAGGTCGCCCACCTGACGGTGCATTTCCTTCAGGCACAGACGATTGATACGCGCGTAGTGCGGGACGCCGGAGAAGCGCTCGGCCAAGCTGTCGTCGTCATACTTGGCATCCGGCATGTAGATGTCCACGATGCCGTCCAGCAAGCGCAGCGCGGCCAGCGAGTCGTACCCGCCGGTGTTGTAGACGATGGGCAGGCGCAGTCCCGCCGGCACGGCGAGCGCCAGGGCGGCGAGGAACTGGGGCACGACATGGCTCGGGCTTACCAGGTTGATGTTATGGCAGCCGAGGGCCTGCAGTTCGAGCATCATAGCTGCCAGCTCCGCGTCGCTCGCCAGGATTCCCGTGTTGCCGTGGCTGATCTCGTGGTTCTGGCAGAAAACGCAGCCGAGGTTGCAGCCGCCGAAGAAGACGGTCCCCGAGCCATGCTTACCGCTCAAGGGCGGTTCTTCCCCGAAATGGGGGAAGTAGGTGGAGACGCGGGCGTAGCGTCCGGTCTGACAGGGCCCGGCCGGGCCGGCTAGACGGTCCACCCGGCAGACGCGGGCGCAGCCGGTGCAACGCGCCAGATTCGCCAGCGCCCGCTGAGCCCTGGACCGAATCTCCTCGACGCCCAGCGCCAGATAGGCCGCTTGCACCTTCGTGCGGCCGGACTCCCTTTCAGGGTCTGCCATTTTTTCCTCGGCCGTCGACCCAGTAGATCAGGCTGGAGTCAAGCCCTTGCGGGCAGGGTGCTGGCCGGAGACCGATTGCGTGCCAGCCGCGCCAGAGCGGCAGCCAGCGTGGCCGGGCTCAGACTGATCCCCTGCCCTCTCCAACCCGACCTTTGATCTGCAATCCCAGCCCCAGGAGGGCCAGCCCGGCTACAAGGGCGGCCCACGTCGGCAGGGCGGGCTCACCGGTGTTGGGCAGCTTTGTCGGTTGGCTGGCGCCGGCCTGCGGCGAGTCCCGTAGCACCGCCATGGCGTTCTTGTCGGTGTCTACCACGTAGATGAGGTTGGTAGCAGGGTTGACCGCCACCTCGGCGCCGCTGCCCACGTTGGCCAGGGTGGCGGTAACCGTATTGCTGGCGCCGTCGAAGAGCACCAGACTGTTGGTGCCGCGGCTGAAGGTGGTCAGCCAGATGTGGTTGGTGGTCGGGTTCGCCGCCACGCCGAAACTACCGGTGGGGCGCTCGCCGAGGTTGACGGTGGTGATGAGGGTATTGTTGGCCCCGTCGAAGACCGAAACGTTGCCGATCATGGTGTTGGTCACGTAGAAGCGGTTGGTGGCGGGGTTCACCGCCACTTCGGCGGAGTTGCTGCCGGAGGGCAGAGTGGCGACGACGGTGTTGCCGGTCGTGTCGATCACCGAGAGCACCCCCTCGGAGCCGGTGGTGACGACGTAGAGGCGGTTTGCGGCAGGGTTGACTGCCAAGCCGTTGGGTCCGCTGGCGAAGGGGATGGTGGCGACGACGGCGTTGCTGGCGCCGTCGACAACCGAGATGTCGTTGCCGTCTGCGTCGCCGACGTAAACCTTGTTGGTGACCGAGTTCACCGCGATCCCCAGCGGTCGCTTGCCGACCTTGATGGTCGCTGCCACCTTGTTGCTGGCGCCGTCGATGACTGTCACATCGTCGCTGCCCAGGTTGGCGACGTAAACGCGATTGGTGGCCGGATTGGCCGCGACCCCCTGGGGGTTGGTGCCCACGGCGACGGTAGCGACCACGGCGTTGCGGGCCCCGTCGATCACCGAGACGTCGTTGCTGCCGCCGTTGCTGACGTAGATGCGGTTGGTCGTGGGGTTCACGGCCAGGTAGCGTGGTTTGGCGCCCACTGCGATGGTGCTGGCGACGGTTTGGGCCGACGCCGGCAGGGCCGTCGCCAGCAGCGCCGCGACCAGAAGTCCCGTGGCGATGAGGCAGAGCCAAGCAAAAGAACTCATCTTCATCGATGCCACATCCTTCCCCGGGGCAAGGGTCAAGTCTGTGGCCCACCGTTCCCTGCCCCAATCCTATCTTACTCCATCGATAGCCAATTGCATTCCTTCTCAGAGAGCATCGCCGCCAGCTCAAAGACCGGCACGCCGAAGGGGCCCAAGGGCGGTACTGCGGCTGGACGCTAGCTCTTCTCACCGGCCCGAAGAGGGATAGTTGCTGTGCCGTTCCTGGCCGTTGCCAGAGGGCATGCCTGGCGGTATCATGTCTACCGAGCAGTCAGGCAATGCACTCCTAGATGGCGTGACTGACCGCTCCAGTTTGAGCCTGAGGAGGGCGCGTCGACGGTTAATTCATACGGCGCTACGGTGCGAAATTGGGGCGGGATCTTGGCTTCTCACCCTGGCGTCGTCGTGCGGGCGCGGGCGATCGAGGAAGTCGTCGCGGTAATGCGAAATCAGGCACGCCATCCCGCCCCAGTCAGGGTAGTGGGCGCCAACTTCTCCATTACCGCCTGTGCCGTCGCCGACGGCGGCACTCTGAGCGACATGAGCGCGATGCGCCGCATAGTCGAAGTGGTTCCCCAGCCCCAGACCGCCATGGGCGGCTAGCTGCGGCGGACGTTGGTGACAAGAAGATCGCCGGCCCGGGGACTGGAATCGGGGCCTACCCACAGCGGTTGGGACTGCGGACCGGCCGTCTTCTGGTTGATCTTACTGGTTCTGACCCATGCTGCAGCGGCGACGGTAGAGCGCCGCGCGGCCGAGGTGGGCCAGAGTCTGGCCTCAAGTCCTCGAGGCGAACATTTGCCCCGACTTTGGAGAGGCGCCGACGATTGAGATGGTGCCCGTTTTGGCCAGGGCTTCCGCAGAGCCGGGGCGCCGGTTAGCTTGGGCTAGCTGGCCACTAGGCTAGCTCAGGGCCAACCATCCGGCCAGGGGCAATTCCCTCCATCCGGCCGGTCCCCACCCCTGGATTCTACCGTACCGTGCGGCAGACGAGAAGACGACGGCGGACAAGGCTCGTCTCCTGACGAGGAGCAACCGCAGTCTCTCGGGCAGGAAGGAGCGCTCAGGTGAAGGCAACCACGCTGTGGTCCCGGGTCGTCGGCGGTCAGCGTACCGCTGGATCTGCCGAAGAGATCGATCGCTCACGCTGGAAGGGCGTCTTCAGAGCTGGTGGGGCGGCGGCGGCGCTGGCGGACGACGGGGGACTGACCGCGGGCCTGACGCAGGCGCTGCCGGTCATCGGCCTGTCGCTGGTCGCGACCCTGGTGTTTGCCGGGCTAGGCGCCGTCTGGTTCACGCGCAGCGAAGTGAAGTAGAGGCGTTGCCCCGGATTGCCGGCCGGCAGGTTCCGTCGTCTTCCTGGCCGGCCGGCGTCGATTCCCCGACGGCGGGCCGGGCCTGGGGCGTCTGCCGGCCGCAGCCCGCTCGCTGTTGCCTAG
>JAMCYS010000070.1 GCA_023473795.1 Chloroflexota bacterium | reverse complement strand
AACCTCCACGACGTCGTGGGCGCACTCGGGGTGCCCGTCGGCCAGCCGCTGGGACCGGGCAACATCGTCGAGTTCAACTCGCTCGTCCTGGCCAGCCTCGTCCGCCAGTGGGGCGCCGAGGCTACCCGCTGGACCATCCTGCCCGACAAGCTCGACCGGCTGCGCGCCGGCGTGGCCGCCGCCCTGGCCGAGAACGACGTCGTCTTGGTGAACGCCGGCTCCTCCGCCGGCTCCGAGGACTACACTTCCACGGCCATCGGCGAAATGGGTCAGCTGCTGGTGCACGGTATCGCCATCCGGCCCGGCCACCCTGCCGCCCTCGGGGTAGCTCAGGGCAAGCCTATCGTGGGCATCCCGGGCTATCCGGTCTCGGCCGCCCTCGCCTGCGAGCTGTTGGTCAAACCGCTCGTCTACCGGCTACAGGGCCTGGTGCCGCCGGAGCGGCCGCGCCTGAGGGCCAACCTGACGCGCAAGGTCCTCTCGCCGCTCGGCCTGGACGAGTTCATGCGCGTCAAGGTGGGCACGGTGGGCGGGAAAACGGTGGCGACTCCCCTGGCGCGCGGCGCGGGCGTCATCATGTCACTGGTGCGCGCCGATGGCATCGTGCGCCTGCCCCGCTTCTCCGAGGGCATTCACGCCGGTGGAGAGGCCGAAGTGGAACTGCTGCGCCGGCCGGAAGAGGTGGCCCGCACTATCGTCGCCATCGGTAGCCACGACATGACGCTAGATCTACTGGCCAGCCAGCTACGACGTCGCCACCCCGAGCTTTCGCTCTCTTCCGCCCACGTCGGCAGCCTGGGCGGGCTGACGGCGTTGCGGCGGGGCGAGGCGCACCTGGCAGGCAGCCATCTGCTCGACCCGGAAACGGGGGAGTACAACATTGCCGACGTGCGCCGCGCCCTGCCCGGCCGCGAGGTGATGCTGGTCAACCTGGTTCACCGCGAGCAGGGCTGGCTGGTGCCGCCGGGCAATCCGAAAGGCATCTCCTCGGTCGCCGACCTGGCGCGCGAGGACGTAACCTTCGTCAATCGCCAGCGGGAGGCGGGCACGCGCGTCCTGCTCGACTACCATCTGCGGCAGGCGGGGATCGATCCGCGCCGCGTCCGGGGTTACGAGCAGGTTGAGTACACCCACCTGGCGGTCGCGGCGGCGGTGGCCGGCGGCCGGGCCGACGTGGGCCTGGCGGTGCTGGCGGCAGCGCGCGCTCTGGGGCTGGACTTCGTGCCCCTGGCGAGCGAGCGCTACGACCTGGTTATCCCTCGCGAGCACTTCGACACGCCGCCCCTGCAGGCCCTGCTGGCGACCATCCGCAGCGAGGAGTTCAAGCAAGCCGCGGCGGCGCTGGGTGGCTACGATGTCTCCCACACCGGCGAGATCGTGGCCGAGATTCACGCGGACCTTAGCGACGGGAGCTAGTGATGGCCGCTACTCCGGAAGAAGCCCCGACCACGGCCCGCGCCGACTGGCATAGCCTGCCGGCTGAGGAAGTCGTGGCCGCCCTCGACGTGGACCCGAGCAGCGGCCTGAGCGCCGCCGAGGCGGCACGGCGACTGGTCGCGTACGGTGCCAATCGTCTGGTCTCCGAACGCCGGCTCACCTTCTGGTCCGTCTTGCGCGAAGAGGTCGCCGAGCCGATGATTCTCCTGCTGCTCGCCGTGGGCGTCATCTACGCCCTGTCCGGCGAGGTGCAGGACGCCGTTGCCATCTTCCTCATCATCGCCGGCATCACCCTGGTCGAGGTATACAACGAGTACCGGGCCAAGGCGGCGATAGTCGCCCTGCAGCGCCTGGGCGCGCCCACGGCGCCGGTGCTGCGAGGCGGGCGGCAGGAAACCGTGCCGGCCGAAGCCGTCGTACCGGGCGACATAGTGCTCCTCGGTCCCGGCGAGCGAGTGGCGGCCGACTTGCGTCTGCTCGCGGCCAACGGCCTGCGGCTGGACGAGGCCAGTCTCACCGGTGAGTCGGCGTCGGTCCTCAAGCAGGCGGCGCCGGTCCCGGCCGGGGCGGAGCTGGCCGAGCGAGCCTCCCTGGCCTTCGCCGGCACGCTGGTGGTGGCAGGCCGGGGCCGAGGCGTCGTCGTGGCCACGGGTGCGGCGACCGAGTTGGGGCACGTGGCCGGACTGGCGGCGCGAGCACGCGAGCCCCGCACCCCTCTGCAGGTGGCCATGCGCCAGCTCTCGGGCTGGCTCGTTTGGCTGGCCCTGGGCTTCAGCGTCCTGGTGCCGCTGCTAGGCTTTCTCTTCGGCCAGCCGTTGCGCGAAATGATCCTCACCGGCCTGACTCTGGCCTTCGCCACCATCCCCGAGGAGCTGCCGATCCTGATCACGATCGTCCTCGGTCTGGGGGCGCTGCGCCTTTCCCGCCGCCAGGCCATCGTCAAGCGCCTGCGGGCCGCGGAGACCCTGGGCAGCGTTTCGGTGATCGCCAGCGACAAGACCGGCACGATCACCGAGAATCATATGGCGCTGGCGACGCTCTGGCTGGCCGGGCAGGCGGAACCCGCGGCCGCGGCGACCGCCACCGGCGGCGAGCCCGGCCGCTGGGCCCTGGCCCTCGGGACCCTCGCCAACGAAGCGACCGCCGCCCCTAGCGGCTACCTGGGCGACCCGACGGACATCGCCTTCCTGGAGGCGGCGGACGCGGCCGGCCTGGGCCGGCAGGTGTGGCGCGGCGCCGTCCCGCTAGCCGAGGCCAACTTCGACTCCGCCCTGCGCTTGACGAGCGCCGTCTATGGCGAACCGGATGGTGTCCTATTGGCCGTGAAGGGCGCGCCGGAGACCGTCCTGCCGCGCTGTGTGCGGGAACGCGTGGACGGGCGGGAGGAGTCGCTGAGCGAGACTGACCGGCAGCAGTATCTCGAGCGGGCGGCGCAACTGGCCGCCAACGGCGAGAGGGTGCTGGCGCTGGCCTATCGACATCTGCCACCGAGTCAAGGCGCAACCTCCCTCAAGTCGGAGAGTCTAGTCTTCGCCGGCCTGGCGGGACTGCTCGACCCACCGCGGCCGGAGGTACCGGCGGCAGTGGCTGCCCTGGGCCGGGCCGGCATCCGGGTCCTGATGTTGACCGGCGATCACCCCGACACCGCCCGGGCCGTCGCCCGCCAGATCGGCCTGCCGGCGGAGCAGGTGTTGACAGGTCGCGACCTGGATCAGCTGGACCAGGCGGGCCTGGCACGGGCGCCGGCCGAGGTGGCGGTCTACGCCCGCATCACGCCAGAGAACAAGTTGCGCCTGGTGGAGGCCCTGCAGACAACGGGCGCGGTGGTGGCCGTCACGGGCGACGGGGTCAACGATGCCCCAGCGCTCAGGCAGGCGGCCATCGGCGTGGCGATGGGCCAGACTGGCACCGACGCGGCCAAGGAAGCGGCCGGAATGGTGCTGGGCGATGACAACTTCGCCACCATCTCCCTGGCCGTCCGCGAGGGGCGCCAGCTCTTCGACAATCTGCGCAAGGCCGTGCGCTACTACCTGGCGGTGAAGGTGGCTCTGGTGACCACCTCGCTGATCGCCGTCCTCTTGCACCTGCCGGTACCCTTCACGCCCATCCAGATCATCGTGATGGAACTCTTCATGGACCTCGCCGCCTCGGTGACCTTCACCGCCGAGCCGGCAGAGGGGGACGTAATGGCCCGTCCGCCCCGCGACCCACGTCGGCCGTTCGT
Organism: Chloroflexota bacterium; assembly: GCA_023473795.1. GTDB lineage: Bacteria > Chloroflexota > UBA6077 > FW602-bin22 > JAMCYS01 > JAMCYS01. The sequence goes on along the minus strand of JAMCYS010000070.1, from coordinate 5,674 downwards.
CGACTGGGCGCTGCAGGCAGGCATCTTCGTCGGCGGCGCCTCCCTGGCCGTCGCAGTGCTGGCGGCCTACCTCTGGGCCTTCGCCAGGGGCGAGAGCGCCGCCCAGGCGCAGACGCAGGCCTTCGCCACCTGGATGATCGGCCACGCGCTGCTGGCCCTGCACATGCGCAGCGAACGCCAGCCCCTGCTGTCGGCCGGACTGCTGCGCAATCCGGCGATGGGAATCTGGATTCTGGCCGCCGTCGTCACGGTGCTTCTGGCCACCGCGGTGCCACCGGTCGGCAACGCCCTCAAGACGACCTCCCTGGACGCGACCGGCTGGCTCGTCGCCGTCGCGGCGCCGTTCCTGACGACGGCCTGGTGGGAACTGTGGAAGTGGGCGCGCTGGCGTTGGAGGGCGACAAGCTAGCAGCGGGGATGGTGGCTGCCGCCGCTGGCGCCGGCCAGGCGTGCTGAAGTTAGCTTGCAGGAATAACCGCCGTTCGTAGCGGGCTTTAGCCGGTCCGTCTGCCAGGCTTGTGGGAGCGGTAACCCCCTAACCGCGGGGGCTAGTGATCCTGGTAGGGCAACAATTGAGCGGCGAAATCGGTAACCCCCTAACCGCGGGGGCTAGTGACCGCCCTACAACGAACGGTGGCCCGGGCGCCGTCGTCCTGCGGATCGGCTAACACGCCGTCGGTTCGCCAGCGTGCAATCTGGTTGTGCCGACCCGGCCCTTGGGGTAAACTTCAGTCCACGATGAGCGCCATTCGCGAAAGCATCAGAACCAAGCCCAAGCTATGGCTGACCACGGCGGCCGTGGTGGTGTTGCTGGCCTGTGGTCTGGTGCTGCTGGGCTCGGGGGCCAAGCCCGAGAGCCTGCTGGCCTTCGGCTACCCGGGCGTATTTCTGCTGATGTTTCTTTCCGGCGGCGCCACCATCTTCCCGGTACCGGGCCCGCCGGCCATCGTCGCCGCCGGGGCGATCCTCAACCCGCTGGGCGTGGGCCTGGCGGCGGGATTAGGCAACGCCACCGGCGAGCTGGTGAGCTATTCCCTGGGCACCGCGGCGGCCGCCACCCTGGAGAACTACCGCGACGCCCGGCTCGTCGCCACTTTGCGCTGCCTCTTCGCACGCTACGGCTTCTGGCTCGTCCTGGCCATCGCCGCCGTGCCCAACCCCATCTTCCACCTCATCAGCCTGTTGGCCGGCAGCAACGGCTACCCGGTGCGCCGCTTCTGGCTGGCGACGGCGCTGGGCAACGTGGTCAAGTACACCGCCTTCGCCTACCTGGGGCAGGGAGCGCTGCGCGCCCTCTTCGGCTAGCGACCGGGAGCCCCCTGCGGCGCCAGCGCGCCCTCCGGTCCAAGGACGATCACCGACCAGGCCGGCAGGCGCAGTTCATCCGGCAAACGCAGACCCAGGGGCGCCTGGGTGGGCGCCGTGCCGTAGCGCGGGTCAGCGCTCGACCATATCAGGTAGCGCTGTCCCTCCGGCAGCTCGGCCAGCAGCTCGTCCTGGCTGAAGCGGAACTGGGCAGGGTTGCTGAAATTGACCAGCACGAGCCGCTGCTCCTCAGCTCGCCAGAAACGCAGGGCCAGCACGCTCTCCGAAAGCGCCGCCGCCTGCAAGTCCCGGCGCTCGTTGTACCCCAGAACGGGGTCCCGGCGGCGCAGAGCGAGCAGGTCGCCGTGGAGGCGGTAGACGCCGCCGTGGCGGCGACGCTCGCCCAGATCCAGCTTGCTCTGGAGAAAGGTGCCCTCGGCCTGCGGGTCAGGCATGCGCCGGGCCGCCTCGGGGTCGGCGAAGGCAGCGAAGCCATGGAACTCCCGCCGCCGTCCCTCCGTCACCAGGCGGCCGAGGTCGGGCGAGTGGTCGGTGAAGTAGAGGAACGGGCTGGAGGCGGCGAACTCCTGGCCCATGAAGAGCAAAGGCGTCTCCGGCACCAGCAGAAGTAGCGCCGCTGCCACGAGGTACTGCTGCCTGCCGACCAGCTGGTTCAGTCGCTCGCCCAGGGCGCGATTGCCCACCTGGTCGTGGTTTTGCAGGCAAAACAGGAATTGCCAGGCCGGCTCGTCGGCCGTCGGCGTGCCCCGCGGCGCCCTGAAGAACGGAGAGCGCTCCCCCTGGTAGAGGAATCCCTCCTTGATCGTCTGCGCTATATTGTCAGGTTGGCCATAATAGTCCACGTAGTAGCCGTCGCGCTGCCCGGTCAGGAGCACGATCAGCTCGTGGTGGAAGTCGTCGGCGTAAATCATGTCCAGGCCCCAGCCGCCGCTCTCGCGGTCGCGAATGAGGCCAACCTCATTGCGATTGTCCTCGGCCAGGAACAATACCTGCCTGCCGGGCGGAAGTGAGGCGCGCCCGCGCTCGGCCAGCTCGGCCAGGACGTGCGGCCGGCTGCTGTCGAAGATGGCGTGGGTAGCATCGAGGCGCAAGCCGTCGACGTGGTATTCGTTCAGCCAGTAGCAGGCATTCTGTACGACGTACTCGCGCACCCAGCGACTGTTGTCGCCATCGAAGTTGAGTGCCTCGCCCCAGGGAGTAGCATAGCGGTCGGTGAAGTAGTCCGGCGCGAAATTGCGCAGGTAGTTGCCCTCCGGACCCAGGTGACTGTAGACGACGTCGAGGATGATGCCCAGGCCCTGCTGGTGGGCGGCGTCGACCAGCCGTTTGAATCCCTCCGGCCCGCCGTAGTTGCGGCTGGGCGCGAAGAGGTCCACGCCGTCGTAGCCCCAGTTCCAGCGACCGGAGAACTCGTTCAGGGGCATGATCTGCAGCGCCGTCACGCCGAGGCGGGCCAGCTCCGGTAGCTCGTCGATCAAGTCGTCGCAGGTGCCGTTAGGGGTGTAGGTGCCGACGTGCACCTCGTAGATAACCTGTCCCTCGGGAAACGGCCCCCGCCAGCCGGCGTCGTGCCACTCGTAGGACCCGGGGTCCACGACGGCGGAGGGGCCGTGCACGCCCTGAGGCTGAGAGCGCGAGTACGGATCGGGATACTCGGCGGCCCCATCGAGGCGGAACTTGTAGAGCGAACCGGGTCCAACCCCGGCGGCCAGGCCGGAGAAGACGCCCTCACCGGTGGGGCCCAGGGGCTGATAGCCGTGGCCTGCCGTGGTGGTCAGCGCCACCTCGACCGAGCGGGCGGCGGGGGCCCAGACACGGAAGATCGTCCCACCCTCGCCGACCTCCGCGCCGAAAGGCAGGCGCCAGGCGTTGTTCCGCATCGTCCAACCCCCTTGCGACCATTATAGGCGGCGCCACCACGAGGGAACAAACATGAGGGGATCGTCCGTGACAAGCGTCGGGGTGCTTACTCCATGCAGACCAATGGGGAGCCGGAGGCTCTGGTTGGCGGCTATCACGCTGGCAAGCATCTCTGGCGTGAGCGAGCGAGTATCAGCCGCGAACTCCTCCTCGTACTCTCTGGGCACGCCGCTAGAGCGAGCGTTCGCTCGCACAAGCCACGGCATGTTCCGAAATGGCGCGTACAGACTGAAGGTCGCTTTCAACAAATGGTAGTTGCCAAGCCCGGGAATCGGCCGAGTAAGACATCCAGAAACGAAGGCCGATTGTACAGCCGCCGCGTTAGTGGCCAGTAGCTGGATAGTCACTTGGGCTCCTAGTGAGAGGCCGACGACGTGCGCACTTCCTCCCGCTCGTTCTTTGATCAGGCTCTCGACCTCCGCCGCCGCAAACTGCATGCTGAACCTGCCGGCGTCTCTGCTTCGCCCGTGCCCCGGCAGGTCCACCAGCAGCGATCGATACTCTGGTAGACGCCCCCCTACTGCCCGCCACGACCAACCGCTGACACCACCCCCCGGCAAGAAGACGAGCGTTTCTTCGCTGGGTGCCGTGGCGTTCAGCTCTTCTGCGAAGATTCCCATCAGCTATCCATCTTCAACAGTACCTGGCGCCAGTTCTGGCCCGAGGCGGGCGGAGTGGCCGTGCCACCCGGTTGCAGAGATCGAGCAAACGCGGGCCGTCCGGCTTCCGGACGGCATAGTGAAGTCGAGGAGACCAGGCGAAAGAGCGGCGGCCGCTACCTCAACCTGATCGGTGGATAGCGGCCGCCGTGTCGCGCTAGTCTACTCTAGTTCTAGCTGCCCGCCGCAGCTGGAGCAGAACTTGTTGACCGCGGGGTTCTCGGTCTGGCATTTGGGGCACACCTTGACCGGCGCCAGGGTGGTGGTCGCCGTGGCCGAGCCGCCGCTGGCCGCAGCCTGCGGCTTCTCTGGCTCGACCGGCTCCTGGGTGCTCTTCTTGAACTCGCGCAAGCTCTTGCCGACGGCGCCGCCGATCTCCGGCAGCTTACCGGGGCCGAAGATGACGAGCACGATGACCAAGATGATGATCAGATGGGTCGGCTGCAGTATCCCTGAAAACACGTCTGCCTCCTCGCTGGTCTCTCTACTGGCTTATGGATTTCTGTCGGCCCCTTAGCGTCCATGCACCGGCTCGCCGACTGCGCCGGCGGCGGCCACAGCCTTCTCGGTCTCTTCCTCACCGCCAGCTGAGTCCCGGTTCGGCTCACCCTGAGCCTGCGGCCGCTGGTCTGCCGCCTTCTCTTCTTCGCCCGCAGCCGGCTGGGCCTCGTCCTGATTGCCACCTTGTGGCAGGTCGAGCAGGGGCATCTCTCCGGTCTGGGGCAGCTCGGCAACCGACGGCTCGCTCTCCCCACCGGCAGGGGCGGCCTCTTCCGCCGATTCCGCTGCCGGCCGCTCCTCGGCCGAGGGCAGCTGCGGCACGTCCGGCACCGCAGCAGGATAAGAAGAGGCAAAGGTGGTTTCCACGGCAGTCGGCTCCTGAACCGGCAAACGCGTGCCGCAGGCACGGCAGAACTTGTTGCCGGCCGGGTTCAGGGCGTTGCACTGGGGGCAGGCCACGGCCGCGGCTCCCGCCAAGGAGGCGTCGAGGGCCATCCAGGCGCCGCACTCCGCGCAGTACAGGTTGTCTCCCGGGTTGACCGCAGCGCAGCGCGGACAGGCCTTGGTGGCATTGGCGGCAGCCGATGCCGCCTCGGCCGCGGGCTGGGGGTTCTCGTCCGTCACGCCGGTAAGCTCGCGAGTCAGGTCGCTGGTGGCACGCCTGAACTCGCCGATGCCTCTGCCAAGAGCGCTACCCATCTCTGGCAGCTTGCCCGGCCCGAAGACGATCAGCGCGATGACGAGGATCAGGATCAACTCACCGGGGCCTATATTTAGGAATTCCATCTCTCCCCCTGGGTCTGTTACCTGACGTCTGGGTGCGCCAACAGATGACGCATCATAGACGCCGCCGCGGCTTCCTGTCAAGTCGGTGCCGCTGGTTGCAGCGGCGGCGTTGGCACTACTCGTCCACGGCGACGTCTTGAGCGCTGCTCCCCTCAATTATGCCCGCGAGCGGTGGGATCAACAGGGGTGCGTGGAGTCCCGCGGGGCACGGGACTTGCGCAGTTGCGGGGCTGCTCTGCACGCCAGTCTCACCGTGCACTGGGTCGGGTTTAGTGGAGGTGGGGCTTAGTTGAAAAAACTACAAGTTCTGGCGATGGCTCTGGCCGTCGCCCTAACTAGAAGATCGAACCAGGGCCCAGCGCCTAGGGGTACAAGCCCACGGTCTGGTGGCGCTAGACCGCGGGCTTTGCCCTGCCCACGCGGCTGGTATATGGTCGCGCTCGGGCACGCAACCTGCGCCAACCCAGGATTAGCTATTTGAA
>JAMCYS010000119.1 GCA_023473795.1 Chloroflexota bacterium | reverse complement strand
CGGGGCTCCGTACCCGCCCGCCCGTCTAATCCCCACGCCGAGCTGGCAACTACGCCGCTACGGCGGCCGCGGCCGCCCCCTTCGCTACGCTTCGGGGACATGGCTGGCGGGCGGGCAGAGACGCCCACCCCTACGGGATTATGCACGAATGCCAGACGGGCTTCCGTTGACAAGCGGAAAAGCCCGTGCTACGCTCGCGACGGTGGGAAGGGGCCTGCCAGCAGAGCGGCTCGGTCGCCTTGCCCGCCGACGACAAAGCTACAGGTTCGGAGAGCGGCTATGAAAGCTGGTGTTCTCTACAAGGCTCACGATCTGCGTCTCGAGGAAAGGCCGCGACCGGCGCCAGCGCCCGGAGAGGTGCTGGTGCAGATCAAAGCCGTGGGCATCTGCGGCTCGGACATGCACCTCTACGAGGAAGGCCGAATCGGCAACACGGTGCTGGAGCAACCGGTGGTGCTGGGCCACGAGGCGGCGGGCGAGGTAGTCGAGCTGGGCTCCGGCGTGACGAGCCTCAAGGTAGGCGACCGGGTGGCCATGGAGCCGGGCATTCCCTGCCGCCAGTGCGCCTACTGCAAACGCGGCGAGTATCATCTCTGTCCCGACGTGAAATTCCACGGCGTGCCGGGCAACGACGGCTACTTCGCCGAGTACGCCACAATCCCCGCCGACTTCGCCTTCAAGCTGCCGGCCAATCTGGACTACGTGCAGGGCGCGATGCTCGAACCGCTGGCAGTGGGTCTGCAGGCGGCGACCGAAGGAGAAGTGCGACCGGGCCAGAGCGTAGCCATACTCGGGTCCGGACCCATTGGCCTGGCCGCTTTGCAGGCCAGCCTCGTGCACGGGGCAACCAACGTGATCGTCGTCGACGTGGTGGAAAAGCGTTTGGAGATGGCCAAGGAACTGGGCGCCTCCCACGTCGTCAACGCCGCCCACACGCCCGCCGTGCAGGAAATCGCCCGCTTGACTGGCGGGCTGGGCGCCGACGTGGTGCTGGAGACGGCGGGGGCCGTGCCCACGATTCAGCAGACGCTCTATGCCGCCCGGCGCGGCGGCGTGGTCGTTCTCGTTGGCATCGCCAGCCAGGCCAACGTCCCGCTGGACGTCGTGCGCATCGTGCGCTCCCGCATGCAGGTGCGCGGTTGCTTCCGCTACGTCAACCAGTACCCGGTCGCGGTGTCCTTGGCCAGCACCGGCAAAGTGGACGTACGCTCGACCGTCACCCATTCCTTCCCCATCGACCAACTGACGGAAGGGATAGAGTTCGCCATCAAGCGCAAGGATGTCGCCATCAAGTGCGTGGTCACGCTCTAAGGTTCTAGCAAGGAGACGTTGCAAGCGGCTGACACTGGTGACGGTGCCGCCGAGCGCGAGAAGCGTGGAGTGCGGCGGCTTGCCGCCGCTTTTCACAGCGCAGGCAAGCCTGCGCACTCCAAGATGCAGACGCCTAGTTGTTGAAGAAGAAGTCCATCATCGTCGCCGCCTGAGCGGCATAGTCGCCGTACGAGTGGAGAATCGCCACGTAGCCGCGCCTGCCATCGCGCTCCGCCGTGGCGATCACGGAGGAGAGCGCCGCCACCCCGTCTGAGTTGGGTAGATCGTCGTAGCCCGTCTTGATGCCGTCCGCTCCGGGGTAATTGAGGAGGAAGCGGTTGATGTTGCGCAGGTTGTAGGCGCCGAAGCGGCCGTCGAACGAGATGCGCTTGGTGGCGACGATCTGGCGGAACTCCGGGTAGCGCATGGCATAGCGACCGAGTGTCGCCAGGTCGCAGGCGCTGGTGTAGTGGCCATCCTCGTCGCGGCCGTGCGGATTCTTATAATGGGTATCCACCAGACCCAGTTCTTGCGCCTTCTGATTCATCATCTCGGCAAAGCGGTAATCGTCGCCGGCGATGCTGCGGGCGATGGCCCGGGCGGCGTCGTTGCCGGAGGGTAGCATCAAGCCGTAGAGTAGCTGCTCGATCGTCAGCTCCTCCATCAGATCCAGCCCCATGATCGAACTATCCGGTATCTCGTCCCAGCTGACGTCGACGACGACCTTTTGCTTGATGTCGGATTTCTCGATGGCCAACACCGCCGTCATCACTTTGGTGACGCTGGCCATGGGAAAGCGCTTGTGCGGGTTCTCGGAATAGACCACGGCCCCGCTAGCGCCGTCGATGACGCAGACGCCGTCGGCGTTGATGGACGGCGCCGCGGCGGGAGCCGCCAGGGCCAGCGGCGCCAAGACCAGGATCAGTATCAAAGCGGGGGCCGCGAAAAGGGACTTCTTCATCTTGCCTCAAGAGTAACAGGGCAGGGGTTGGGCTTCAAGGCAACGCCTCCGCCTTGCGACGCAGGCGCTCGGCCACTTCCGCCACCTTCACCACCGCCCGCCAGTGGGTGCCCTCCGCCACCTTCTCCCGCTCGTCGTGCGCTTCCACGGCGAAGGTGAGCACCCGGCCCTTGATGCCGGTCAATCGGCTGGTGGCAGTGACCGTCATCCCGACCGGGGTCGCCGCTAGATGGCGCAGGTCGATGCCCACGCCCACCGTGGCCTCGCCCTCCGCCAGGTGCGGCGCGACGGACCGCGTACAGATGTTCTCGAGCAGACGGACGAGGTTGGGCGTGGTGAAGACCATCACGTCGCCTAGATGGCGAGTGCTGTTCTCCGGCGTGACCTTCACGCTGCCCTCGCCGAGGATGCCTGCTTCCAATGGCGGCACTTAACATATACCTCGCTCGGCACCCGGGGCGCGGCCCGGATCGTCTGGGTCAATGGTAACCTGGGCGCCGGATTTCCGTCCACCGGCCGGGCCAGTGAAAAGGATTAGCGGCCCGCCCCGCCCAGGGCGTAGACCACGTAGTCTGGCTCGGCGAACTCGACGCCGGGGTCGGCCTGCAGCTCGGCCACCTTGGCCAGCTCCTGGCCCGGAGGCACGCGCACCTCGTAGATGCCCAGGCCGGGGACCGCCTCCCGCGCGTGGCCCTTGGCCCGGGCGTCGGCGGCGCTCTTGAACTTGACCAGTACCTTGCCGGCCTTGAAGGCGCCCTTCGCCTGGGCGGGCATCGCCTGCGCCGTGACCGCGGCGGCGGCAAAGCTCCAGCCGGGGCAACCGGCACCGCCCGTGCCGTAGGCCAGCGAGCGGTAGGCGTTGATGCGACCGCAACCGTATTCCGGGTCCTTGCCGATGATCGGGCCTAGGTCCTCGGCGTTGTTCACGATGGCCGCCGCCAGCTGGTCCGGGGAGTAGCCGGGATACCGGGCCAGCAGCAGCCCCGCCAGGCCGGAGACGTAGGGGGCGGCGAAACTAGTGCCGCGTCCAGAGGCGTAGCCACCCGGATAAGTGCTCAGAATATCCTGCCCGGGCGCTGCCACGTCTACGTACGACCCCTGAGTGGAGAAACTGGCCCGGCTGTCGTTACGGTCGGTGGCCGCCACGGCCAGGACGTGGGGAGATGCCGCCGGGTAGCTGGGCTGGTTCTGATAAGCGCACCCCTCCGTGCCGACCACGCCGCAATTGCCGGCGGCCGCTACCAGAAGCGAACCCCTGGAGTAGGCGTAATCGATTGCGTTGTTCAGAGTACTGGAGAGCGACGCCGTACCAAGACTAAGGTTGATCACTCGCGCCCCGTGGTCGGCCGCATACACGATGCCACAAGCAAGGGTACTATCGGTGCCATGTCCGGAGCCATCCAGCACCTTCACCGGCATCAAGCGGGTGTTCCAAGCCACGCCGGCGACGCCCGTGGCGTTGCTTGTATTGGCCGCCGCGATGCCGGCCACCATCGTTCCGTGGTAGAAGTCGTCGTTAGTGTTGGGGCTATTGTCGACGCAGTTCCACCCAGACAGAACCTTGCCGGCGAACTCCGGATGGCTGGCGTCGATGCCTGAGTCCACGATGGCGATGGCGGCATTGCTCTCGCCCACCGTCAGGCCCCAGGCGCGGCGGGCGTCGATGTCGGCTCCGGCCGTGCCGCCATCCTGGCCGTAGTTGTAGAGGCCCCACTGGTAACCATTGGCGAAGTAGGGATCGTTGGGCGACACGACGGCAGGTTCCTGCCAGCGGTTGACCAGGAAGGGCAGGTAGACGGCGTAAGTCGGCTGCACCTGCGCCCTGGCCGTCTCCCGGGGGCTGGCCAGGAGCAGGGCTGCCAGCACTGCCGCCAGGCAGCCGAACGCCGCCAGCAGTTGTTTCTTGTGCCCCATCCGCCCCCTCCCGCCGGCGCCAACGCCGCCTTATTTGAAGCCGAGCCGCCGCTCGCGCAGGCTCACCCAGCGCCCCCGGCCGATGACCACGTGGTCGAGCACGTCCACGCTCAGCAGCTTGCCAGCCTCGACGATCTCCTCGGTGACGCGGATGTCGTCCGGCGAGGGACTGGGGTCGCCGCTGGGGTGGTTGTGAGCCACCACCAGGGCAACGGCGTTGTAGCGCACCGCCTCCCGGAAAATCTCCGCCACCCTGACCGTGGCCCGGTCGGCCGCGCCCTTGTACACCTCGCGGATGGACACCACCTGATTGCGGGCGTTCAGCAACACCACGCGCAGGTGCTCTTGCTCCAGCTGACCCATCTCGGCCAGGAGACCGGCCACGTCGGCGGGCGAGCGCACTTGCGCCCGCTCGGGAGTGCCCGCCTGAGCCATCCGCCTGCCCAGCTCCAGCGCCGCCAGCAGCTGCGCCGACTTGGCCTCGCCCAGGCCACGCTGGGCGCATAGCTCCACCGGACTGGCGCGAGCCAGCCCCTCGAGACCCTGGAAAGTCGCCAGCAGCCGCTGTGCCAACGCCACCGCGTTCTCGCTGGCAGTGCCGGTGCGCAGCAGGATGGCCAGCAGCTCCTGGTTGCCCAGCTGGCCTGGCCCGAGGCTCAGCAACCGCTCCCGCGGCCGCTCTTCCGCCGGCAGGTCCTTGATCGTCGGGTGGTACTCAGCCGTGGCCATCGCCTACTGCTCACGTATTCGCCCGCCTGGGCGGCCGCTCGCCCTCATTCTAGCAGAGACTCTTGCCCAGGACAATCGGACTTCCCTGAGATCCGTGCATAAGCTCGTAGGGTCGGGGGCTCTGCCCCGCCAGCGCCCGCGGCCGCCGTAGTGGCGCAATCGCCAGCCCGGTGGGGGCATTAGATGGGCGGGTGCGTACCGACCCCGCCCCCGCCGCCACCCCTGCCAGCTACGCACGGGCCTCAGGCTTGGCGGTCAGTTGCCGCCACTCGGGGGCCGGCAAGTGCTGGCGCGTGACCTGCATCCCCCCACTTACAGAAGATGCTGAGAATACTGTTGACGAATCCCCCGGAACCGGGCGTACCGGCCGAAAGAGCGGCTCGGCAAGCAGAAGAACCGGCTCGACCTACTTCTATGCCGGACACCGGGCACGATTCCGCTAGCTGCCCGAGTTTGCCACCAGTATTGCGCAGGGACTCGACCGGCAGTCCACTTGTTAGATAGCTTCGAGCGAGGCTTGACAGCCTGGCCCTCGTGTGCATATACTCCTAGCTGTCACACTCTTAGTGTGGCTCCTCAGATTCGAACGGGCGCCGACCCGACTGCACATAAATAGATTGTCGTTCCAGTCGACTCTATCTCTCATTCGTTCGCCCATTTCCGCAATACCGCGGCGTTAACTACGACCATAGTGTCTTTGGCGTAAGTCGTCGGTGGGGGCCGGGGCAACCCGGCTCGTGGCGGCAAGCAAGGCGTTTGCCGCCGATAATAGGAAGGGGGGATAATTTGATTAGGATCAGTCGTCGCAAGTTCCTCGCCCAGGCCGCCGCGGTAGGGGCACTGCCTCTCCTCGCGGCCTGTTCCCAGCCGGCCACGCCCTCGCCCACGGCGGCGCCCAAGGCCACTGAGGCGCCAAAGCCCGCGGCCACCACCGCCCCGGCGCCCGCCGCTACCAAGGCTCCCGCGGCCGCGGCGCCGAAAGGGGGCACTCTTCGCTTGGCCACAATCGGCGAGACACCGTCGATGGACCCGCACTTCACCACCGCGAACATAAACACTGAGATCACCGCTCACATCACCGAGACCCTGTTCACGTACGACGAGAAACTGGCCAATGTGCCGCTGCTGGCGGAGTCCGCGGAGACCAGCAGCGACGGCCTCACCCGCACCGTCAAGCTGCGCAAAGGCATCAAGTTCCACAACGGCAAGGAGATGACCGCCGATGACGTGGAGGCATCGCTGCTCCGCTGGAGCAAGATGGCCGGACGCGGGAAGATGCTCTTCCAGCGGGTGGATAGCCTGAGCAAACCGGACCCCTATACACTGGTCTTCAAGATGAATGCCCGCTTCTCGGTTTTCGAGACGATCCTGAGCTTCCGCTCCCAGGCAGCCGTGATCATGCCCAAGGAACAGGTGGTGGCCGCCACCGAGAAGAATCAGATCTCCAATCCCATCGGCACCGGACCGTACAAGTTCGAGGAGTGGCTGAAGGACCGCTACGTCCGCCTGTCCCGCTTCGACAAGTACCATGGCGGCGTGGGGGACAAGCCAAACGGGGCTGGCGGCAAACGCGCTCCCTTCTTCGAGGAGCTACGCTTCATGCCGACGCCCGACCAGTCAGTGCGCCTGGCTGGCGTGCAGTCCGGCGAGTTTGACTACGCCGAGGGCATCAACCCGGACCAGGTCGGCCTGCTCAAGGACTCCAAGACGGTGAGCCTTGTGCTCGGCGTGTGGTCCAAGTGTCCCACCCACTACATCAACAAGAAGTCGGAGATTACCAAGGACGTCAAGCTGCGCCAGGCCATGATGGCCGTCATCGATCCAGAGGCGGCTCTCAAGGCAGGCTGGGGCTCGCCCGACTTCTACCGCACGAATGGCGCACTGATGCCTAAAGAGGACGGGCCCGGCTGGCAGTACTATACCCAGGTGGCCGTCGAGAACTTCAACAAGAAGAGCCTGGAGCTGGGCAAGAAGCTGCTGGGCGAGTCCAACTACAAGGGCGAACCCATCCGCTACCTGACCAACCGAGAGTACCCCAACATGTACCAGGAAGCAGTGGTGCTCAACCAGAACTTCCAGGCACTCGGGCTCAATATGAAGTTCGAGGTCATAGACTGGGCTTCCGTGGTTACGCGGCGAGCCAAGCCCGAGGAGTGGGAGCTGTTCGTGACCTGGAACGGACACAACGTCGACCCGGTCCTGATAGATTTCATGGATCCCGTCTATCCGGGCTGGTGGACGAATCCCAAGATCGACGCCCTGCGGGACAAGATGCTCGAGACTCTGGACCCGAAGGAGCGGTTCGCCACCTGGGAGAACGTCCAGCGCCTGTTCTACGAAGAGGTGCCGCTGCTTAAGTTGGGCGATGTGCGCGACGTGTATATAACGAGTGCCAAGCTCAAGGGAATCGGCGTGTACCCTGCCCCGTTCTTCTGGCAGGCAACCATGACTTCGTAACCAGGTAATGTGAATCCAGGGAGTGCTACAAGGTCCCTTCCGGCTGAAGCCTGAACACCAGCTCGGCACGCCTCCCAGGTTGCCACCGGAGCGAAGGCTTCGGCCGGTGATACTTCCGGGGACTACCTTGATCCTAAGGGGTCGCTGTGGGCACACAGATCATTCGCCGCCTGCTCACGCTGGTGCCGGTGCTGGCCGTCGTCGCCGTCGTCGTCTTTATGCTGATCCACCTGGCACCGGGCGATCCGGCGGCAGTGATGGCCGGCAATGAGGCCACCTCGGAGCGCATAGAGCAGTTGCGCCATCAGATGGGCCTCGACCGACCTCTTCCGGAGCAGTTCCTGTCGTGGGTAACGAGCGCCCTGCGGGGCGACCTGGGTGAATCTTACTTCCTGAACCAGCCTGTCTCCCTGTCGCTAATGCAGCGGATCGAGCCGACCGGCTTGCTCACCCTCTACGCTCTTCTATTCTCCATCGTCATCGGTCTGCCGGCGGGGATTATCGCGGCCATGAACCGCAACACCTGGATAGACCGACTGACTATGGTGACGGCGCTGGGTGGGGTATGCATTCCCTCCTTCTGGTTCGGCATCCTGCTGATCCTGTTCTTCGCCGTCTCACTGCGCTGGCTGCCGGCGGCCGGCTACGTCCCATTCACGGAAGACCCCCTGGCAAACCTCCGCTACCTGGTCATGCCGGCCTTTTCCCTGGGTCTGCAAGCGGCGGCGCTACTGGCTCGCGTGGTGCGCTCCAGCATGCTAGAGGTGCTGCGCGAGGACTACATCCGCACCGCCCGGGCCAAGGGACTGCGGGAGCGATTCATTCTGGTCCGCCACGCCATGCCCAACGCCATGATCCCAGCGCTGACCATCATCGGCAACTCGATGGGGACGTTGCTGGGCGGCGCGGTAGTGACCGAAGCGGTGTTCAACACCCCGGGGGTGGGACGGCTGGTAGTGCAGAGCGTGCTGCGCCGCGACTTTCCAGTCATTCAGGGGGCAGTGTTGACCATCGCCGCCGTGTACATCCTGGTGAACCTGGTGGTAGACATCGCCTACGCAGTGGTTGATCCCCGTATCCGGGAGGGTTCGCGTTAGTGCAAGATGGTCTACTCAAGCGCATTGCCTTGTCGATGTCCTCCCGTTCTTCGCGCTTTCACTGGCTCTGGCTGCTCTCGGGGGACTCCGGCGCGGTACTGGGTGGCCTCACAGTGCTGGCCGTGGCGCTGTTAGGGTTCTTCGGACCATATTTCACCGGCTACGATGTTTTCAAAGTGGATCCGATGAACCGCCTCCTTCCTCCATCGTCGGGCCACTGGATGGGCACCGACGGCTTTGGACGAGACTTACTCACGCGCGTGCTCTACGGCGCCCGTGTCTCATTGTCTGTCGGCTTTGCCACGATGGTCTGCTCCACCGTCCTGGGAGCTTTGCTGGGCCTCATCGCCGGCTACTTCAAGAAGGTGGACGGCCCCATTATGCGGGTGATGGATGGCTTCATGGCCTTTCCCAGCATCCTCCTGGCTATAGCCATCATGGCCAGCCTGGGACCGCGCACGGAGAACGTCATCGCCGCCCTAACGGTGGTCTACCTGCCGCGCATCGCCCGGCTGGTGCGCGGCCAGGTGCTGGTGGTGCGGGAGTTCATGTATGTGGAGGCTGCTCGTGCCATCGGAGCCAGCCACTGGCGCATAATCTTCCGCCACACCCTGCCCAACAGCGTCTCGCCCCTCATCGTGCAAAGCAGCTTCACCTTTGCCTTCGCCGTCATCACTGAGGCCTCGCTCTCCTACTTGGGGGCGGGCGTACCGCCGGAGATCCCCACCTGGGGGAACCAGCTGCACGAGGGTGTGCCGCTCATGGCCGCGGCACCGTGGATGTCCGTCTTCCCGGGGCTGGCCATTACCTTCACCGTGCTGGGCCTGAACCAGCTTGGCGACGGCCTGCGAGACGCCCTCGACCCGCGCATTCTGGAGCGATAGGTCAATCCCCAAAGTTGTTTTCCTCTTTCGCGTAGACGGCGAAAGGCTAGTAGATCATCCTGTTCATAGGTGATCATATCGAACGCTGGCCGGTGATGCGGCCGCCGTCAGCTTGTCAGAGGCCCGGCCGCGTGGCCCTGCTGCCCCCCGGCCGGATCGCGCTCATGTTCGATTAGTTGCCCTGCTGAACGGTCTGCTCCTGCCCGTGATCTTGCTCTTCCTGCTTCTGCTAAGCAACGACAGATGTCTGCTGGGCGATTTCAGGAACTCCCGGCTGCGGAATGCCCTCGGCTGGGGAACGCTGGTGCTGGTGAGCGCGACCATCGCCGCCCTGCTCGTCTCCTTGCCGCTGAGCCTGTTCGGCATCAACCTTCTCGGCGGCTAGATCCAACTGGGCCGGGTTGCTGCCGACGCCGTCCAGGTGTAAGCTTCACTCACGTGCGCCAGATAATTGTAATTGGCCGGCTCCCAGGGGCGAGATCTCATCCGCGGGCGCTCGTCCCCTTTCCCACGCCCACTAGCTCTCCCGCTTTGCCGGGGCGCCCGGCGGTGCGTGCCGAGAGCGTCCAAATGCGCAGCCGCGCCGGCCCTGGGCGGCGGCCCCCAACAAAGGAGGTGCACTGTGTCCGTACCGTTTGACCAGGAGATCGACTGTTCGGGGCTTGCCTGCCCCATGCCCATCATCAGAACCAAGAAGGCAGTAGATGGCCTGCAGGTCGGTCAGGTGCTCAAGATGACCGCCACGGACCCGGGCTCCGTCAGCGATATGAACGCCTGGACCGCCAGGACCGGCCACGAGTTGCTGGCCCAGGAGCAAGAGGGCGGCAAGTACGTGTTCTTTATCAGGAAGTACAGGTAAGGAGAGCGTCGTGACCGAGGAACGCAAGAAACGGGTCGCCATCATCGCCTCTCACGGCACGTTGGACATGGCCTACCCTCCCCTGCTGATCGCAACGGGGGCAGTAGCCATGGATATGGAAGCGAGCATTTACTTCACCTTCTACGGGCTGCAGATACTCAAGAAGGGCGGCGCCGACAAGTTGCAGGTGGCGCCGCTGGCCAACCCGGCGATGCCCATGCCCGTGCCGAATATCGTCGGTATGCTTCCCGGCATGACGGCCGTGGCAACCGGGATCATGAAGAACATGTTCAAGTCGGCCAACGCGGCGTCCCTAGGCGAGCTGCTGGAACTCGCCCGTGAACTGGGCGTGCACCTTGTCGCCTGCCAGATGACGATGGATGCTCTGGGCATAAAGAGGGAGGAACTGATCGACGGTTTGGAGTACGGCGGCGTGGCCACCCTGCTCGAGTTCTGCAGCCAGGACGCCATCACCTTCGCCTTCTAGGCAAAGGAGCCGCGCAGGGATATAATGCACGGCGGACGGGAGGGTGGAGGGAGCAGGAGAGAGCTGCCAGCCACCGGGCGCCGAGGCGGGCTGGGGTGCGCGCCGGGCCGACACCGCGGCGTCACGGTCGTCCACCGAGCCACGAATTCACGGACAAGGAAAAACCGTGGTCAAGCCGAACGTCATCGTCGTGATGCTGGACAGCCTGCAGTTCAACTACCTCGGCTGCTACGGCAATAAGTGGATCAAGACCCCCAACCTCGACAGGCTAGCCAGGGAAGGGGTGCTCTTCGAGAACAACTACATCGAGGGACTGCCCACCGTCCCCGCTCGGCGCACCATGCTGACCGGCCGCTACCACCTGCACGACAAGGGCTGGTCGGCCCTCGAGCTGGACGACACCACCATCGCCGATCTCTGCTGGGGCCGGCCGATCGACAGCGCGCTCGTCTTCGATTGTCCCAATTTCCGTCTGCCGAAGTTCGGCTACACCCGCGGCTTCGACAAGGTCTGGTTCCTCCACGGCCACGAGGGCGACCATGAGTACTACGCTGAGGACCCGCTGATCCACTGCGACCCACTGGACTACATCGAGGAGCACGTCCTCGAGTCGGCGGACAGGATAATGGGCGAGAAGGTCGTCGGGCCCTCGCTGCACGAGTTGACGACCTACCTGAAGCACCGCCAGTACTGGAAGACCGAGGAAGATCAGGACGTGCCCAAGATCATGAAGATGGCCGTCGAGTACCTCGAGAATGTCGATCGCAACAAACAGTTCTTCCTCTGGGTGGACTCCTTCGATCCCCACGAGCCCTGGGATCCTCCCTCAGTGCACGACCCGGATATGAAATGCCCCTACGACCCCGACTACAAGGGCAAGGATATGTTCCTGCCCATCCCCGGCCACGTCGCGGGGGTTTACACGGAGCCGGAACTGAACCACATCCGGATGCTCTACGCCGAGAAGGTGACGATGTGCGATAGGTGGGTGGGCTACCTGATGGACAGGGTGAAGGCGCTGGGGTTGGAGGACAGCACGTTGTTCATGCTCGTCTCCGACCACGGCGAGCCCTTGGGCAACGGCGAGCACGGCCACGGCTTGATGCGCAAGGTGCGGCCCTGGCCCTACGAAGAGCTGGCCCACGCCCCGATGATCATCAGGGGCCCGGGCCTGCCGGCCGGCAAGCGGATAACGTCCTTCACGCAGTCGTGCGACGTCGCCCCCACCGTGACCGACTGGCTGGGCATCGGCGTGCACCCGGAGATGCAGGGCCAGAGCCTCTTGCCGCTCGCCAAGGGTGAGGTGGATAAGCTGCGTGACTTCGCTATCGCTGGCTACCATCGCTACTCGGCCTCGATCATCACCGACGACTGGTCATTCGTTCACTGGACGCGCTCGGCCGAGCGTACCGTCAGTGAATCCGCCGCGGGTATCTACGGCGTCGGGTTGTTGAAGACCTCGGGCTATCTCCCCAATCTGAAGGAGGGCCTTGTGGGCAGTATGAACGAGGCCGCGAAGCATCTTCGGGAAGCGGCCACGCTGGACGGCGAGGACCAGTGGACCTGCACGCCGGGCAGTGTGGCGGAGGTTCCGGCGAACGACCAGTTGTTCGACCGCAAGGCGGACCCATTCCAGCTGAACAACATCGCCGCCAAGGACCCGGGCCGAGCTTCCGACCTCTACGCTCAATTGCGCGAGTTCATGGCCGAGCTGCGCACGAGCTAGCAGCGGCGCGGCTCGACCGACAAGGAGGCTCGTCTGCTGCCGGCTCACCGTACCGACAGCAGACGACGAGGAGCGGCCGTGACTGAGCCGGGAACTCGGCCCCTCCCAGCCACGGGCCGCGGAGCGAAGAGTTGGCACTGGTTCTCGCTCCAGCGTGAAGCCATCGGACATCAAGAATGCGTGGGTCGTCAGGAGAAGAGATTATGTGCCTTGCCATTCCCGGCAGGATATCTCAGATCAGCCAGGGCGTCGTTGGCTTTCCCGTAGGGACGGTCGATTTCGACGGCGTCGCCCGCGAAGTGGGCCTGGCCTTCGTCCCCGAGGCCACGGTTGGCGACTACGTCATAGTGCACGCCGGCTTCGCCATCAGCAAGATCGACGAGGGCGAAGCGATGCAGACGCTCGCCCTCCTCCGGCAGCTGCGCGACCAGACCTGGCCTGCCGGCCAAGCGCCCGCATTGCCTGACTCCGAGCCACCCATTACCTCCCCCTGACCAGTCCGGCGCCGCTCTCGGAGACGACTCCGCGTTCGCCTTCGCGAACGCGCGGGTTGACGCGACCAAGGCGAACATGCTACTATTTGCTTGCGCAAGCAAGATAAGCTTCTGGAGTCCCCTAAGTGGAAAAATGCCACGATGAAGACGTGATGCCTCTGGCGGTGCGTCTGATCTTCTTAGGCCACCGCGTGACCAGCCTGGTCGAGCGGCGGCTGGCGAAATACGAGTACAATCACACCCAGGCGGCGCTGATCGGGATGTTGCGCCGGCACCCTGGCCTGATCGGCCAGGAGATGGTGGGACCTCTGCCGGTCGAGGCGCCCAGCGTCACCCGCGCCCTGCAGTCATTAGAGCGCCGCGGCCTCGTGCAGCGTCGTCCGCACCCCAGCGATGGGCGCGCTAACGTCTTCGAACTCACCGCCGCCGGCCGCGGCGAGGCGCAGCTTCTGGCCAAGCTGCTGCGAGAGACCAGCGATGAACTCGAGGCGGACCTCAGCCCCGAACAGCGTCAGGCCCTGCGGGAGGCCATGGCCACCATACTGACCTGCGTCAAGCACACCAGAGGTGTAAGTGAATGAGACCATTGTTCCGCGTCCTGGGCTATATGAGGAGTTACTGGCACTTTGCCCTGGGCGCTTTCCTCTCGATGCTGCTGGTGAGCGCCGCCAACCTCGTCTCACCGCAGCTGATCGCCGGCGCCATTGACCAGGGCATCACCCCCGGCAACTTGGGTGCCGTTCTGGCTTTTGCGGGTGGCCTGGTGGGACTGGCCCTTGGCCGTGGCGTCTTCAACTTCGCCCAGGGCTACTTGGCCGAGCGCACTTCGCAGGGCGTCGCCTACGACCTGCGCAACCGGATTTATGGCCAGCTACAAACCCTGAGCTTCAGTTTCCACGACCAAAGCCAAACCGGGCAGCTGATGACCCGCGTCACTAGCGACGTTGAGCTGGTGCGCATGTTCACCGGGCAAATGTTCATCCAGGTACTTTCTGCCATCATTATGGTGTTCGGCACAGCCACGATCATGCTCGTGATGAACTGGCGCCTGGCACTGCTGGTGCTGGCCGTGTTGCCCTTAATGTTCATCAGCGTGGGCTACTTCATGCGCGGGGCGCAGCCGCTGTTTATCGGCGTGCAGCAACGCCTGGCCGCGCTCAACACCATTCTGCAGGAGAACCTGGCCGGCGTGCGAGTGGTCAAAGCCTTCGTGCGCGAGAGATACGAGGCAGACCGTTACTTCCGCGCCAACGAGGACTTGCTTAATCAGAATCTCAAGGTAGTGCGCGTGTTCAGCGCCGCCTTCCCCCTGACGTTCTTCGTCGCCAGCCTGGGCACCATTGCCGTGATCTGGTTCGGGGGCAACCAGGTGATCAGCGGCGAGATCACCATCGGCGAACTGGTGGCCTTCAATACTTACCTTGGCTTCCTGATGTTCCCCGCGTTCATGCTGGGAATGGTGTCGGCCGGCGTTGCCCGCGCCGGGGCTTCGGCGAAGCGCGTCTTCGAGGTGATCGACGCCCAGAGCGAGGTCGAGGACAAGCCAGGCGCGCTGCCGCTGCCGCCGGTGTCGGGTCGAGTATCTTTCGAGGCAGTGAGCTTCCGCTACGTCGGTATGGAACGCGACGTGCTGCACAGCGTTTCCTTTGTCGCCGAGCCGGGGCAAACGGTGGCCATCGTGGGGACCACTGGGGCCGGCAAGAGCACTATCATCAACTTGATTCCACGTTTCTACGACGTCTCGGGCGGGCGCGTCGCCATCGACGGCCACGACGTGCGCGACGTGCAGCTGGAATCGCTGCGCCGGCAGATCGGCATGGTGCTGCAGGACACGGTCCTCTTCAGCGGCACGATCCGCGAGAACATCGCCTATGGCGCTCCGGACGCCTCGTTAGGTGACGTGGTACGGGTCGCCAAACTGGCGCAGGCGAACGAGTTCATCCTAGCGCAGCCCGAGGCCTACGACACCAGGATCGGGGAGGGCGGCATTGGCCTCAGCGGCGGCCAGATGCAGCGCATCGCCATCGCCCGGGCGCTGCTGCTCGACCCCAAGGTGCTGATCCTCGACGACAGCACTTCGTCCGTAGACGCGGAAACCGAATATCAAATCCAGCGCTCGCTGGACGAACTGATGGAGGACCGAACGAGCTTCGTCATCGCCCAGCGCGTGAGCACCGTGCGCCGCGCGGACATGATTCTGGTGCTTGACCAGCATTCCATCGTTGGCCGCGGTACGCATGAAGAACTACTGGCGACCAACGCCTTGTATGGAGAGATCGTCGCCTCGCAGCTGCAGGACGACGTCCCGGTCGTGCCCGGTGGCAACGGCCATCAAGAAGAAGAAACACCCACGCCACAACCGGTGAGCGAGGGGACGGAGGCACAGCTATGATGAGGGGAGGGCCGGGGCACTTCGGTCGGGACCTGCCGGAGGGCAAGCCAACCGACAGCGGGGCCGTGCTGCGCCGTTTCTGGAGCTACCTGCGACCGTACTGGCGCCACCTGTTAGTGGCTCTGCTCTTGATGCTATTCACAGCCGCCACAGGCGCGCTGGGGCCCTACCTGATCGGGCTAGCCATCGACCATTACATTGCCGCGGGCGTGCGCAACGGGCTGGAGACGATAATTCTGGTCTTGTTTGGCACTTATCTAGCCGGCTTCGTGGCCCGCGTGGCTCAGGGCTACCTGACGGGCTGGGTGGCGCAGCGCGCCCTGGCCGGCCTGCGCGTTTCGATCTTCCAGTCACTGCAGCGCCAGTCACTAACGTTCTTCGACCGCCACGAGGCAGGGGACCTGATGTCGCGGCTGGTCAACGACGTCGAGGTCATCAACCAGATCCTTGGGCAGGGCCTGGTGCAGAGCATCGGCAGCCTTTTCGGCCTCCTGGGCATCGTCCTGGCCATGCTCGCGCTCGACCTGAGACTGGCGGCAGCGTCGTTCGTGGTGCTGCCGGTGATGTTCTTGACGACGAACTTCTTCTCCTCCTGGGCACGCCGCTCGTTCCGCACGACCCGCCAGACCATCGGCGACGTTTCGGCCAATCTGCAGGAGGATATCGCCGGCATTAAAGTGGCGCAGGCGTTCAACCGCACCCAGTTCAACCGAGCCCGCTTCGCCGAGCGCAACGCTGCGAATCGGGACGCCAACGTCGGCGCGACCGCGGTGACCTCCGCGTTCTTTCCGGCAATGGACGTGCTGAGCGCCATCGCCACCGGCATAGTGGCCGGCTTCGGCGGCTATTTGGCCATCAACGGCCAGGCGACCGTCGGCGTGGTCGTCGCCTTCTTGGGCTACGTCCAGCAGTTCTTCTTCCCGATCCAACAGGTGGCGCAGATGTGGGCGCAGGCCCAATCGGCCATGGCCGGCGCCGAGCGCATCTTCGACCTGGTAGATACGCCGGTGGACCTGCAGGACGCGGCCGATGCGCGGGAACTGCCCGCCATCTCAGGCCGGGTGACCTTCGAAGACGTCCACTTCTCCTACGAGCCTGGCCACCCAGTGCTGGACGGCATCAACTTCACGGCAGAGCCAGGAAAGACGGTCGCCCTCGTCGGGCAGACGGGCGCCGGTAAGACCACCACGGCGAATCTGATTGCCCGCTTCTACGACGTGACTAGCGGCAGGGTGCTGGTCGACGGCACGGACGTGCGCACGGTGACTTCCGCCTCGCTACGCCGGCAAATGGGCATCGTGCCCCAGAACAGCTTCCTTTTCGCCGGCACGGTGGCCGACAATATCCGCTACGGCCGCCTGGAAGCCAGCGACGCCGAGGTCGAGATGGCGGCTAAGACGGTCAACGCGCACGACTTCATAATGAGCCTGCCGCAGGGTTACCGGACGCACCTCGGCGAGCGTGGCGGTGGTCTGAGCCAGGGACAGCGCCAGCTCATCGCCTTCGCCCGGGCAGTGCTGGCCGACCCGCGCATTCTGATTCTGGACGAGGCCACTTCCAGCGTCGACACGCGTACCGAGGTGCTCATCCAGCAGGCGCTGGCGCGGTTGCTGGAAAAAAGGACCGCGTTCGTCATCGCCCACCGGCTGAGTACGGTGCGCAACGCCGATCAGGTGCTGGTGCTCGACGGCGGCCGCGTCGTCGAGCACGGCACCCACAGAGAACTGCTCGCCAAGGGCGGGGCTTACTCGGACCTGTACCGGCGGCAGTTCCGCGACTCAGCACCGGCCCAGGCTGTGCCGGCGACGGACGGCAGCCCCGCGGGGGACGGTCGCCTACGGCCGGCTTTCGGCAGGCCCTAACGGCCGGGTCGGGCGGGCACAGGCTTCGTCGAGAGCCGGGGAGCACCTTTTCCCCGGCTGTTTTCTTTTCGCCACTCCCCTTGCCGCTAAGAAAGTGGGCCGCCGACCTGATCCACGACCTACCCGAAATCTGCTACAATCCGGCGGGCCGGCTGCCCGTCTTGGTGCCAGGCGCCACGGCCCTAAACGCCGAGCGCAGGAGGTCCATCCTTGTCCGACAGGGAAGTCGTTCGCATTGGTTTCGTTCCCGCCAAGCGTTTTCCTTTCTCTACCGAGTGGGCCGTCGATTTGCGGGGGCGCGTACTGCGCGCGCTGAGCGACGTGCCCGACGTGGAAGTGGTGGTCCCGGATGAGAGTGTCGTCCCCTTCGGCCTGGTGCAGAATGACGACGACGCGGCGGCCGCCATTCCGTTCTTCCAGCAGCAGAAGGTCGACGGCGTTCTCATCGTCGCGCTCGATTTTGCCGACGAGATCGCGGCGGCGACGATAGCCAAAGAACTCGGCAAACCGGTGTTGCTCTTCGCCAGCAAGGAGGGGCCGCTGCGCCCCAATGGCGAGCGCATCTCCGACTCATTCTGCGGCACGCTGTCGGTGGCCTCGGCGCTGCGCCGACGGGCCCTGCCCTTCACCTACGGCGGCATCGTCTTCCCCGAGGAGAAGCGCTTCGCCGACGAGGTCTCGGTCTTTGCCGCCGCCTGCGCCGCCAGCCGGGCCTTCCTGGGCGCCAGGGTCGGCCAGGTGGGCGTCCGTCCCGAGCGCTTCGAGACGGTGGCCTACGACGAGGCGAAGTTGCTGCGGCGCTTCGGCCAGAAGGTCGTGCCGGTGGAGCTCTCCGATATGGTCCTCGCCGCTCAGGGCTTCTCGGCCGACGACGAACGCCTGGTCGCGGCCTTGGCGTCCATCAAGAGCGAAGCGACCGCCGTTAAGGTGAGCGACGGCTATGTGGATAGGGCGGGCCGGCTGGAGGTGGCGCTGCGCGACTTCTACCAGCGAAAGCGGCTGAACGCGATGGCCGTGCAATGCTGGCCCTCCTTGCGGCCCCAGTGGGGCATAATGCCCTGCTCGCTCTTCGGCCGGCTGACGGACCAGGGAATGATGACGGCCTGTGAGGTCGACGTGCTGGGGGCGCTCGACATGCTGACGCAGTACCATGCCGCTCGGCAGACAACCAAGCCGCACTTCATCGACTGGACGATCCAACACCGGTCCAGGCCCAACACTTTCCTGGCCTGGCATTGCGGTAACGCGCCCTACAGCCTGCGCCGCCCCGGCACGGAGGTGGTGCTGCGCAACCGCTGGCGGGGATTGGACGAGCCCATTCCGTTGGAGGATGACGGCGCCGGGGCGCGGGAGTTCCAGCTCAGAACCGGGGCAGTCACCCTCAGCCGGCTGGTGGAGGACGGGGGCGAGTATAAGATGCTGATCACCGGCGGCGAGATCGTGGACGATCCCGCGCCCGAGCGCGGCAGCCACGCCTGGGTGGAGGTACCCGACCTGGACAAGCTCTACAACACCCTAATCGACGAGGGCTTCATCCACCACGCCAGCCTGATCCACGGTGACCATCGCCGGGCGCTGCGGGAGTTCTGCCGCTTCGTGGGAGTGAAAACGGTAGTCGTGTAGCGACGCCACAGTCGATCGCTGCCTTCCCGTTCACGGCTAACGCAAGCCAGCAGGCGACCCACTGGGTGCCGTAGGGGGCGAGGCACACTTATCCAGAGCGAAGCGTCGGACATTTGTCCAGAGCGTAGCGTCGGACGCCTCGCCCGCCCGCCTGGTCGACATTCTGCCACCGACAGGTACCATGGCCGCGCAGGGCCCGGCCATTACGGTACTGGCAGATCACGCGCCTAATCTGCATAACCCACAAGCGGGGAGGGGCTCTTTGTTCCTGGCCGCGGGCACTGTTAGAACCCCTCGACGTCTTCCGCCCAACCCGAGAGGAGCGACCGCTGGGCGGCGGCCACCACGGCCAGGTCGCGGAAGCCCTCCAGGCCGGTCATGCGCGGCTCCTTCTCGCCGCGGACCGCCGCCAGGAAGTCGGCAATGGTGGGCACGAAACTTTCGCCGTAGTCGGCCAGGGGAATCACCACTTGTTGCCCGGCCGGGAGGTCCCGCCGGTGCAGCACCAAACCCACCGGCCGCTGGTAGACGGTGAGACTGCCTAGCTGGCCGAACACCTCCGCCTCGGCGCCGCGATTGGGGGTCTGGCTTCCCCAGGTCATGAACCCCTGACCGACGAGCCCCGAGGCGAAGCGGAAGTTGAGCACGATCGTGTCCGGCGCGGCGAAATCCGGCCGGGTCCGGGCGGCAAAGGCCGCTACCTGGGCAATCTCCTCCCCCGCCAACACCCGCAGGCCGTCCACGTAGTGGCAGGCCTGGTCGATAAGCATCCCCGCCGCTTCACCCCGCTGGCGCCAGCCCTCTCGCACCCACGGCCCTTCCAGGTAGACGGTGCGAGTGTAGCGCAGGGTGACCAGCGGGCCGATCTCACCGGCCTCGATCATTCCCCTGGCGCGGAGAAATGGCTCGAAGAAATGGTAGTTCTCGAACACGGCCAGCACCAAGCCGGCCTCCTCGGCCGCCCGTATCATCTGTCTGGCGTCGTCCAGTTTCGTTGCCAGCGGCTTCTCAACCAGCACGTGCTTGCCTGCCGCCAAAGCCTGCAACGTTATGTCATAATGGGCTTGATGAGGGGTGACGACGATCACCGCCTCCACGGAGGGGTCGGCGAGCAGAGCGACCAGGTCGTCGTAGGGCGTGGCGTTCAGCTTGGCCGCGCCGGCATCGGCACGCGCCCGGCGGCGAGAGAAGCAGGCGACGAAGTCGGCCTCGCTCCTCAGAGACAACAAACCGGTTTCCATGTATCTGTCCAACTCGGCGCCACAGCCGATAATGCCCAGTCCAATCTTGCGCACGCGGCAACCCCCAAGATGGCTCTCCCTACCGGACCGGCCCTGCGAGCCGCCGTCAGGTGGGCGTCAGTATAGCACAGGCAGTGAGCCGAGCCGGCGAAGAGTCTACGGTAGCGCGGACGAGACGAGGGCGGCCAGGGCGGCCACGAGCAGGGGAGTGTCATTAGGTGCCGAGGCGCGGCACAGCTCGATACCAAGGGCATCAGCCTGACGGCGCAACTCGACGTCAAGGTCGTAGAGCGTCTCCAGGTTGTCGAAGAGGAACTGGATGGGCACGACCAGCGCCAGCCGCTCGCCCCTCTCCGCTAGATGGCGTAGCGTGTCGCCGACAAAGGGGCCCAGCCATGGCCCGGGCAGCCGCCCGGGGCTCTGGTAGGCCAGTTGCCAGTCCGCCAGGCCGGTCGCCTGGGCAACGGCCGCGGCTGTGGCCTGCAACTCGGCGACAAACGGGTCGCCCTCGCTCAGCGCCGCCCGCGGTAGGCTGTGGGCGGTGAAGATGGTCGGCGGAGTGGAGGCTGTCGCCGGGGGCAGGTCCGCGAGAGCCTCCGCGACGCGGGAGGCAAACGCCGCCACCAGGTGGGGTTCGGTAGCCCAACCGTCGACCCAGGCCAGCGGCGCGGTCAAGCCAGCGGCGTCAATCGCTTCCCTCAGTCGCGCCAGGTACCGATCCGCGGTTGCCCGCGAGCGCTGGGGCACCAGGACGACGGCTACCAGAGTCGAGACCCCAGCTACAGCCAGGTCCGATACGGCGTCGGCGATGGACCCGCGACCAAACAGCGAGCCCTGCGTTACCAGGCAATCAGCAAGACGCGGCCGGAGCGCGACCTGCAGTGCTTCAGCCAACTTGTCAACGAGAAAAGCCTGCGGTGAGCCGCCGCAGCGGCGGAACTTCGCCAAGTACGCCATTTCCATGGCGGGCGAAGACCGTCCGCCGGTCAGGCGCGCGAGAAAGCCCGGCACTTCGTTCTCAGAACCGGGCGCCCCGTGGTGCATCAGTAGAACGCCAACCCGGCTGACCATCAACCGGTGCCCTCGCCACGGACCAACGGCAGGGAACGCTCGGCCTCTGTGCGCGTACTCGCCCGCCAATCGCCTGCCTGGGGCTCGGAACAAGCCCCCTGTGGTAGGGCTTCTTCCCGGCATAGTCCGGGGTCGAGCGCGTCGCGGAGGCCGTCGCCCAGCAGGTTGAGCCCAATAACCGTGAGAGTCACCGCCAGGCCAGGAAAGAAAGACAGCCACCAGCCGGTATCCAGGTAATTCCTGCCCGCGGCCATAAGGCTGCCCCATTCCGGCAACGGCGGCTGCGCGCCGAGACCGATGAAGCTCAAGCTGCTGCCGGTCAACAAGGCAATGCCGGCGTGGGTCGTGGCCAGAACGACGAGGGGTGAAAGGATGTTGGGAAAGACGTGGCGCCACATCACGCGGCTGTCCCGCGCGCCCAGGGTGACTGCAGCCTCCACGTAGGCTGAGCAGCGCACGCTCAGGGTGTTGCTGCGCACCATCCGGTAGAACGTTGGCACGCCCATTAGACCCAGGGCAAGGATCAAGTGATCGAGCGAGGCACCCAGCCTGGCGACAATGACCACCGCCACCAGGGCCGCCGGCAGCGCCAGCCAGCCATCCATAAGGCGCGACAGCAGCTGGTCAACCCAGCCACCGTAGTAACCGGCAAGACTGCCCAGGGCTAGGCCTGCTGCCAGCGATAAGCCAATGCCGAGCGCTGCCATCTGCAAGGCCAGCCCACCACCGAAAGCCACCCGGCTGAGCAGGTCGCGGCCAAGCGTATCGGTACCGAAGGGATGCTCCCCGCTCGGCGGCAGCAGGCGCGAGCCGGGTAGAAGCTGGTCGGGGGCGTAGGGCGTGAGCAGCGCGGCCGCCAGGCAGAAGCTCAGCACGAGCGCCAGGAGGCTTAGTCCCCAGCGCAGGGAACGTGACTGGCGCCAGGCCTGTCTCCAGCCCGCCAGAATCTCGGCTTGGCCTAGCCTGCCCTGCCTTGCCAACTTCACGCCCTCTGCCCTCTACAGCGCGCCGTGCCGGACACGCGGATCCAACATCCCGTGGAGAAGGTCTACTGCCAGGTTGACGCCAAGACACAGCGGCGCCACCACCAGTGCGCTGCCCATCACCATCGGTATATCCCGGTCGAAGATCGCCTGGACGGTCAGACGGCCCAAGCCAGGCCAGGCGAAGATGGTTTCCACGACGAAAGCCCCGCCCACCAGATGCCCAAGGTTCAGCCCCAACACCACCAGAGCCGGCAGCAGGCTATTCGGCAGGATATGCCTCAGCAGCACCCGGCGCGGCGGCAGCCCCTTTGCCAGGGCAGTGCGGACGAAGTCGGAGCGACTGACCTCGATGACGCTTGCCCGCACCAGCCGTGCCACGACGGCCATTGCCGGCAGAGAGAGCGTCAACGTCGGCAGCACCAGGTGCGCCGCCGTGCCCGAACCGAAAACCGGCAGCCAGCCCAGTCGCAGGGCGAAGAACTGGATGAATAGAATGGCGAGCCAGTAAGGCGGAATGGCCAGTCCCAGCACGGTCCCGCTGACCAGCGCTAGGTCGAGACGGCCGCCGCGGTGCACCGCGGCCAGCAGCCCCAGAGCGATGCCCAGACCCGCCGCGAGGAGAACCGAGAGACCGGCCAGCAGCAGAGTGGCCGGCAGACGTTCCCGTATCACCTCGGCCACAGGCCGGTCGCTGAGGAGGGAGCGCCCCAGGTCGCCCCGCGAGACCGCGGCGGCCATGTAGTCGGCATACCGTTCCGGTAGGGGAGCGTCGAGATTCAGCCGCGAACGGAGCGCCGCCACCTGCTCCGCCGAGGCGTGCTCGCCCAGCAACGCCTCGGCGGTGTCGCCCGGCGCCAGGGTCAGCCCGGTGTAAACCAGGAAACTGACCGCAAGCATAGTCAGCACTATGCCCGCTAGGCGACGAGCTATGTAGAACCCCAAATCGCCAGCCTACTGCCCGGCCAGAGTGACGTCGTTCACCAGCATGCGACCCAGCGCGCCGATCTTCAGACCCTGCACGCGCTTGCCGACGACCAGCCCCTCTACCGGCAAGTACAGCGGCTGCCAGGGGGCGTCGGCCAGGATCAGCTTCTGCGCCTCCTGATAAATGCCGGCCCGCTTGGCACTGTCAAACTCGCTCAGACCCTTCCGCAGAAGATCGTCGACCGCTTTGTTGGAGTAGAAGACGCGGTTCGTCTGCCGGATCCGGCTGCCGCCGAGATAGATGTTGAGCGCATCGGGATCGTTCCACTCGTAGCGCCAGAGGAGAATATCGAATGCCCCCTCGGTGGTAGACTTCATCACCGCGGCCGAGTCGAGCTGCTGGATTTCCACCGGCACGCCGAGGGTCTTGAACTGACTTTGCAGAACCGTGGCGATGGCATCGTTCGGCGCCCTGGTCGACGTGAGCAAGCGCGCGGTCAGTTTCTGGCCGCCCCGCTGCCACACCCCGTCAGCGCCCTGGTTGAAGCCGGCCTGCGTTAGAAGTGACTTCGCCTTGGCCGGATCGAACCCCTGGCCGTATGAGCCCAAGTCCGCATTGTACCCCAGCAACGAGGGGGTGAGCGGCGTCGAGGCGACGGCGCCCATGCCGGCAAGGGCCGTCTGCACTATCTGGTCCTTGTTCACCGCGAAGGACAGCGCCTGCCGCACCTTCACGTCGTCGAAAGGTGGCTTAGCGCAGTTGAACCCAAGGTAGATGAGGGAGTCCAGGTTAACCCGCTGGACAGCGAAGTTGTTATCCTTTTCCAGCGTCGTCAGCTGGCTGGGCTCGTTGACGAAGAGGACGTCGACGTCTCCGGACTGCAGAGCAGCCAGCTGAGTGCTCGGATCGGGAATCAGTTTGAAGACCAGTTTCTCGAACTTCACAGGGCCCCGGTTCTTCGCCTCCGGGGTGCCCCAGTTGTAGTCGGGGTTGCGCACCAGGGTAACGCCTACTCCCGATTGCCAATCGCCAAGCTTGAATGGGCCGGTACCTACCGGCTTGCGCCCCACATCCTGGCCGGCCGCGGCGACCGCCGAGGGACTGAGGATGCCGGCGTACGGCATCGAGAGGGTGCTGAACACAGTGGCCGTCGGTTTGGCGAAACTGAAGCGTACCGTGCTTTCGTCGAGCGCGGTAATGCTGGCGATCTCCTTGATGTTGCCGGCGATGGGCGACTTGTCCCCCTGTGCCTTGAAGCGCTCGAAGGTAAAGACCACGGCCTTGGCGTCGAGAGCAGAGCCATCGTGGAACTTGACCCCTTGCCGAAGTTTGAAGTCCACCGTCTTGCCGTCCGAGCCTACCTGCCAGCTTTCCGCGAGCAGCGGCACGTACTGGCCATCGCTTTGCCGGGTCACCAGGGTATCGAATAGGTAGGGCAACATTAGGTTGGCGCCCGAATTAGCGGCTCCCTGCGGATCCAGCGAAGTAGGTTCGTCCGTCATAGAGCGAGTCAGGGTTCCACCGCCACCGCTAGAGGCAGGTGCTGTCACGCTGGGGGTGCTGCCCGCGCAGCCGGCGATCAGAAGGGAGAGGACCAGCACTACCGCTGGCAAGGAGGACTTGGGACGCATGCGAACCTCCGTCAGTCTGAATCATGCCTCGCCTACCTGCCGACGACCTCCTCGGCCATCGTCGCAGAGAGGACGAGCCCCGCCGCCGCCTTCCCCGAGCGAATGCAGTCCGGCAGCCCAACGCCGCGATACGAGCTACCGACCAAATGCAGGCCTGGCAGCTGAGCCGCTAAGGCCTCAACTTCGGCCAGCCAGCGCAAATGGCCGACGTCATACTGGGGATGCGCCTGGCGCCAGCTGAACACTTCGCTCAGCACCGGTTCCGCCTTGAGACCCATCAGGTCGCGCAGTTCCTCGCGGGCCAGCGCCACCATCTCGTCTTCCGGCAGCAAGGCGGGGGTCTCATCCACTGCCCCTCCCAGGAAACAGCGGACCAGCACGTGTCCGTCGGGGGCGCGGTCGTCGAACTTGGTAGACGACCACGTGCAGCCGGTGATCCTTCGCCCTTCCTTGGTGGGTACGACGAAACCGAACCCATCGAGCGGCCGGGAGAGCGAGCTGCGACGATAGCCCAAGGAGACCGTGGCCGTACTAACGTAGCGCAAGGAGCGCAGGCGCGCGGAAAGCTCGCCGGCGAAGCCGCGGACTAGCTCGGCCGCCACTCGCGCGGGCACCGCCAGCACCACTTGGTCGGCCCGCAGCACGCCGCCGTCGTCCAGGACAACACGGTAGGCGCCGGCTTCCGTCGGCTGGACAGCCAGGGCCCGCTGGCCGAACAAACATCTGGCGCCGGCGGCGCTCTGGCTCAAGGCATCTACCAGCTCGCCCAAGCCGCCCCGCAGCGTCATAAACATAGGCAATTCCTTGCCCGACTTGGCGGGCCGCGCTCGCCGGGCCGCCAACATGCCGCGAACCAGGCTGCCGTGCTTGCGTTCTATGTCCCGGAAGCGAGGGAACGTGGCCAAGATGCTTTGCCGCTCGGGGTCGGATACGTGAATGCCACCCATCAACGGTTCGGCTATCTTGTCCAGCGCCTCGCCGCCCAACCGGCGACGGACGAATGAGGCGACGCTCTCGTCGCCGCTGTCCCGGCGGGCGGGCAACACTAGGTCGAGACCCATTCGCAGCTTGCCCAAAGGCGAGATCAGGGGCGAGAAAGCAAACGGCGCGAAGCGCGTAGGCACGATCAGCAAGACACCGTCGGGCAGTTGGTGCATTTTGCCGCCCCAGGGAATGAGCACTTTCCGGCTAGCCTCGTTGGTGCCGATGAGCCTGCTCTCCAGGCCGAGGTGACGGCAGAGATCTACCGCCCACGGCTTTTGGGTTAGGAAGCAGTCGGGGCCGCCCTCAACTACGAAGCCGTCCCTGCGGCGGGTGACGACCTTGCCGCCGGCTCGCTCGCTCGCCTCCACCAGCGTCACGTCGAGCGGGTGCTCTACAGATGGGTCGCCGTGCAACAAGTAGTGGGTTGTGGCCAAGCCGGCCACGCCGGCGCCAATGACGACGACGCGGGTGCTAGTACAGGTCACTAGACGTCCCCCGCTCCAACGGTGGGCCTTGGCCGGCGCCGGTCCAGTAGGCAACGACCCCGGATTGCACCTCATTCAGCAAGCCGTCGATACGCCGCAGGAGCAGTAGTCCGGGCTCGTCTCGACTCGCCGAACGGCGGTGCATGTGGCCAAGTGCCGTTTCCAGCATGGCCCGCCGGAAGAAGGCGATCGCCTGCAGGAGGTCGGCCAGGCTGTGGCCCCTGGCAAGCCCATTGCGGGCGTGTTGCTCGCCGATGGCGCGCGCCTCTAGCAGAAGCTCGGCTTCTTCCTCCCTCGCGGCGATGTGCTGCAGCATGAGGCCCACCAGCCGGCGACCGAGCTCGCGGCCGGCCCGGCGTTCCTCCTCGTCAAAAGTAACCAGCCAGCGCTGTTGCGCGATGCTCTCACGGGTGCGAACGAGGGCGTGATCGGCCAAGAGAAGGCCGCTCTGGAGGGCCGGCGGCGGCTGGCGGTGCTCGCGTTCGAAGCGTTCGAGGTCCGCGAGAGCGAAGCGGCGGTGGCCGCCGGGTGTGCGCAGGGACGAGATGTCACCTTGGTCGACCCACCGACGCAGGGTACTGGCATGCACCCCAAGGCGGCGGCAAGTCTGCTCCAGAGTCAGCCACTGGTCGAGTCCAGGGGCAATCTTGGGGGTCAAGGCGGCGTGTCCTCCCGGTTCAGTGGCAACTGGATCTGTGCAAGAGTCAGCAAACCTAAGCAAACCTTATCCATTGTAACTGCGGTGGAGGCGAGCCGTCAACAGATGGAGAGCCGACAAGGCGGGGCAGTCGTACCAAAGCCGGCCGCTGAAGACATTGGCCTGCGCCAGCGCCCCTAGGCGGCGAAGGGGCGTCAGTGGCGCTTGATCCCGGCGGCTTCAGCCATCGCCAACGCGTCCAGGGCCCGGGCCGCGGCAAGTGGCGCCGTCGTCTCTGGGTCCCAGCCCTCAAGGGCCCTCAGCACCGGCACCAGATCTCTGCCGTAGCCCTGCCTAGCGAAGGCCCGTAGAATCTGGTGCACCCTCCCGCGCAACCAGACCGATTCGGCGCCTACCTCGAGGGCGCGCAACGAGGCCACCAGGCCGGGATAGCCCAGCCTCACGAGGCCCTCCGCCGCTAACCAGCGAATACCGAAATCCTCGTCTACCAAGCCCCGCACGAGCCCGGCGGTCGCGGCGGGATCGTACATCTCGCCCAGCGCCTTCACCGCCTCCCAGCGAACCGCTGGGCTCGGGTTGCCCACGGCTTCGGTCAGCGGCCCTATGGCCACAGCACCCAAAGCCACTAATCGCTCTCTCGCCATACCTCTGGCAACGGGGTTGCCGCTGCCAAGGGCCCGCAAGAGCACCCCGAAGCCGCCGCCAGCCAGAGAATCTAGCTGGCTTCTAGGCCGCCTATCATTCTTTCTTGCTATCATCTGTTCGCTTGCCTTTCGCGAACTAGCCACTGCTTACGCGTTCGTGCCCGGCGTTGCCGCTAACTCCGAACGGCAAGCGAGCGATTCCCTTCGCCCGTGCCTCGTCCAGGGTGAGTGCCGATGGCTGGCTAGTTGCCGTCAAGTGCCGCCGGGGGCGAGTCGGCTCTTTCGGTGCCAACTCCCTATGGTATTTAAAGCAGTTACCGTGCCATGGTGCCGCTCCCCGCTGTGGGGCGGGGATGCGGCAGGCCCCACGGGGCGCTGGCTTAGCTCTCGTCGCCGACGGGAGCCTTCAACCAGGCCTGCCGGGCGGCGGGATTGGCGCTTGGCTCGGGCAGCGGTGCCTCCTCGTGGCGCCCGCGTAGAGGGATCTCCGGCAGGAAGAGGGTGACCAGAAGGGCCGCAATCATTACCGCCGCTCCCACGGCAAAGACGTCCGCGATCGCCGTCGCCAGGCTGGTCCGGACGGCCACCATCAGGGAGTTGAAGAGGACCTGACCCTGCGGGCCGAGGGCTGCCAGACCTTGTTGCAGTTGCGCGGCCGACTGCGGCGACATCAGCAGGTCAGGGTTCTGCAAAAGCGCCAGTCTATCCGCGGGAATCAATTGCTTGAGCTGGGCCGGCAGGTTCGCCTGAATGCCACTCTGAAAGCCGCCGCTCATGAGGCTGCCCAGCACGGCCACGCCCACCGTGCTACCGATCGAGCGAAAGAACTGGAGGCTGGCGGTGACCTCGCCCAGACGGCGCAACGGGAAGGCATTCTGCACGACGATGGTGAAGAGGCTCATCATCACGCCGATGCCCAGGCCGGTGACGAGCATGTTGCGAACCACCAATCCGTCGGTCGCCGTCGCGTTCATTTGCGCCAGCAGGAACATGCCAACCGCCGCCACGGCGAAACCGGCTAGAGCCAGAACCTTGTAGCGTCCCGTGCGCGAGAGAAGCTGGCCGCCCACGATGCTGCTGACCATGAAGGAAAGCATCATCGGCGTTAGCACCGCGCCCGAGTTGGTCGCGCTGTCGCCGATCACGCCCTGCATGAAGAGCGGCAAGTACATGATCGCCCCGAACATGCCCACGCTAACCAGGAAGCTCGCCGCCGCCGAGACGGCGAAGATGCGATTGCCAAACAGGTTCGGGTTGATAGTGGGCTCGGCGGCGCGCCTCTCGATCAAGAAGAAGACCACGAACATAGCCGCGGCGAAAGCCAGCAAGCCGGCGATCTGAGGGGAGGTCCATTCATACTGGGTGCCTGCCCAGGTGAAGCCGAGCAACAGCGGCACCGTGGCGGCGATGAGTACGGCGGCGCCGGTGTAGTCGATTGTGTGCTGCCGGCGGCTGCCGCCTCCCGGCAGGGTTATGGCGACGGCGATCAGCGCCAGCACGCCCACCGGCATGTTGACGTAGAAGACCCAGCGCCAGCCCAGGTTGTCGGTTATCCAGCCCCCGGCAGTGGGTCCGAGGATTGTCGCCAGACCGAAGACGGACATCATCAGGCCCTGCCACTTGCCACGCTCTATCGGCGGGAAGATGTCGCCGATGATCGCCTGCACGATGGGCATCATTGCCCCGGCGCCCAAACCCTGGAGTCCGCGCCAGACAATCAGCTGGGTCATGTCCTGGCTCATGCCGGAGAGCGCCGAGCCTGCCATGAACAGCACCATGCCCGTCAGGAAGAAGGGTTTGCGCCCGTAGATATCGGACAGCTTGCCGAATATCGGCAGCGAAACCGTGGAGGCGAGTATGTAGCCCGTGAACGTCCACGCGTAATGCTCCAGGCCGTTCAGCTCGGCGATGATGCGGGGCATTGCCGTGCCCACCACCGTCTGGTCGATGGCCGAGAGGAGCATAGCCAGCATTATGCCGCCGACCACGGCGATCAGACGCCGCCGGCTGAGCGTCGCCCGCAGGCTTTGCGGTTCGCCCAGGGCCACTGTTTGTTCAGAAGTACCTTGCGCCAATGTAATGTGCCTCCACGTAAGTGGTGCCAGAATGTGAACTCAGCGGCGGTCGGCCGCCGCTACGGCTAGCAGCCCGTCCAGTCCCAGGGCCAACGCCGCTAATTCCTCGGCGGGCAGCCTGCCGAGCCACTCGCGCAGACGTTCCCGTCCGCCCTCGTGCAGGCGACTGACCGTCGCTTCCCCCCGTGGCGTCAGACGCGCCAGCGACCGTCGCCGGTCGGCGGCGTCCTCGGCGCGCTCCACCAGACCGCTCTCCACTAACTGTTCAACCAGCATGCTCGCCCGAGGGTTGCCGACGTGCAGTAACTCGGCCACCCTGCTGATCGTCAGCGGGCCGTGCTTCGCCAAAACGAACAAGCCCTTGATCTGGGCCACGGTCAAGTCCAGATCTAGCCAACCAGGCCGCGAGCCCTGGGCGTAGGTGACGACTTGACGCCACCGCTCCAGCACTTCCTCGGCCGGCAGCGCCTCCGGTGCTACCATCACCAGCATCACCCCCTTCCGTAGAGGGTGAGTATAGCAAATAGTCTGCCAAGATTGAACCATTTGCAGCTGCTGAACCTTGAATCGGCGAAAGTAAACGGGGGGCATTGGAGGAAGAGGGCCGGACTCCAAGAGGCCTGGTGCGCCGCCACACAGAGGCGGCCACCAGGCCTGGCAGCTGTGCCGCTGCCGAAGATCAGCCTCGCTCTAGGGCCTGGGACCACTCCAGGACGGTCTGCACATCGGCGGGCTCGATATAGTTGCCGGCCACGGCCTCCTGCAGCAGCACGCGCAGAGTGGTGAGGGGTACCAGCGGGATATGGCGCTCGTCGAAGGCACGGGCGGCCCTTTCGAGCCCATAAGAGAAGATGGCGAGACAGCAGGTGACGAGCGCCCCTTGGGCGCTCAGCGCGTCGGCGGTGGCCAGGGAGCTGCCGCCGGTGGTGATTAGGTCCTCCACCACCGCCACCCGCTGGCCGGGATCAAGCCTGCCTTCGATCTGCCGCCCTCGGCCATGCTCCTTGGCGGCGCTGCGCACGTAGACCATTGGGCGCCAGAGGCGATGAGCGAGCCAGGCGGCAAAAGGGATACCCGCCGTGGCCGTTCCCGCCACCACCTCGACCTCCTCCAGGCCCACGCTCTCCACGACGGCGGTCGCCAACAGCTCGGTGACGCGACTGCGCTCCTCGGGATAGGAGATCAGCAGACGGTTATCCGTGTAGATTGGGCTCTTCAGGCCGGAAGTGTAGGTGAAGGGGCTCTTTGTGTTGATGGAGACGGCGCCAATACGCAAGAGAATCGCCGCCGCCTCGCGGGCTCCGACCATATTTGCCATCTCACAACCCCCAGGCGCCTACGTGAAATTGGACTCCGCGCGCTTGGCCTCCTCCCACAGCTCGTCTTGCTCGGCGGCGGAGAGGTGCGCGAAATCGAGCCCGCGCTCGTGGGCGGCGCGCTCCATGTAGTGGAAACGCCGCTGAAAACGCCGGTTCGCCAAGCGCAGCGCCTCCTCAGCATCCAGCTTCAGCCAGCGGGCGAGATTGACGATGGCGAACAGCAGGTCGCCAAACTCGTGCAGGCGCGCCTCCTGGCCCTCGGCAGCGCGCAGCTCGCGCAGTTCCTCGGCCACCTTGTCTTCGACGCCTTCCACCCCGGGCCAGTCGAAACCGGCGCGGCCGGCGCGCTTCTGCAGGCTGAGGGCATAAGCCAGGGCGGGCATGTGGTGCGGGATGTCGCCCAACAAGGAGGCCGGGCCCCCCTCCTCGCCCTTTTCCGCTTTCTTGATCTGCTGCCAGTTGCGCAGGACGTCGGCGGAGTCGCGCACCGAGATGTCGCCGAAGACGTGGGGATGGCGGCGTATCAACTTGGCGTTGAGGCCGCGAATCACGTCCTCGATGGCGAACTCACCCGCCTCCTCGGCCAGCTGGGCGTGGAGCACCACCTGGAGCAGGACGTCGCCCATCTCCTCCTGCAACTTCGCCAGGTCCCCGGAATCGAGCGCGTCCAGGGCCTCGTAGGCCTCCTCGATCAGGTAGGGCTTGAGCGTACTGTGCGTCTGCTCGCGATCCCAGGGACAGCCGTTGGGCGCGCGCAGGCGGGCGACCACATAGCGCAGGCCCGGGAAGTCCGCCAGGTCGTCGAGCGGCTCCAGGGGCGGCACATAGACGCTGCTCAGGTGGTCGACGGCAGCGTTCCGATCCAGCTGGTGGAGGAGGACCGTACTGACCTTCTCCTCCCCGGGCACATCGGCCGCCTGGACCAGACTCACCTTGTGGCGGGACGGGTAGAACTCGAGGAGGTGGAGCTTCAGCAACGAGGCGAGCCGTCGGTTGTAGACCTGGGCCAGCAGCAGCGGCTTGGTGGGCAGAAAGCCGGGCCGCATCGCCGGCTGGCCCTGGTTCAACTCGGCCAGCTCCGCCAGGTCGCCGGCATCGAGTATCTGCAGCCCCTCCGCCAGAGGGTCGAGCTGCAACGCGCCGCAGGTCGGCTCCACGAAGGAGAGGCCGGCGATCATGACTACGGGCAGGCCAACCTTCTTGGCCTCGGCCAGGAGCAGCCTGGTCGTGCGCTCGCCCACCAGCGGATGCCCGGGCACGGCGTACACCACCCCCTCCGGGCGCTGGCCCAGCTCCATGAGGCGCCCCACGATGGCGGCATAGACTTCCTCGAAGGTGGACTCTTCCTCGTAGAGGTGGTCGAAGGAGTTGTAGACCGGCCCCTGAGGCAGGGAGGGCACTACTGGGTGGCGACTCGTGCGCAGCCAGACGGCGCCGGCGCTGGCCAGGGCATCGCGGGCCGCCAGGGTGAGCTGGCCAGACGCTCCCGGGCCCAGCCCGACGACGGTCACACTACTGGCCATCACACTTCTTCAGGACCATGTCGGCGAGACTCGCCAGGGTCCTGGCCAACTCGGAGTTGGGATGGGACAGGGCATAAGGCACCCCCGAGTTGAGCGCGGACGAGAAGTCGCGCCAGCGACTGGGCACCTTGAATTCCACCGCATGGGAAAGCGTGTCTTCAACCTCTTTGACGGAGGCGCCACCCTGGCTGTCATAGCGATTGAAAACGATCATAATGCGCTCGCGCGAGTACCCCAACGCCCTGGTCAAGCTCAAGAACGTGGTGGCGTTATAGAGCGTGCCCAAATCGGGCGTTACGATCAGGATGATCACGTGGGCACGGTCCAGCGCCATCAACACCCGGTCATCGTACGAGGCGGGACAATCGAGCACCGTCACGTCATACCCCTGAGTCAACACGTCGAGAGTGTGCCGCAAGCCATCTGTGGTAATCATCTCGGCGTGCTCCGGACGCACGGGCCGTGCCAACAGGGCAACGCCGCTGGAATGGCGTCGGAGTACCTGCTCCAGCGTGTCTAGGTCTCCGTCGGGACCGCAGTCGATGAAATCGACGATCGTGCGTTCGGGCTTGATGTCGAAGAAGAGATGGAGGTCGCCGAAAGAGAAGCTGCAGTCGACCAGGGCAACCTTCCGTTCGGCATTCCGCCGTAGCGCGACGGCAAGGTTCGCCGCCAGAGTGGACTTGCCCACGCCGCCCTTGGGGCCAAACACGGCCACCAGCTTGCCCTGCCCGGCGTTGCCAGCAGGCGCCGAATGCCGCGGCTCGGCCGCCACTTTGACGCTCCGCATACGCCGGTACACGTCGCGAATCGACTCCGCCAGCTGTTCGCTGCTGAAGGGCATGACCAGGAAGGAGCGTGCCCCGGCCTGCATGTAGCGGCGCAGCTCGTTCGGATCGTCGGCGGTGACGAGCACGATGACTCCGGTGCGGGGCAGCTTGGTCGTAATCTGCCGCACCAAGCCGGCGCTGTCTGTATCCGGTAGCTCGCTGCCCACGAGGATGACGTCGGGCTTGGCTTCGCTGGCCTGCTTGAGACCAGCCGAACCGTTGGCCACGCTTCCCTCGAGAGAGATATCGCGTTCGAGGCCGAGCAGGGCCGTGATGTACGCGGTGGTATCGGGGAAGGCATGCACCAGCAGCACACGGATTCGGTTCTCGGCCATCAAGAGACCCCCCTGCCGTCCGCTTGTGATAGTGGCGGCCATTATAGCAGATTGGCGAGCTACACAAAGTCGAGCGAGCGTTGTTATAATGCAGGCGAACATTCTTGCAGGGAGTTTGCGACAATGACGGAAAGCGCCGGGCGCTACAACATAGCCATCGTCGGCAGCGGGCCGGGCGGCTACGTGGCCGCCATCCGGGCCTGCCAACTGGGTGCCAAGGTGGCCATAATCGAGAAGGATAGGATCGGCGGCACCTGCCTCAATATCGGCTGCATCCCCACCAAAGCGCTGGTGACCAGCGCCGAAGTGCTAGAGACGGCTCGCCAGGCCAAGACCTTCGGCGTCGAGGTCGGCGAAGTAGGCTTCAACTTCGCGGCCATAATGGAGCGCAAGCAGAAGGTCGTCAATCAGATGGTCAGCGGGGTGGCGCAGCTGCTCAAAGCGAACAAAGTCGACATCGTGGAGGGAACGGCCAAGTTCGCCACGCCCAACTCGCTCATCGTGGAGAGCGGCAGCGGCAAGCGCGAGGTCCAGGCCGACAACATCATTGTGGCCACGGGTTCGGTCTCAGCTCGGCCGCCGCTGCCGGGGCTAGACCTGCCGGGAGTGATCACTTCCACCGAGGCCATTGCCCTGGAGAAGGTGCCGGAACGGCTGGTGATCATCGGCGGCGGCTACATCGGCATGGAGATGGCCTGCCTCTACCAGTCGCTGGGGAGCAAGATCACCATCGTGGAGATGCTGCCTTCCATCCTCACGAACACGGACGAGGAGATCGCCCGGCGTTTCCACCAGCTCATGCGCCAGCGGGGAGTGGAGATCAACGTCAACTCGCCGGTCAAGGAGATTCGCCAGGGGGAGAACGGCCAGTTGTCGGTCGTCTACACGACCGGCGACGGCGAAAAGGCGGTCGCGGGCGACAAGGTCCTGGTGGCCACCGGTCGCGTGCCCTACACCGAGGGCCTGGGGCTAGAACAGCTAGGCGTGTCCATGAACCGGCGCGCCGTCGTCGCCAACGAGCGAATGCAGACGAACGTGCCCGGAGTCTGGGCCATCGGCGACGCCACCGGCCAGATCATGTTGGCACACGTGGCGATGTACCAGGGCGAGGTGGCCGTGGAGAACATCCTGGGGCACAGCCGCAAAGCCGATTACCGGGCCGTGCCGGGCGTGATCTTTACGATGCCGGAGATCGGCAGCGTCGGCCTCACGGAAACCCAAACCAAGGAGCAGGGCATCGACGTCCAGGTCTCGAAGTTCCCCTTCACGGCCAACGGCAGGGCAACCACCCTGAACGAAACGGCCGGGTTGGTGAAGATGGTCTGCGAGAGGAGCACCGGCAGCATCCTGGGCGTGCACATCATGGGCCCGCGGGCGACCGACCTCATCGCCGAGGCCGTCCTGGCAATCCAAATGGAGGCGCTGGCGGAGGATTTGGTGCTCACCATCCACGGCCATCCCACCCTACCCGAAGCGCTGCACGAGGCGGCGATGGCCCAATTCGAGGGCCCGATCCATTTCTACGCGCCGACGCGCAAGCCGGTCGCGAGGTAGATAGCGGCGGGACGAGGCGCCCTCTCCCACCAAAAGGGGAGAGGGCGCCTTCTTCTTGCAGGGTGCGCGCCCCTGGCGCTGCCCGGAGCAGACAGAGGAGACTGCGTGCGCCTGGTGGCAACGGCAAGGCACTCGAGCTGGTTGGTCGTCACAACAGGAAGCAGGCGAGCTTGCAGCTTGACAGGCGGGCTTACCGGGGGTATCATCCTTGTGTTAACCAAGGCTGGCGGGCCCTGGGCCAGTTGGTGGCCGAGGGCCGATGGAGGCGCAAGCGTCTCATCCCTAACTAGGGAACCCAGGGGCACGGCGGGAGTGGCTGGACTCGGCGCGGGTTGCTCACGGGCGCAGGCCAGGCTGTGGCCGCAAGGCCGCTACGTACTAGTCTGTCTCGTAGGTTCCCGAAACGAAGGGAGGGCTGAAGCACATTGCTCAGCCGGCTAGGTAAGTGGACGATTCCTCTGGCTCTGGCTCTGGCTCTGTCTCTCCTGGTGCTCTTTCCGGGTTGTTCCAAGGTCACGATGGTAGCGCCGAGTGGCGGCGCGGCGGTGGCGGAGGCGGCGGCGGTAGTGGGCCCAAGTCACGACGTGGCCGTTACTTCTCTCGATTTCGACCCCCCACTGCGTGTCCTGCAAGTCGGCCAGCAGCAGAGCGACGTCGCCTTGCTCGTGGCAGTAGACAACAAGGGCACCTACACGGAGCAGCAGGTCAACGTCGTGGTCACTCTGCGAGCAACGCCGGATGACGAGGTACTCTTGCAGCGCCGCCAGGTCGTCTCGACTCTGGCGCCCGGCCAGGCCGCGGTAGTGCGCTACGAGGGTTTCCCGAACATCCCGGCGCGCGACGGCTACCTGCTGACAGTCGCCGTCGATCAGGTCCCGGGAGAGCAGAACCTCGCCAACAACAGTAAGTCGC
This sequence comes from Chloroflexota bacterium, assembly GCA_023473795.1. GTDB lineage: Bacteria > Chloroflexota > UBA6077 > FW602-bin22 > JAMCYS01 > JAMCYS01. The sequence goes on along the minus strand of JAMCYS010000119.1, from coordinate 1,678 downwards.
TGCCTCTGCAGCTGGTCATGCCGCAGTAGGCAAGCCAGGCGCCGCTGCCATCCAGGCCACGGTTGTCCGGGTTGGTGTGTGCCCGGCGAGCCCGGTCCACAGCGTTGACAGCCCACGCCCCCACGGTCTAACATACCCCCGCTAGAGAAACGGGCTGCCAGTTGCTGCCGCCCCTCACTAAGTCCCGCACCCGAAAGGAGCCTACCCGTGTCTAAACCCAAGGCCTACGTGGGCCGCGCTATTGTCGATTCCGCCCTCTCTCGCCTGGCCGAAGTGGCCGACGTGCGCGTGTGGCCTAGCCCGACCCGCTGCCCAGATGACGTCCTGCTCAAGGAGATAGGCGATATCGAGGTCTTCCTGGGCAACAACCGCTGGACGGGCGCCGTGATGGATCAGGCGCCCAAGCTGCGGCTCATCGCCAACATCTCTGTGGGTTATGACAACGTGGACGTGCCCGCGGCTACCCAGCGCGGCCTTGTCGTCACCAACACGCCGGGCGTGCTCAGCGACACTACTGCCGACACCGCCTTTGCGCTGCTTATGACCGCGGCCAGGCGCATCTGCGAGGCCGGCCGCTACGTTCGCGCCGGCAAATGGGTGGCGGTCGGTGGCTCCGCGTCCATGTTCGGGCATGACGTGCACCATGCCACGCTGGGCATCATTGGCCTGGGCCGCATCGGCTTCGAGGTCGCTCACCGGGCTCTGGGTTTTCACATGAAGGTGCTCTATCACGACGTGGTGCGACGCGAGGACCTGGAGAAGCAGTACGGCCTCCAGTACGTCGATATGGACACACTGCTGAGTGAGTCGGACTTCGTCTCCCTGCACACGGTGCTCTCCGACCAGACCCGCGCCCTCATCGGCGCCCCCGAACTGAGCAAGATGAAACGCACGGCGTTTCTCATCAATGCCTCCAGGGGCGAAGTGGTGGACGAGCCGGCGCTCATAGACGCGCTCAAGGAAGGCAAGATCGCCGGCGCCGGACTGGACGTCTTCGCCAAGGAGCCGACCGACCCGAACAACCCGCTCCTGAAGATGGACAACGTGGTCGCTCTGCCGCACATCGGCAGCGCCACCGAAGCCACCCGCGTGGCTATGCAGCAATTGGCGGTGGACAACGCCATCGCCGTTCTGCAGGGCAAACCGCCCCTGACCCCGGTCAACCCTGAAGTCCTCTCCAAGAAATTGTGAGTGATGGGTGGCGAGTGACGAGTGACGAGTCGCCAGTGGGCGTCCGTCCTGACTCGTCACTCCCCACTCAGCCAGGGTCCCTGCGTTTCCCAGCCAAGCACTGGAGCTGCCTGTCGGCAAGTCCGCCATGAGTAGTCAAGATTCCGGTACTCATCACTCAGCACTCACTGCTCATCACTCGTCTCATTCCTCCTGGCGGCGCAACCTGGCCGGGGCCTGGGTGGGCCAACTGATGGCGGCGGTCGGCTTCAGCTTCGCCTTCCCGTTCATCCCCCTCTACGTGCAGGAGCTGGGCATTGCCGACCCCCACGAGGTCGAGATGTGGGCAGGGCTACTGGGCTTTGCCGCCGGACTATCCATGGCGGCCTCGGCGCCCGTCTGGGGAGCACTGGCCGACCGCTACGGGCGCAAGCCCATGCTGCTGCGCGCCATGTTGGGCGGCGCCGTGTTCCTGGGCGCCATGGGCCTGGTGCAGAACGTGGAGCAA
>JAMCYS010000027.1 GCA_023473795.1 Chloroflexota bacterium | reverse complement strand
CCCGTCTAATCCCCACGCCGAGCTGGCAACTACGCCGCTACGGCGGCCGCGGCCGCCCCCTTCGCTACGCTTCGGGGACATGGCTGGCGGGCGGGCAGAGACGCCCGCCCCTACGGGATTATGCACGAATGCCAGCCTAAAGCAGAATGGCGGAATGGGTGCCTAACCGGGTCGTTTGGGGCTCGTGAAGCGGTCGAGGCCTCGGAGCGGCTGCTGGACGGGCCGGGGTTGGGGAGCGTGGCGCCTGGTTGGGCACCGGCCTGGCGGGGCAGGCACAAAAAGGTGCGGCTTCGCCAACCGGCGAAGCCGCACCCCGGACTCCATGTCAGCAGACTAGGCCATCTCGATGGCGCTGTTGGGGCAGGACGAAAGGCAGGCCTCGCACTCCAGGCATTCGTCGTTGTGCGTAGCCACGCACTTATCGCCTATCTTCTCGATAACCCCAACCGGGCAGGCATCGATGCAGTCACCAATCCCCTGGCATTTATCCGGATCAATCTTTATTGGCATTACATCCCCTCCCTTCTTTCGCGACGGAAAGGATAGCGCTGCCTATGCTCCTTGTCAAGGCTTTTGGGCCCGCTGCGGGGCGCGGCGTACGTGCGTGGCGCGTTCGCCCTTCGAGGGAGCTGGGGCCTGTCGCCGCTTCTACCAGGCGAAGTCCCGCAGCGCCGCCCATTCCTCGGGGGTTGCCGTCCCCCACTGGAAGAACGACACGCCGACGGCGCCGCCCTCCCGCCCGGCCCGCAGGGCTGCCCGCACCTCCGAGCTCGTGGGGCTGAACTGGCCGGCGCCGTTGCGCCCGAACGGGTCGTACATCTGGCCAATCACGTGGATGGGGTAGTCCCGGCCCACCACCGCCTGCAAATCGCCGATCACCTGGTTCACGTACCAGTAGGCCTCGCCGTCGTAGTAGGCGCGCCGTTCGTCGCTCCAGTAGGCCATGGGTGCCAGGGCGTTGCAGTAGCGGGCCAGCGTAGCGTGGATCGGGTGTTCCTTGCCGAGCCAGCTGCCCGCGGGGTAGACCACTCCCACCATCAACATATCGTCGCCCAGACGGGCCCGGGTGATCTCGGCGTAGGCTTTGACGTCGTCGGCGCCCATGTTCTGTTCGACGTCGGGGGCAATGCCGTCGAAGCCCTGCCCGTCGGGCGTGCGGTAGTTGGCGGCCTCCAGGCTCAGCTCCACGTCGCCCGGCAGGTTGTAGAGGCTGGTGGTCAGCCAGGCGATCACCTTCAGCCCGGCCGCGTGGGCCGCGGGCAACAGGCGGGCCGCGTCCCGGCGGCCATAAAAGCCCCCGGCGGACGAGCCAGCCTCCAGCCAGATGTGGGTCAGCCCGAGCGACCGGGCGGCGGACACCAGCTGGTTCTCGTCGGCCATTTCCAGGAGGGGCTGCGGCAGCCACATGCCCTTGCCGGCGATGGCGGCGGCGGGCGCCCGCGCGGCCGGGGCCATAGCCAAATCCACGGTTCCCGAATAGAGCCAGCCGCTCGCCTCGCCGGCCGTCACGCTGAACCAGGCGTGGCCCTCTTCGTCGGTCTGCCAGGCCCTGACCCGCACTGTCGTGCCCGCGGGCACGACGTTCTTCACCCGCCAGTCGGTGCCGAGGCCGCTACGCAGGCGGGCCTCGCAGTTGGTGGTCCCCCGCACATCCAGGGTGAGCTCAGCCGAGGGCGGAGCCGTCGGCGTCGGCACCGGACCCTGGTTCTCCCAGAAGGTGGCTATGGGTGGGGATGGCTCCAGGGTAATGTGCACGGCGCTGATCCAGCCGTCCAGCACGCCCCAGAGCCGGGTGCGGAACCAGCGCTCGCCGTCGGCACCGGTCTTCTCCTCCAGCAGCGCCAGCGGCGCGTCGAAGTAGAGCCCGGAGATAACCGGGCTGGCGGGGTCGGGCGCCAGGCGCACGGGCGGCCCACCCCGTACCGCGCGGGCGGCCGGATCCGCGGGCCGGTCGGGGTTGGTGGAGAAGCCGGGGGGCAGCGGGGGCGTGGGTGTAAGCGTGGGCCGGGGCGCCGCCGTGGCGACCGGTAGTACTGAAGGCGTCTCGGCCGGAGGGAGCGGCGGGGCAAGGCAGGCCGCGAGCAGCGGGGGCAGCAGGCAGGCCAGGGCCAGGACGACGAAGGGACGCCTCGTGAGTGCCGTCACCGGTCTTACACCTCCGCCGTTCTGCTGCTCCTAGACCGATTATAGCAGCGGCCTGGCCCGCGCCGACGCGCCCTGGCCCTTATTTCCTACTTGTCGGGGGGTAATCGGGGGCCTACAATGCGCGCGTGCGTGTGTTCCTGTGGCTGCTGATCTGCGCCGTCGGCTGTGCCGGCTGTGTCGCGCCCGCTCCGCGGCCATCCGGTGGCTCTGTCGTCGTGGCGACAGCGCCCCCGCGACCGGCGGCAGTCTCTGCCGTCCCGGGGCCTCCGCCCCCGCCGACGGCTACCCTCGCCGTGCCTTCCGCCACGCCTACTCGCCTGCCTATGCCCACCACGGTTCCCACCGCCACGGCGAGCCGCACGGCCGGCGTCGTCCCCTCACCCAGCCCGACGCCCCGCCCGGCGACGCCGACGGCCTTGCCGGCCGCTACGCCAGCGCCCACGTTCCCGGCCTCGCCCGCGGGGCCGACCGGCCCGCCCCTCGTGGCGATCGACCCGGGCCACGGCGGCGACGAGATCGGCGCCGTCTACACCGGGGGCGGATTGGTCCTGCGCGAGAAGGACGTGAACCTGGCCATCGCCCAGCGGCTGGCCGCGCTGCTGAAGGGGGTCGGCTACCGGGTGGTGCTGACGCGGCAGGGGGACAGCGGGGTGAACCTGGCGGGCGCCGACTTGAGCGGCGACGGTCAGGTGGATACGCTGGACGACCTGCAGGCGCGCATCGACAAAGCGAACGCCGCGGGCGCGCAGCTGCTGTTCTCCATTCACAACAACGGCTCGGCCAGTTCGGGCGAGTCGGGCAGCGAGGTCTACTACTGCCCCGAGCGCCCCTACGCCGAGCGCAACCTGGCCCTGGCACGGTTGCTGGAGGGCGCCTTCGTGCAGCGGCTGGCCGCCACGGGCTACCGGCCCCGCGAGCGGGGGGTGAAGGCCGACACTGCCTTCCGCTACTACGACGGCCGGCCCTACTGCGCCTCGCTGCTTGGTCCGGTGCAGCTGCCTCGCCGGCCGCGGGCCAGCCAGATGCCGGCGGCTCTGGGAGAGTCGTTGTTCCTCTCCAACCCGGAGGGGGCGCTGCTGGCGCGGGCCGACGTGCAGCAGGCCATCGCCCAGGCCTACTTCGACGCCGCCAGCGGCTACTTCGCCCTTTTCCCGGTGGGCAGCTAACGCGGCCTCAGAGCCTCAGGTCTGGCGCCAACATACCCACACGGTTGGTGGGAAACGGGCGAAGGATTGCCAGTTAGATAAGCCCGGAGCGCATTCTGCTCCACGAGAGACAAGATCGTCATCAAACCACGATCAAGCTCGGTGATTGACAGTGCAGGCGGCGAGGACTACTATTTAGTTATCCTGGTTCAGTAACGTTCTATACGCTGATTCACGGAGGTAGGTACAGACCATCATGGCAACCATGAACAAGATCGCGCCCTGTCTTTGTTTCGACTCCCAGGCAGAGGAGGCAGCGAAGTTCTACGTCTCAATCTTCGAAGACTCCGGCATCGATGCCGTTTCACGCTACGGCAAGGAAGGCTTCGAGATCCATGGACGGCCTGAGGGCTCGGTGTTGACCGTCGCGTTCCGGCTGGCGGGTCAAACCTTCACAGCCCTCAACGGCGGCCCGTACTTCAAGTTCAACGAGGCCATCTCGCTGCAGGTCTTCTGCGACACACAGGCCGAGGTGGACCACTTCTGGAGCAGGCTGACCGAGGGCGGTGAGGAGGGCGTCTGTGGTTGGCTCAAGGATCGGTTCGGTCTCTCGTGGCAGATCGTGCCTTCCGTATTACCCAAGATGCTACTGGACCCAGACGGCGAGAAATCGCAGCGGGTGATGAAGGCCTATCTGCAGATGAAGAAGTTCGACATCGCGGCGCTGGAGCGCGCCTATAAAGGCCGTTAGAGGAAAGCCGCAATTCCACTGCTACTGCAGCTAGAACGCATACACCCTGCCGTTTGTCCGGCCGCAATCTGGATCTATCCGGCCTCATCCGTGTGCATCCGCGGATAGTCTCCCCTAGATTCTGAGAAGCGAGGGTGAGGCCGCTGCCGGCGAGGGGCAGGCGGTGAGCACCATCGCCGTCCGCAGCTCGTCCGCCAGGCGGCTGAAGGCCAGGGCCACGCCTTCCGCCCCGCCGCCGACGGCGGCGATGGCCAGCGGCCTGCCGACGAGCACCGCGTCGGCGCCCAGCGCCAGCATCTTCAGCACGTCCACGCCCGCCCGCACGCCGCCGTCGGCCAGAATGATCAGCCTGCCCTTCACTGTGGCGGCGATCTCCGGCAGCACCTCGGCCGTGCCGGGCAGGTGATCCAGGGAGCGGCCGCCGTGATTGCTGACGACGATGCCGGCGGCGCCTGCCTCCGCCGCCACCTCGGCCTCGTCCGCCGTCATTATGCCCTTCAGGATGAGCGGCAGGGGCAGGGCCGTGACCAGCTGGCGCAGCTCCGCTGGCGGCTTGGGGCCCACCGGCTGGCCCGCCCGGCGCATCATCAGGATGCCGGCGGCGTCGACGTCCACGCCGAAGGCCACCGCTCCCTGATCCGCCGCCTGCCTGGCCAGCGCCACCACGTCCGCCAGCGGCCGGGGTTTGGCGATGGCGATGCCCTGACCCTCCGCCCGCGCCAGGGCCGCCAGACCGGCGCGCCAGACCGCGGGGTCGGGGCCGTCGCCCACCATCGCCAGGCTGCCGGCGGCCCGGGCCCCCGCGAGCATGGCCCAGGCCAGTTCTTCCTCGCTCAGGGCGCCGTTCAGGTTCAGGTTGGCGCCGGCGATGGCCGCGCCCAGCACCGGCAGGGCCAGCTCCCGGCCGAAGAGGCGCACCCTCAGGTCGGGCTCGGCCACCTCGTGCAGGGTGCGCATGTTCAGCCGGTAGGCCGCTAGGGCGGCGACGTTGTTCTTGAACGAAGCGCCGGTGCCCAGGCCGCCCATGCCCGGCATCTGGCCGGCGCAGGCTACCCCGTTGCAGACCGGGCAAACCACGCAGAGCTTGCCCAGCTTGCGGCGCGCTTCGCTACGTACTTCTTCCCAGTTCACGTGGGCCTCCCCAGAAGTGATCCTTCCAGCAAGCGACCAGCGGCAGGCAGTATAGCACGGGGTTCGCGTCGTTGGCGGGTCTTGGCGAGGCCTGGCTATACTTGGAAGTAGGCGCACAGCGCCTTGTGCTTGGAGGTGAACGAGCAAGATGCTCTACAAGAACTACATCGGCGGCGAGTGGGTGGATGCCAAGGGCGGCGGCACCTTCCAGTCCGTCAATCCTGCCACCGGCGCGGTGCTGGGCGACGTGGCCCTCTCCGGGCCCGAGGACGTGAACGCGGCGGCGGAGGCCGCGGCGAGCGCCTTCGATGCCTGGCGCAAGACCCCGGCGCCCAAGCGGGGCGAGATCCTCTTCCGAGCCGGGGAGATTCTAGTTCGGCGCAAAGAGGAGCTGGCCCGCCTGATGACCCAGGAGATGGGCAAGGTCCTCAAAGAGACCCGTGGCGACGTCCAGGAAGCGATCGACATGACGTACTACATGGCGGGCGAGGGCCGGCGTCTCTTCGGCCAGACCACGCCCTCCGAGCTGCCCAACAAGTTTGCCATGTCGCTGCGCGACCCCATCGGCGTGGTTGCCGCCATCACGCCCTGGAACTTTCCCCTTGCCATCCCCACCTGGAAGATCATGCCCGCTCTGATCGCCGGCAACACGGTCGTCTTCAAACCCGCCAGCGACACGCCGATCCTGGCCTGGCAACTGGCCTCGATTCTGGAGGAGGCAGGACTGCCGCCGGGCGCGCTGAACGTGGTCTTCGGACCCGGCGGCCAGGCGGGACAGGCCCTGGTGGAGAGCCTCAAGGTGGCGCTGGTCTCCTTTACCGGTTCCACGGCGGTCGGCCGCGAGCTGGGCGCGACGGCCTCGGCCCGTGGCAAACGCGTCTCCCTGGAGATGGGCGGCAAGAACGCGATCCTGGTCATGGCCGACGCCGATCTCGAGCTGGCGGTGGAGGGCATAATCTGGAGCGCCTTTGGCACCACCGGCCAGCGTTGCACCGCCGCCAGCCGGGTGATCGCCCAGCGGGGCATCGCCGAGGAGTTGACCCAGATGATCGTGGCGCGGGCGGAGAAGCTGCGGCTGGGCGATGGCCTGCGGGCGGACACCGACATGGGCCCCCTGATCAACGAGGCCGCCCGCCGCAAGGTGCACGCCTACGTCCAGGTCGGCCAGCAGGAGGGGGCCCGGCTGCGCGCCGGCGGCGAAACGGCGGAAACGGGCGAGTTGCGGCGCGGCTTCTTCTACAAGCCGACCGTCTTCGCCGAGGTGCGGCCCGAGGCGCGTTTGGCTCAGGAGGAGATCTTCGGCCCGGTGGTAGCGGTGATCCCGGTCGATAACCTGCAGGAGGCCATCGCCGTGAACAACGCCACCGGCTACGGCCTTTCCAGTTCCCTCTACACGCGCGACGTCAACCAAGCCTTTCAAGCGATTCGCGACATAACGACCGGTCTGGTGTATATTAACGCCGGTACGATCGGCGCGGAGGTGCACCTGCCGTTTGGTGGCACGAGGGGCACCGGCAACGGCCACCGTGAGGCGGGCCAGTCGGCGCTCGATATCTTCAGCGAATGGAAGACGGTCTTCGTGGACTACAGCGGCAGGCTGCAGCGGGCGCAGATCGACGTGGAGGAGCAGAAGAGTCAGCCATAGCCCTGCCGGCTGCCGCTGGGAGTGAGAGCGGCTGTCATGCTGAAGCGAGCGTAGCGAGTGAAGCATCTCCTAGCCGCCGCAGCGGCAGCCTTGCGCCCCCCCTTGCAGTGGACATGGCCTGCGGGTGCCAGGAGATGCTTCGGGCCACTGAGGCGGCCCTCGGTATGACAGGTCGATGCCGTTCTCGTAGAAGGCGGTAACTGGACTGGCGGCACGGCGGGGGCGCTTACACAGGCGCAGGGGCTCTGGCACGGGGGTTGCGCTGTCGGTTCTGACCACCCGTGCCACCGCCGCGGGTGAGCGAAGATGCTCTCGCCTGGAGATGAGGGACGATGCTGCGCACAGCCATCCTCTACCTTTCGCATCGGAAGGGCTTCCAGCACCTCATAATGAACCTTGGCCTTTCCCGTCGCCTGGCCCTGCGCTTCGTGGCGGGAGAGTCCCTGGACAACGCCATCGCCGCGGTGGCGGCGCTCAATCGCGAGGGCGCCCGCGCCACCCTCGATCACCTGGGCGAGAACGTGAACGACCCCGAGGCGGCCGCGCGGGCCGCCGCCGCTGTCATGACCGCGCTCAGCCGCATCGCAGCCAGCGGGGTAGACAGCAACGTCTCCATCAAACTCACGCAGATGGGGCTCGAGCTCTCTGAGGACCTCTGCCTGGCCAACGTGCGCCAGGTACTGGAAACCGCCAGGCGGCACGGCAACTTCGTGCGCCTCGACATGGAAGGGTCCGATTGCACCGAGCGCACCCTGGCGCTCTACCACCGGCTGCGGGAGCTCGGTTACGACAACGTCGGCGTCGCCATCCAGTCGTACCTCTACCGGAGCCAGGCCGACGTCGAGAAGCTGCTGGCGCAGGGAGCAAGGGTGCGCCTGGTGAAGGGGGCCTACAACGAGCCGCCCTCCCTGGCCTACCCGCACAAGCGCGACGTGGACGACAACTTCCTACGCCTGGCCGAACCACTGCTTCAGCACGGCAACTACCCGGCCATCGCCACCCACGACGAGCGCATCATCGCCTGGACCGAGCGGTTTGCCGCGCAGCACGGCATCGGCCACGAGCGCTTCGAGTTCCAGATGCTCTACGGCATCCGCCGCGACCTCCAGCGGCGGCTGGCACGCGAGGGTTACAACGTACGCGTCTACGTGCCCTACGGCGACGAATGGTACGGCTACCTGATGCGACGTTTGGCTGAACGGCCGGCGAATCTGCTGTTCTTCCTCGTCAGTTTCCTGCGCGGCTAGCTTGAGAGACCGTCCCGAATGCGCACAAGGCAGGCCGTTGCCGCCTCACCCGGCTTGACGTACCCGGCGGGGGTATGCTACATGCAGATAGGGACGTGCTCGATGCTGACAACACGTCGCCAGGAGATGAGGCCGATGAATGTTACTCTCTATTCGACTCCCACCTGACCCTATTGCCATCAAGCGAGAGAGTTTCTCTCGCAGAGGGGCGTGCCTTTTAGCGAGCGCGACGTCTCGCGCGACTATGCCGCCGCCAACGAGATGATCCAGCGCAGCGGCCAGCAGGGAGTGCCTGTGATCGTCGTGGACAACGACGTCATCGTGGGCTTCAATCGCAGCCGGCTGGAGCAGGCGCTGGCGCAGGCCTCGTCCCGGCGGCCCTCCCTCGGCTTGCGGGTGGCGGATGCGCGCGCCATGGTAGGCAAGGTGCCGGGGCTGACGTCGCAGAGCGGCGCCTACGTGGGCGGGGTGGCACCCGGTTCACCTGCGGCCCGGGCGGGCCTGGCGCCGGGCGATGTGGTGGTGGCCGTGGACGGCGTGCCGGTCAACGGCGCGAGCGATCTGGAACGCCTCGTGGGTCAGGGAAGAAAGCAGTTCACCGTCAACGTTATCAGAAACGGGCGGCCCTTCCACACGGCAGTGACCATAGGGTAGATGATCACCAATGCGTAAGGCGTTCGACTCGTAGCCCTCCATATGGTCCCTATTGTGCTATACTTGGAACGCTGAGCTGCCTACTTAGTTGAGTACCTTCATCCGCTCGCGCGGGATCCGTCTTTCCTACTATCTAGCCAAGCACGCTGGTGACGCTCACTCTGTGAAAGAAGATGACGCTTGCCAGGCTGGCCTAGGAGCCACACGTAAGTATCTTCGACTGCCGGGGCTCGCGACAGCGCACGTCTGGCGGCTCTGTCTTGAGCACTCAAGTCGGTTTCGGGTTATCGAAAGTGAGTTCAGCCTCCATACGTCGACAGTACCAGATGCTACTTGATCTCCCTATGACCAGCAGTGAGAGCCGGGGCTCGGAAATGTCATCGGCCGCGACTCCTGTCATGCCCACCCAGCTGACGATTGAAAGAGAGCAGAGACTGCTGCGACTGGCTCTCGACCTGGGTGCGGCCTGCTCAGGAGGTGCCCTCTCAGAGGCAGAGCGTGGGCTCCTCCAGATGGCCTCCGCGCTAGAAGGCACTCCGGGTGTCGGCGGCCAGGGAATTCACCCACTTGAGGGCTTCCGCGGCCAAGTAATTCACCCACCCCACGGCCAAGTTATTCACCCAGGGTGACGGCCAAGTAATTCACCCACCCGGTGTGCGGCAACAGCT
>JAMCYS010000018.1 GCA_023473795.1 Chloroflexota bacterium | reverse complement strand
CTGGCAGGTATGGCGGTAGGGGCGGGGCTCCGTACCCGCCCGCCCGTCTAATCCCCACGCCGAGCTGGCAACTACGCCGCTACGGCGGCCGCGGCCGCCCCCTTCGCTACGCTTCGGGGACATGGCCGGCGGGCGGGCAGAGACGCCCGCCCCTACGGGATTATGCACGAATGCCAGTGCTACCTATTGACATTCTGCCGAGATATGCCTACTATCCCCTAAGGATTAGTAGGAGATGTATCCGTGCGTATCAACACCAGGACCCGCTACGCGACCAGGGCGCTGTTGGAGCTGGCCCTCCGTGAGGGCGAGGGGGCCATCAGTCTTCAGCAAATTGCTGCTAGTCAGGACCTCTCCCTCAAGTACCTGGAATCCCTCTTCAGCGCGCTGCGCGGCGCCGGCCTGGTGCAGAGTGCGCGTGGCTCACAGGGCGGCTATAGGCTGGCCCGGCCCGCTGGCCGGATCACCCTACGCGACGTGTACGACGTCTTTGAGAGCCACGAAACGTTCGTGAGCTGCGTGGGCAACCCCGAGGAGTGTCGCCGGGCCGTGGACTGTGTGGCCCGCGAGGTTTGGTGCGAGCTTTTCGAGCAGACGATGAGCAAGCTGGAGGCGACGACCGTGGCCGCCTTGGCCGACCGGGCGCGAGAGCGACAACAGGCAAAGGTCCTGGACTACGCTATATAGTCCGGCCGAGCGGGACAAACACAATATCGGCACTAGGCAAGTGAGGAGGCACTGAATTGTCTACGAGGATCTACGGCGATATTACCGAAACCATAGGCCGCACCCCTCTAGTGCGCCTTAACCGCGTGACCGAGGGCGCCCACGCCAGCGTGGTGGCGAAGATGGAGAGCTTCAACCCCCTCAGCAGCGTCAAGGACCGCATCGGCGTCTCCATGATCGACGAGGCGGAGAAGGCCGGTGCGCTCAGGCCCGGTGGCCTGGTCGTCGAGCCCACGAGCGGCAACACCGGCATTGCCCTGGCTTTCGTCGCCGCCGCTCGGGGCTACAGACTGGTCCTCACCATGCCCGAGACAATGAGCGTCGAGCGCCGCCAGCTGCTCAAAGCCCTGGGGGCCGAGATCGTTCTTACCCCGGGCAGCGAGGGGATGAACGGCGCCATCCGTCGGGCGGAGCAGGTGGTGGCCGAAAACCCTGGGGCGCTGCTGCCGCAGCAATTCAAGAACCCGGCCAACCCCAAGATCCACCGTGAGACCACGGCCGAGGAGATCTGGGCCGACACGGACGGGCAAGTGGACATCTTCGTCGGCGGCGTAGGCACCGGCGGCACGATCACCGGCGTCGCCCAAGTGCTGAAGGCACGCAAGCCCGGCTTTAAGGCCATCGCCGTCGAGCCGACGGACTCGCCCGTGCTCTCAGGCGGCCAGCCCGGCCCGCACAAGATCCAAGGCATCGGCGCCGGCTTTGTGCCCCAGGTGCTCGACCGCGAGCTGATCGACGAGGTTCTCAGGGTGACGAACGACGAGGCCTTTGCCATGGGCCGGGCGTTGGCCCGCCAGGAGGGAATTCTCGCCGGTATCAGCAGCGGGGCCGCCGCCCACGCCGCCATCCAGGTGGCCCGGCGCCCGGAGAATGCCGGCAAGCTGATCGTCGTCCTCCTGCCCGACACCGGCGAGCGTTACCTGTCTACCCCGCTCTTCCAGCAATCTTAGCCCTATCTGGGAGGATCCGAGAGGTGAGCGCCGCCAGCTCCTATCGCGACCACTGCGGGGGGTACCAGTGCCCCCTGCAGGGCAGACGGGTGCTGGACATCCCCCACCCGGCCATTGCGGGCCGCGCTATCAGGGTGTGCGCCTGCTGCAAAGACAAAATCGAAGCGGCTCTTCGCGGGGCCAGGAAGAAACGTGCCCGCGACCGAGAAGCGGCTCGGTAGCACCTGGCGGCGGCTGACGCCACGGCCGTGGGTCGGCGCACCCTTCCACCTGGCCCGAGGGGCGCGACGGCCAGCGAGCAGCCAGCCGACAACTGAAACTGGAGAAGCCACCTTGGAACTCGAGGCCAAGATCGAAGCACTGAGCGCGCACCTGAAGGAACTGGAGAACGTGGCCGTGGCCTTCTCGGGCGGCAGCGACTCCTCCCTCCTCCTGGCGATGAGCCTGCGGGCGCTGGGGGCAGAGCGCGTTCTGGCGATCACCGCCGACTCGCCCACCCTGCCACGCCAGGAGTTGGAGGAGGCCAGGACGCTGGCGGCGGAGCTGGGGGCGCAGTTCGCCACCGTGGCCACCGCGGAGCTGGCCGACGATCATTTTGCCAATAACCCGCCCGACCGCTGCTACTACTGCAAGCGTGAGCTTTTCGAGCGCATGCGGGCGCTGGCGGGGCAACGCGGCTTCCGCCATCTGGCCTACGGCGCCACGGCGACCGACCTGGGCGACTACCGACCGGGAATGCGCGCCGCCAGGGAGGCGGGGGCCGTCGCCCCGCTGCTTGAGGCGGGCTTCAGCAAGGCGGACGTGCGCGAGCTCTCGCGGCGACTGGGGCTGCGCACCTGGGACAAGCCGGCGATGGCCTGTCTATCCTCCCGCTTTCCTTATGGCACGCGGATCACCCCGGAGAAGCTGACGCGCGTGGAGCAAGCCGAGGCCTTCCTGCGTTACGAGCTGGGCTTCCGCGAGGTGCGAGTGCGTGACCACAGCGAGATAGCTCGCCTAGAAGTGGCCCCGGCCGAGTTCGCCCGCCTGCTGGAGGCGACGCTGCGCGAGCAAGTTCTGGCCTGGCTGAAGGACCTTGGCTACGCCTACGTAGCCCTCGATCTCGCTGGCTTCCGCAGTGGCAGTATGAACGACGCCCTGGCCAAGACCGGCGTCAACGAGCCCCGGGCCGAATAGACAGCCTGGCGCGGAGGCAAGCTAGATGGTTACCAGACAGGTCTACCTGGATCACTCCGCCACCACACCCGTGCGGCCCGAAGTGGTGGCGGCGATGCTGCCCTACCTCGCCGAGGTAGCGGGCAACGCCTCGAGCCTGCACACGTTCGGCCAGAAGGCGAAGCGCGCCTTGGAGGGGGCACGCGAGCGCGTGGCCGCCTCGCTCGGCGCCAACCCGCGCGAAGTCTTCTTCACGAGCGGCGGCACCGAGTCAGACAATCAGGCCCTCTTGGGCATCGCCCAGGCGCTCAAGGATAAGGGCCGCCACCTCATCACCTCGCGCATCGAGCACCACGCCATCCTCCACACCTGCCAGTGGCTGGAGGGCCAGGGCTACGAAGTGACCTATCTGCCGGTCGACCACCAGGGCATCGTCGACCTGGCGGCGCTGCGCGAGGCCATCCGCCCGGACACCCTGCTGGTTAGCCTGATGCTGGCCAACAACGAGGTGGGCACCGTCCAGCCGGTGCGCCAGGCGGCGGCCCTTGCCCACGAGCGGGGCGTGCTTTTCCATACGGATGCCGTCCAGGCGATAGGCAAGATGGCGGTGGACGTGAACGAGCTGGGCGTCGACCTCCTGTCGCTCACCGCCCACAAGTTCGGCGGTCCCAAAGGCAGCGGGGCGCTCTACGTGCGCCGGGGCACGCCCATCGCGCCGCTACTGCGGGGCGGGGAGCAGGAGGGCGGTCTGCGCCCCGGAACGCAGAACGTGGCCGGAATCGTCGCCCTGGCGACGGCGCTCGACCTGGCGGCGAAGGAATTGAGCACTGAGGTTCCTCGGCTGGCCGCCCTATGCGACCGCCTGGAAGTGGGCATCCGCGAGCGCATCGACCGGGTGGAGACCAATGGCCATCCAGAGTTGCGCCTACCCAACATTCTGAATGTGAGCTTCGCCGGCGTCGAAGGGGAATCGCTGCTCCTAGCACTGGACGTGAAGGGAGTGGCCGTGTCCACGGGCTCGGCCTGTGCGGCAGGCTCCACCCAGCCCTCGCACGTGCTGCGGGCGATGGGCCTCGAGCCCGTGCTGGCGCTAGGCTCGCTCCGTTTCTCCCTGGGGCACACTACCACTCAGGAGGACATCGACTACACGCTCGCCGCACTGAGCGAAGTGGTGGCAGTTCTACGTCAAGTTTGGTCACCCTCAGGAAGGGCAGAGTGAACGAAACATCCCCACAGCAGGCGCTCTCGCCGCGCTACGCCAAGCAGGTGCTCTTCGCGCCCATCGGCCGGGAGGGGCAAGTCAGACTGGCGCGGAGCCGGGCAGTGATAGTGGGTCTGGGGGCGCTCGGCACGGTCAGCGCAGGACAGCTAGCTCGGGCAGGGGTCGGGCACCTGCGCCTCGTGGACCGCGACTTCGTCGAAGTCTCCAACCTACAGCGCCAGGTACTGTACGACGAGGAGGATGCGGCCCAACGGTTGCCCAAAGCCGTAGCCGCGGCGACGAAGCTACGAGCGGCCAACAGCGAGGTCGCAGTCGAGCCCATCGTCGCCGATGTAACCGTGCGCAACGTGGAGGGGCTCCTGGCTGGGGCCGACGTGGTCATCGACGGCACGGACAACTGGGAGACTCGCTTCCTCGTCAACGACGCGTGCGTCAAGTCGGGCGTCCCCTGGGTTTACGGTGGCGCCGTGGGCTCGTGGGGCTGTACAATGGCCATCGTCCCGAAGAAAACGCCGTGCTTACGCTGCTTTCTTGCCAATCCTGTGCCGCCGGGTGTGGGCGAGACCTGCGACACGGCCGGCGTGCTCGCGGCGGCGTCGGGAACGGTGGCTTCCCTCCAGTGTGCCCAGGCGCTGCGGCTGTTGACCGGCCAGCCCGCGACTGCAGGGGTCCTGTACGTGGACGTTTGGGAGGGCGCATTCCAGGAAATTGCGCTCCGGCGACGGGATGACTGTCCCGCTTGCGGAGAGCGCCGGTTCGAGTTCCTCGCCGGCGAGCGCACCTCCTGGACGACCGTCCTCTGCGGGCGCAATAGCGTGCAGATCGTCCCCGCGGTTGAGCAGACCCTTCCCCTGTCGGAGCTGGCCCGACGCCTCCGTCTGGTGGGGCAAGTTGTCTACAACGGCTTCTTACTCAGCCTGGAAGTGGAAGGGTACACGCTCGTCGTCTTCCCCAACGGTCGCACCATCGTCCAGGGCACGACTGAAGAAAGCGTGGCACGTACCCTCTACGCCCGTTACGTGGGCGGCTAGGGACAGGGCGAGCGACTGCAGCATCGCGCCGCGCCATCGCTGCTGCCCCGCGGCAACAGAGTCCAGGGCTGCGCCACGGCAAGAATGAGGATTACCGGACGCCTCTACGCCGCGGGTGTCGCTAACCTGCCAAAGGAAGGAGAATCGTCTGCCATACTGTGCTGGCCCCGGTGGAGGGCGCACGCGACCTGTGAGATCAACTGTTCAGAGCTGAAAGGTCTCATCTACTGTGCTGTCCAACCGCTCGGCGGGGGGAGGGGCGGCGATCCAAGCCCAGGGCCGGCGGCAGCGTGACTGTGGGAAGGGCGCCGAACGAACCGTGACGCTTCTTCCCTTCTTCGAGATACTAGCCCCCCGCCGCACACGCAGACGCTTCAAAGGACGCGTTCAGCGTGGTCTAAGGATCGGCGGTTACTGTATCCACCAGGCAGTCTGAGCGAAGGCGGCAACGACCAGGCCTAAGGGCTCGTGGTCGGCGGCCGGCCAGACCTGCCGGACTATGTCCTTGGGAGACGCCCTGGTCGCACGGCACGGCCGCTTGCTGCCATCTCTTAGGCTCGTATCAGCGGAAACTCACCTGAATCTAAGCCGGAATGGTTAGCATCTGCTTCGAGGACTGCTCGCGGCCTTCGGGGAGGAAAGTGCCAGGTGAATCAGGTAATACCAGAGGTCGGCTGGTTTCTTGCCTTCGGCGCCGGCATTCTGTCGTTTCTGTCGCCTTGCGTCGCCCCTCTGGTGCCCGGCTACCTTTCGTACGTATCGGGCTACTCGGCCCACGAATCGGGGCAGGCCAGCCGAGATCAGACCTGGCGCGTCGCCAGCGCCTGCCTCCTGTTCGTCACCGGTTTCTCGGCGGTCTTCGTCCTCTTGGGCGCCTCCGCGGGACTGCTGGGCGGTTTCCTGGACGAGTATCGGCGGCCCTTGAATCGCCTGGCGGGGATCGTGATGATCTTAATGGGGCTCTTCATCCTCGGCTTCTTCCGCTTGCCCTGGCTCTATCGGGACTTTCGCTTCCACCCCGCCGGGCGTCCCTTTGGGCCGGGCGGCACCGTGCTGCTGGGGGCGGCCTTCGGCGTGGGTTGGACGCCCTGCATCGGGCCGGTACTGGCCTCTATCCTCTTCTACGCCGGCACGGCGGAGACGGCCGGCCGTGGGGCGCTCCTCCTGCTCGCCTACTCGCTGGGGCTGGGCCTGCCTTTCATCGCCGCGGGCGTGGGCTTCGCCCGGCTCGCCGGCGCCATCGGTTGGTTCAAGAAGCACTACCTGTTGGTTAACAGAGTAGGTGGCGGTCTACTCGTGGCGGTGGGCCTGCTCTTCCTCAGCGACCGTTTCTTCTACTTGAGCATAGCCGCACAGCGGCTGTACTACACCCTGGCGCGCTGAGGTGAGATCTTGAGGAAGGTGGCAGTCTGCGCCGCGTTGGTCGTGTTGGCCGGCACAGCCCTACTGGCCTGGGGCGTTCTGGGCGGACGTGGTGTCGCGGCCGCCGAACCGACGGCCTTGCGTTCGGGTCGGATGGCGACCGACTTCACGCTGGAACTCTACTCGGGTGGCACTTTCCATCTGGCCGAGCAGCGGGGCAAGGTCGTCCTCGTCAATTTCTGGGCCTCCTGGTGCCCCCCCTGCAAGGAGGAGGCGCCGGTTCTGGAGCGAGCTTGGCAGGCCTACCAGGACCAAGCGGTCGTGTTCGTCGGCGTGGACGTTTGGGATACACAGACGGATGCCCGCGCCTTCATGGAGGAGTACGGGATCACCTACCCCAACGTGATCGATTCCAGCGGCGAGGTAGCCATCGAATACGGCCTCACCGGGGTGCCGGAAACCTGGGTGCTCGGTCGCGAGGGCAGATTGGTGCGCCGCTGGGTGGGCGCCCTGAACGACCAGCAGATCGCAGCCTTCCTTGAGGAAGCGCTGCGGTGAGGCTCATACCGGTGCGAGCCTGCCTGCTGGCAGTTCTGCTGCCCACCTTGTGGCTGAGCCTGCCTCAGACTGCTCGGGCCGACAATCCGATCGATGGGCAGGTACACGCCATCGCCGGCGAGCTGCAGTGTCCCATCTGCGCCGGACAATCAGTAGATGAGTCGTCCAGCCAGCTGGCTCAGCAGATGCGGGCCCTCATCCGCAAGAAGCTGGAGGACGGCGAGTCGCGCCAGCAGATTCTGGCCTACTTTGTCGACCGCTACGGGGAGTCCATCCTTAGGGAGCCCCCGCGGGTTGGTTTCAATCAGGTGCTGTGGTGGCTGCCGGCAGCCGGTATTGCCGCCGGCGCGGCGCTGCTGGCGGTGTTCCTTCTGCGCTGGCGGAGGCGGCCGCCTGGCGAGGCTACCCTCGGTCTGCCGCCAACGCCTGAGGATCTGGCAGCCTACGAGCTGCAATTCGAGCAGGATCTGGATGACTAGAAGACAAGATCAGCCTCCGGCAAGACCGCGGGGCCGCTGGGGCGGCCGTCTATTTCGGCGCTACGGGCCCGTGCTCGCCTTGGCGGTGGCGCTGTTGCTGGCCAGCAGCGGCTGTGCGGCGGGTGGGGCGACGAAGCCGGCATCAACCCAGGCCCTGCCCGACTTCTTGCGGACCGCTCCGGCCACCGTTCGCGAAACGTACCTGTACGCGCTGGCCAACCCGGACACGCTGAAGTACATCCCCTGCTACTGCGGCTGCGGCTCGGTTGGCCATAAGAGCGTGCACGATTGCTTCGTCAAGGAAGTTAGGCCCGACGGCTCGGTAGACTGGGACCAGATGGGCTATGGCTGAAGCCTCTGTGTGGACATCGCGCGTGACGCGATGCGTTTGCTCAAAGAGAACCGGCCTATTGCCGAGGTCCGGGCCTACATCGATAGCACCTACGGCCGCTATGGCGAGCCCACCGCGGCCGAGCCCGTTGGGCCGTGACGGGAGCGTGAAGGCTCGCGCCAGGCTAGCCATTCCTTTCGTCACGCTCACCTTGGCGGTCGCAGCCCTGGTAGCGCCCCTGCCTTGGCGAAGCGAGGCGGGAGAGCTGCGGCACGTCCAGATCACGGCCAGCCAGTTTGCCTTCACACCCAGCGCCGTGCGCGTGGGGCGGGGCGATGTCGTGACTCTAGACATCGAGGCCCTCGACTCCATTCACGGCCTCTCCCTGGACGGCTATGACGTCAACCTGAAGGCCGAGCCGGGTCACAGAACGAGCGTTACCTTCCATGCCGACCGAGAAGGGAAGTTCGTCTTCCGCTGCTCCATCGCCTGCGGCGCCCTGCATCCCTTCATGGTCGGGGAGTTGGAGGTCACACCAAACCTGCCCCTGGCACGGGCGGTTGTCGCCCTCCTCATAGTCTTGTTCGGTTCGCTGGTACTCTACCCACTCGCTCCGGCCGGCGCGGCCAACCAGAGATCAGCCCAGGCACCGCGACGCTTCGAGCTGACGCGCTGGCCGCCGCTGCGACGCGTCCTGGGCAGTCGCTGGCTGCAGTGGGCGTTGATTTCGGCCACCCTGCCCTTCTTCGTGCTGGCGGTGCTGGCTGGGTTCGCGGGCACTCCGGTGGGCAGCCGCAACTTCGCCATCGTCTTCGTCTGGATCGTCTGGTGGGCGCTGTTGATGCTACTGCTAGTGCCTCTGGGTGGCCGGCTTTGGTGCGCGATGTGCCCGCTCCCGGCCCCGGGCGAGTGGCTGCAACGGAGATCGCTCATCCGTCCTCGGGCAGGCGGCAGACTAAGTACGCTCGGCCGGCGCTGGCCGGCGCGCCTGCGCAATATGTGGACCCAGAACGGCGGCTTTCTCGCTGTAGCCCTCTTCTCCATAGTAATCATCACCGGGCCCCTGCTCACCGCCGGACTCCTGGTTGGTCTGGCGGCCGTGGCCATCGTCACCAGCCTCATCTTCGAGGGGAGGGTGTTCTGCCGTTATCTCTGCCCCGTGGGTGGCTTCGTCGGCCTCTATGCCCAGGTGGCGCCGCTGGCGGTGCGCGTGCGGGACCGGGCCGTCTGCCTTGCCCATGCGGAGAAGCCTTGCCTCAAGGGCAGCGATCGTGGCTTCGGCTGCCCCTGGCTGGTCGTCCCCGGCGCCCTGGCGCGCAACGCCCATTGCGGCCTCTGCACCGAGTGTCTGAAGACCTGCGACCGAGGCAACGTAGGACTGTTCCTCCAGGCTCCGGCTGCCGACCTGCACGCCGATCGGCAGCCGCGGCTGGACGAGGCCTTCAAGGCGCTGATCATGTTGAGCTGCGCCTTGCTCTACTCGGTGGTCCTGCTCGGGCCCTGGGCGGAGCTGAAGGACGTTGCGCGAGGCATCGGCACCTGGCCGTGGCTGGGCTACGCGCTAGTCTTCCTCACGACTAACCTGGTTGTCGTCCCCGGCTTGTTCTACGCCTGCGCCCTCTGGGCACGGCGCCTGGGCGGGCGAGCGCTGGACGGCGGCCGGGTGTACTCTGTTCTGGCCCAGGCCTTGATCCCGCTCGGTTTGGCCGCTTGGGCTGCGTTCAGCCTTTCCTTCGCCCTCGCCAACGGCTCGTACGCCTGGCCGGTGCTATCAGATCCCTTGGGCTGGGGCTGGGACCTATTCGGCACGGCCGGCCTCGCCTGGCAGCCTTATGCGTCGGGGGCCTTGCCATTGCCGCGGACTCTGGTGCTGCTAGCTGGCCTAGCGGGGGCCCTGGCCATCTTGGGCCGCATGGCGCGGGAACTCAGACTGCCCGGGCGAGCGCTGGCGCCCGCGGTGGTCTTCTGCTCCGCCTTCACACTCGCATTCATAATTGTCTATCTGGGTTGACGATGAAACGTGAACTGCTGACCGCGTCCGCGTTGCTGCTTATCGTCCTGGGCCTGCCGGGGGCGGTCTTCGCCTACCAGGCGGCCAGAGTCGCCGTGCCCGGGGTGCGGGTGGTTCAGATCGTAGGCTCCGCCCCCGCCCAGGGGGGCTGGCTGCCGGACAGCATCCGCGTATATAGGGGTGAGCGCATCCGCCTGCGCATCGCCGCCAGTGACGTCGTCCACGGCCTGGCCGTGCCGGGCCTCGACCTGGAGGTGGAGGAGATTCTGCCCGGTCACGTGGCGGAGGTGGAGTTCACGGCCGACAAGGTGGGGCGCTTCGCCTTCGCCTGCACGCGCTGGTGCGGCGCCGACCACTGGCGAATGCGCGGCGTGATAGAGGTTGTCGACCCAAGTAACCCGGGCGCCTTGGCCCAGGCGCCGGCCGCGCACCCGCCTTACAGCCAACTGAAACTGGACCTCGACGCCCCGCGTCCGCCGGTCACGCTGCCCTCCAGCCGGCCGTCTGCCGCCCGCGGGAACGCGCTCACGCCTGTGCTGCCCAAGGAGCTGTCCGACCGCTCCTGGCTGCGGACGCACTCCCCGCAGGACGCCTTCGAGGTCTTGCGATCGTCGGCAAGTACGCCCGGTCTGAGCGATGACGATCTCTGGGACGTGGTGGCGGCCGTTTGGCTTGACGCTGCCGGCCCGAGCACTATCGCCAGGGGCGCTGAACTGTACGCACGCGATTGCGCGGCCTGCCACGGCGAGAGCGGCAGAGCTGACGGCCCAGCCGGCAGGAGCCTGCCCGGCCGTGCTGCCCTCTACCCGGGAGAGAAACGCGGACCGGTGGACTTCACGGACGCTTCCCGCTTGTTCAGCGCGAGCGATGCCCTGCTGCAGGGCAAAGCCTTCCGGGGTGGCATGGGCACAGGTATGCCGGAGTGGGGCTCGCTCTACAGCCAAGAGGATCTGGAGGCGGTCGTCAGTTACCTGCGCTCGTTCGCGTTCGATTACGGCCGCAAGTGACGGGATGCTTGCTTGAGGGCACCCCGGGGCTAGGCTCTCCTGTCCGCGGCCTGGCCATGCCGCGCCACCAGCAACCCCCGGGGCGGTTCCTTTACCACGAGCGTGCCCTGGTACATACCCATTTGGCAGGTGAAGAGGAACTCGCCCGTCCGCAGAGGCAGCAACGTTACCTCCGTGGCAGCGTGGGCGGGCAGGTAGCGGTCGACACCCAAGCCTGAGAAGATCACGCGCTCCGAGCAGGGGTCTTCGTCTTGGCGCACGAACGTTAGTCTCAGTGGTATACCCCGCCAGGCCGTGATCGAGCCCGGGCGATAGCGACCCCGCACAATAACGTAAGCCTCCTGCCTGCTACCCACCAAGCGCGTATGCGCCGTCCCGCTCTCGGCTGAGAGTGACCAGGCGATAAGGGCCATGCCAAGCACTAGGGCTACGACCAAGACGACCATCGCCGGTTCTGCCACAGCATCAACCCTCGTTCGGCTTCCCTGGCCCCGTTCGGTGCAATACTAATGGAGGCTGCTGCCTCCCAGCTGCCACTGGCTGTTCCAATGCGCCACAACAGACCCAATGACTGCTCCACCGGGATGCTACAGACAACAGATTAACGGCGCCTTAATCGCGTCTGAGACCAGCCTATTAGTTGAGGACGCTTTGTTTAGGCTTTGCCGGGGCGGGCCACGATCAGTTTGAAGATGTCGCGCCAAAGCGGCTCGACGCCAGTGATCACGAGTCCCGCCTGGCGCACGTTCTCCACCGTGCGCCGGTTGATGTTGGCGCCCATCATGCGGACGACGAGGGGGTTGGCGAGGTCCGCCAGAGTGCCCAGCGCTCCTTCCGGCCGGACGTGCTCGAGCAGGAGGATCTGGCCGTCCGGCTTGGCGACCCGCCGCAGTTCCTGCAGACCCAGGACGGGGTCCGGCACCGAGCAGAAGACACAGGTGGCGACCACGGTGTCGAAGGAGTCGTCGGCGAACTCGAGGTGCTGAGCATCCATGAGGCGCAGGTCCACTTCGTTCCCCAGGGCTCTTGCCCGGGCGCGCGCGCGCTGCAGCATACCAGAACTGACGTCCACTGCCGTGACTTCCACAGCGGATGGGTAGTAGGGAATGTTCTTGCCGGTGCCGACCCCTATCTCCAACAGGCGGGAGCCTTTCACCTGGGCCCACAGCCGCGAGCGCCAGGCCGCCAGGCGCCCACTCTCAGCACCGCGTTCCATGAGGTCGTAGAAGCGGGCGATCCGGTCATAGCGGCCCCTGGTGGCCCTGGTTCGCCTGGCCAGATCGCCGTCATCCCGCTGCCTGTGCCTACTCTCGTCGCTCAAGTGCTCACTCTCCCGGCCCATTGGCCCCTTTCCCTTACTCAGCTGCAACTGCTGCACCTTAGACGCCAGGCCGGCTGGCCGGCGCCGGGCCAACTCTCACGTTGCTTTCAGCCGCGGCTAATTCGCGGCTCAGCGACAGCTGCCAGAATGTCACCCAGTTCCATTCAGGTGGTGAGGTTACAGTAGCGAGATGAGACGAGCCTTAATCCTGCCGCTCCTTTTGCTCCTGCTGACGGGTTGTGCGGCGTCGGCCGCGCCCCTACCCGTGCCCCCCGCGGGCGATCCCTCCGTCGGCGCAGGCGCCGGCCAGGGCACGACGGCCGGCCTTGGCCGCTTCACACCGGGCGAAACGCGCAGCCACTCCGGCGGTGCGGTCGACCTGGCGGCCACTGTGCGAACCACTGACACCGACGGAACGCTCAAGTTCGACATCGGCCTGAACACCCACTCGGTGGGTCTCGACGGTTACAACCTCTCCCAGCTGGCCATGTTGCGTAACGGCCGCGGCCAGGAGGTGAAGCCGACACTCTGGGAGGCGCCGGCGGGCGGCCACCACCGCTCCAGCACCCTGGTCTTCCCCTCCCAGGATGTCTCTGGACGGGCGCTGGTCGAGCCAGGGGTCGCCTACGTGGAACTCTCGTCGTGCGGGGGTTGGCCGGGGTGACTGAGCGTGTCCTGCGCTGGGAGGTCGGCGCCTGACGCCTGAACGGCGCCGACCGGCGATAAGCGTGTCCTCCGGCGATCAGCGGGTCGCGACCGTGGATTCCGGGACGGCGGCCGCCAGCGCGGGCAGGTGCACGGTGAAGGCACTGCCATTCCCCGACGTACTTTGCACCTCTATAGTGCCGTGATGGCGCTCGACGATGGACCTAGCGATGGAAAGACCGAGGCCGCTGCCGCCGTCGTCCCGCGACCGGGCCTTGTCGGCGCGATAGAAGCGCTCGAACACATGAGGCAGGTCCTCGGGCTCGATGCCGATGCCGGTGTCGGCCACCCGCAGAACGGCGCGGCCGTCCGCCCAGCCCACAGAGAGCTCGACGCGCCCCCCGGCCGGAGTGTACTTGAGAGCATTATCCATTAGAACCAGCGCTACTTGCTTGAGCTGGTCGCGGTCGCCCCAGACGGTGACTTCGGCGGCGGACGTCAGCACGAGCTGCCTGCCGTCGGCCCGGAGAAGCGTTTCCTCCCACAAATCGCGAACCACCTGGCCGAGCGCCACCGGCTCCATGTTCAGCCTCTGGCTGGCGTCGGTCCGCGCCAGCGACAGCAGATCGCCGACCAGCCTACCCATACGTCGGGCCTCTGCTAAGGCGTCGTCGAGGGCCTCTTCGCGCTCCTGAGGGGCGAGGCCGTCGGCCTTGCGGAGGAACTCAAGGTTGCCGACGACGGTCGTCAGCGGCGCCCGCAGTTCGTGCGAGGCGTCGGCGACGAAGCGGCGCTGCGACTTGTAGGCCGACTCAAGACTGGCCAGCATCTCGTTGAAGGCAAGCGCTAGCCGGTCGACCTCGTCGCCCCGCTCACCGTTCCGCCGCTCGACCAGGCGACGGCTGAAACCTTGCGAAAGGGCTATGGCGCGGGCCGTCGCGGTGATGTCGGCCACCGGTCGCAAGGCCCGGCCGGCCACGGCCCAGCTTATCAGCCCGGCCAGGACGATGGCCAGGCCGCCGCCCAAGGCGGTGGCCTGGCTAAGCTGGGCCAGCGTCAGGTCGTAATCCAGGTAGGATTTCCCCACCTGCACGACGCCCACGGTCTTGCCGCCGTGCTCCAGCGGCAGGTTGTACACCCTGATCCGTTGCCCACCCGCGTCCGCGGTGTAGAAGGTCGCCACCCCGAGGAGGGCCAGACGCACATCTGCGTCCGAGGCTGGCAGAGTCCGAATGCTCAAGCCGGCGGAGTGGAGGATCGGCTGGCCTGTGCCATCGAGAATCTGCACGTGCATTCCAGGGCTGGTGAATGGATCGATGTCCACCATGCTCATGCTCTCGGCGCTCAACTGGTCGCCCGCGGGCAGCGCGGCGGCAACGTGCCGCGCTAGCCTGGCCACCGACTCGTCGGTCTGCCTCACGAGGTACTGCTGCACGGCGACGTAGAGGAGCACGCCAAAGATGAGCACGATGACGGAGAGGACCGCGGCGTAGACGAGGGCAAGGCGAACGCGAATTGAAATCGCCAAGGGCAGCCTACTCCCGCAGCACGTAGCCGGCGCCCCGCACGGTCTGGATGAGGCGGGGCTCCCCCGCGGCCTCCAGTTTGCTGCGCAAATAGCGGACGTAGACCTCGAGCACGTTCGAGTTCTCCTCGAAATCGTAGCCCCAGACCCGGTCCATCAGGATGTCGCGGGTCAGTACTCGCTCCGGGGCGCCTAAGAAGCAGAGCAGCAGCTCGTACTCGGTCGTCGTCAGTTCTATGCGGCGGTCGCCCCGGCTAGCGAAGCGGGTGCCGGTATCAAGTGTCAGGTCAGAATAGCGCCGAATCTCCAAATCGGCCGGTTGGCGTCGGCGCAAGAGCGCCTTCACCCGGGCCAGCAGTTCTTCCAAGGCAAACGGCTTGACCAGGTAATCGTCGGCGCCGGTCTCTAGGCCGGCGACTCGATCGGAGACGGCGTCTCTGCCGGTTAGCATCAGAATCGGCACGTCGCTGCCCTCGGCGCGCAGACGACGGCATACCTCCATGCCGTCTACTGCGGGCAGCATGACGTCCAAGATGATGACGTTGGGGATGCGAGCCAGCACCGCGGCCAGACCTGCCCGGCCGTCTTGGGCCACGGTCACTTCATATCCCTCATAGAGCAGGGAGCGCCTGAGCAGTTTGGTGATATTCGTGTCGTCGTCGACTACCAGTACGTGTGTCTTTGCCACCGGATTCCGGGCCTTTCCTGAACTTGGTGAATAAACACTATAAGTGGGTTCGGCTCATCTGTCAACGCCAGTGCGCGCCGCCAGAGCGACCGCTCCCGCCAGGAGAGCGCTGGGATCATCCACCCGGAAGCGGTCCCGGCGGGCGATTGCATTGGATCAGCCGATGGTTGCCGCTACGTCGGAAGTCGAGCGGAGCGGCGTGCCGCACTTGCCACAGAAGTTCTCGTCCCCTCCGCAGGGCCGGCCGCACTGGGGGCAGAATAGCGCCAACGGCCGCCCGCAATGGCTACAGAACCGGGCCTCGCCGCTGCACGTCTGCCCGCAGGCGGGGCAGGTGATACCGACCGTCTGGTGATGGCGTCGTCCGGCGACCGCTCGCTCGATGCGGTCATCGGTACCGGTCTCAGCCGGTCGCAGGGGGGCGGCAGCCACAACCGCCGCCGGTAGCTCGGCCGCGGGGGCTTGGGCATCCTTGAACTCGCGAATGGCGCGGATGAGGCCAAGCGCTTTGGCTTTGTACCGCTGCCGCAGGTCGGCGAAGTCCGTTTCCGATAGGTTGCCGACCTGGAAATCGAACTCGATCTCTTTGATGGCGCGGTAGGTGGCGTCGCGTTGGGCAACTAGTTCGACAAGGCTCTGCCCCTCCACGCCAGTCTCGTCGGGCGCCGGCTCGTCTCCGAGATCCGCGACGCCGGCTCTGTACAGAGGCAGTCCGACGACCACGATCGCCAGGATCGCCATTGCCGCGATAATCAACGTCGTCATTCGTGCGTTTCCTCCCGATCGTACTCAGCCAGACCGTACTCCAGTTCGTCTTCACAGCGCCGCAGCTCTTCGTCGGGAAGCGTGGGAGAAAGACACGGCGGAGACACCGCCCGACCGCGCCGCGCCCGGGCCAAGGCGGCGGCAGCGTCTCGGCCGCCGCCCGTGACGATGAGGGCGAAGAGCCTGATGTAGGCGGTGGGGTTGAAGCCCTCCTTCTGGGGAAGCAACGGCAGCGCGAGCGCCAACCCTACGACGAGGATATTGGCAATCATCGGGTCACTCCCGCCAGCCCGCTTGTTACCGTGGGCACGGTTTGCCGGGCGGAGACCGACTGCCGTACCTCGCGGCGGTCAGGCCAAACGGCTATTGCGGTCCCCAACAGCAGGACCACGCCGCCGATCCATAGCCAAACGATGAGCGGGTTGACGTATGCCTTGAAGGTGGCGCTACTATAGTCGTCGGCCCAGCCCGCCAGGATAACGTATAGGTCCTCTTGCGGCGTGGTGCGGATGGCCACCTCGCTGACCGGGTTCTCGTAGTTGGGATGGAACAGCTTCGCGGGCGAGAGGGTATCGACCACCTTGCCGTCCTTGACCACGTCGACGGAGGCGGCGACTACGCGACGGGTGGCGGTGGGATACTCGGCTACGCCGCGGTTGATGAGCGTGTACTGCCGAAGCTGCAGCGACTCGCCCGGCTTCAAGTTGGCCTCGCCGACAGCCTGGAATAGCGACGAGCCGGCGACACCGACCGCTATCAGGATCACGCCCAGGTGGACTATGTAGCCGCCGTAGCGCGGCTTGTTGTGCCAGATCAGCCGCGGCAACGCCCGCGGCGGGTTCTCGCCGTAGATCCGACCGCGCGCCCGCACGCCCCGGAAGAACTCGAGCAACAGGGTGGTGGCGACGAGGGTACAGGCGCCAAAAGCCAGCAAGGCGTAGAACTCACGCACGCCGGCAATGAACAGGAGCGCCACCAACACCAGGGTGCCGGCGAGCGGGTAGAGGAAGTTGCGCGCCAGGTTATCTGGCGAAGCCTTGCGCCAGCTGATGAGCGGGCAGATGCCCATCAAGGCGATCAGCGCCAGAAAGATGGGGCCATTCACCTGGTTGAAGAACGGGGCGCCCACGGTGATCTTGACCCCACGCACCGCCTCCGAGATTAGGGGAAAGACGGTGCCCCAGAAGGTGGCAAAGGCGGCGCCCACCAGGATGAGGTTGTTGAAGAGGAAGCTCGACTCGCGCGAAAGGAAGGAGTCCAACTCGTGCTCGCTCCGCAGCAGGGGCAAACGATCGATCAGCAATCCGAGCGACACCGCCAAGGTAAGACCGATAAACGCCAGGAAGAAGGGGCCCAGACCGGACTGGCCGAACGTGTGCACCGAGGCGAGCACGCCGCTGCGGGTGAGGAAGGTGCCGAAAAGCACCAGGCTATAGGTTGCGATGATCAGCGCGATGTTCCAGACCTTGAGCATACCGCGTCGTTGTTGCACCATCACCGAGTGCAGATAGGCCGTGCCCACCAGCCAGGGCATAAACGAGGCGCTCTCCACGGGGTCCCAGGCCCAGTAGCCGCCCCAGCCCAATTCCACATAGGCCCACTGGGCACCGAAAAGATTGCCCAGGGTCAGGAAGAACCAGGCCACCAGCGTCCAGCGCCGGGTGCTGCGAATCCACTCGTCACCCAGCTTGCCCTTGATCAGAGCGGCCATGGCGAAGGCGAAGGGCACGGTGAACCCCACGTACCCCAGGTAGAGTGTCGTGGGGTGGAAAAACATCCCCATGTTCTCCAGCAGCGGGTTGAGTCCTTGACCGTCCGCAGGCGTGAATTGCAGCTTGGCGAAAGGATCGCTGAGGAGCACCAGCACGCCCAGGATGAAGGTCTGGTTGACCATGAGGACCGCTTGCACGTAAGGCATCAGGTCGGGGTGCCGACGGCGGTTCTGCCAGGCGACGAGCGAAGCGAAGAGGGCCAGAACCCAGGCCCAAAGCAGCAGAGAGCCCTCCTGCCCGGCCCAGAAGGCGGAGATGGTGTAGATGAGCGCCATGTCCCGGGCGCTGTACTGGGCTACGTACTGCAAGATGAAGTCGTGAGTGAGAAAGGCGTAAAGCAGCAGCAACCCGGCTACCGAGACGAGGGCGCCGACGACGTAAACGGCGCGCCTGCCGGCGACCAGGAGTTCGGGAAAACCGGAACGGGCTCCCAAGACCGGCGCTGCGCCGCCGAAGACGGCGATGATTAGCGCCAGGGCGAGGGCAGCCCGACCAACGTCAACCATTGTTGCCTCCGTTGCGAGTTCGCGCTAGAAGTAAGCGCGCCTGCCCTAGCCGCCCAGCGGCACGTACTTGGAGGCGCACTTAGTCAGCAGGGTTCTAGCCTCGAACACACCCCCGCCGACCTGGCTTCCCTCCAGCACGACCTCGACGCCTGGTTTGAAGGCATCGGGCAGCACGCCTTTGTATAGAACCGGGAGGGTCTGGCCCTGTTCGTCCTCCAGGTCGAAGCGTAGGGTCATGCTGGACGAATGCCACTGCACCGATCCCTCGCGCACCTTACCGCCCAGCCGCACCTGCTCTCGCGCTCCAGTGGTGGCGGGCATCGCCTTGTACTCGCTCACCGTCAGGTAGTACATACCAGTGCTCGCGATGCCCTGATAGATGAGGACGCCGATGGCCAGAGCCACGACCAGGCCGCCTATGACGAAACGCCAGCGCCTGAAGAACGACTGCCGCTGGGGGCGCCGGACCGGGGGTGCTACCAGCGTCTCGCTCCGCTCGCCTAACAACTCGCTCCCTCCTAACACGCACAGTACCGATGGCGAAAGTCCGGCCTGACTCTTCATCGGCGTCGTCGGCCGACCGCGGTCCATGCAGAAGCGGGCCTCGCGGCCCGTTGGAGAGCCGCACAGTGCGACCGGCAAGCCTGTCACATTGCGTGCGACCTCCAGACTTAGAGCCAGCATGCCATTCGCAGCTTAATGGCTCGTTAGCCCCGTCTGAGAATGCGATAAGAAGTAGGGTGGCCGTGGCGGAGTGGCTGGCGCCAGAGCGGGAATAGGGCACTCTATCAGCCAAGATTAAGCCTGCGCTCACGAGCCCCTAAGGCGCATCATCTATAAGAAGCAGCGAGAATCAGGCTTCTCGCCGTAGGTCTACCCTGTGTCAGGGGCACGGGCCGACAGCGGAGCGCCAGTATCATTGGGAGCTGTGATGAGCAAGTCCGCCGCACGACGAATGAAGTATCCAGCCAGTAACGGCGTTCGCCGAACCGGTCTCCGGAGCCGCTGGCTGCCGCTATTGCTGCTGGTGCCCGTGGCCTTGGTCCTGACAATCGCCGTCGCCTCGGTAGTGGTGCCCTCGGGCCAGCCAAGCGGCACCCTGACCGCGGAGAAGAGCCGCTACGACTATGGAAATATCCCCTATAGCGGGGGCGAAGCGACCACCAGGTTCGCCCTGCAGGTCGACGGCCAGGTCCGGATAACAAGTCTGACCACCACCTGAATGTGCACCCAAGCCCGCCTCGTGCAGGGGGGCCAGGTCTCGCAGTGGCTAGGCATGCCGATGGCCAATGGGCAATCCCAACCTGTAGGCATAACCCTAGTAGAAGGCCAGCCAGCGTATGTGGAAGTGAAAATCGATCCCACCGCCCACGGGCTCAGCGGCGTAGGCCCGATCACCCGCGGTGTCACCTTGAAGACCTCTGGAGCTCAGCAACTCGACTTCGAGCTCAAGGGTACGATCGTGAACTAGCGCTGCCAGTCCATCGGTCGCGGCAACGAGCGGCCTCCTTACTAGCCAGGCGCCCTGAGATGAGAGCGGGATAGGAAGCGCTCTCAGGGCGTTTGCGCTTCCTTGGCTAGGAGAGACGCAAGCCGCCGGTGCCCACTCGTTACAGAGGTATAAGAATCCGGACCGGATCGGCAGCACAGCGGCCCACCCCCCGATTCCAGTCTGAGCCAACCATCAGGAGAACCTTCAGGCTGTGCGCCAGGTCCAGGCAGCGAGTTTGCCCATGGAGACATCATCGCATCGATGTCGATGTCGATGACGATGGGGCCCACCTAGTCCTCCTAATGGTCGTGACTGGTCAATGTAGCGAGCTTCTCGCCAGATGGTACGGCGACGGTCTGCTCCTCCTTTCTTTCAACCACCTGCGAGCTGTCGTGGTAACTCTGGTGCGCCGCCTGGTCGTGACCGGAGTGGTCGTGCCCCATACCGCGCATCATGAAGAACATCATCAGCGGGCACATCAGAAGTACGAGCAGGTTGCCTGGACCGTCAAGGTTGAGGGCGAAGATGCTGGCCCCGGCGAGTAACAGCAAAGGAATGGCACAGCAAGCGATCATCAGTAGCGCGTGCCGGCCTAGCCCGGATTGGGTTGGCTTGTTCTCCATCGTCCACCTCGTCTCTCAGATTGTCTCGGGCCTGAACTCGGTCGAGAGGAATCGGGCTGGTTCCCAGGTGCCCATCACTCCCCGGCGCAGGGGATGTCAGAGCCGTGCCCCGCCCCTCCTCGCGAACCCCGCGGTTCTCCCGGCGAACGCAATGATAGTTCCCCCATCTTTGAGTGGTCTGAGAGCAATCTGAGAGCAGACTGAGGGTTTGTCTGCGCGGCGATCTGCATTTGCTCTCCTTTTCCTCAGCCTCTTCTCACGTC
This sequence comes from Chloroflexota bacterium, assembly GCA_023473795.1. Classification (GTDB taxonomy): domain Bacteria; phylum Chloroflexota; class UBA6077; order FW602-bin22; family JAMCYS01; genus JAMCYS01. The sequence continues at coordinate 17,421 of JAMCYS010000018.1, read as the reverse complement.
GGTCTCAGGTCGGGGTGCTATCGTGCAAGCACGATGTGGTGTCACCTGTTACTTTCACTACCGGCAGTCGGGCTTGCCTTCTTTGCCTTTCTACCCATCGAGTATGCCCTGCCCGCCTACCTTGCCATGAACCTGCCGGCGCTGGGCACCTACTACCTCATCTCCCGGGCCCTGCGCCGGCCCGTGCAGGTCGGGATGGAGTCTCTAGTCGGCGCCGAAGGTGAGGTCGCCGTCCTCTACCCGGGTAGCGCCCTGGCCAACTGCCTCGTGCGTTGCCAAGGCGAATTGTGGAGCGCCCATGCCGTGGGGCCGGTGAGCGTAGGTGCCCGTGTGCGCGTGCTGGGATTTGACGGCACACGGCCGGTCGTCGCCAAGGGCGCTGAGAGCGAGAAGCAGGTGCCGTCCTCAGCCTGCCACTAGATCCAACTCACCAGAGTCACCAAGAAGCGTATGCTTGATCAAATCTTGACCTTACCAGCTGTTGATTCATGAACTCTCGGCCTTACTGTTAGGGTATCGCCAAAGGGAAGGCAGAGCATTAAGCCAAAGGAGGACTGACAGTGAAGCGCAAACGACTAGCGGTGGTCATTGGGGCCATGGCCCTTGTTCTAGTGCTCGCGCTAGGCGCGGCGGCCACGGTCCTGGCTCAGACCCCATCGAATCAGGACCAGGGTCAAAGCCAACAGCAGGGCTCCCCGCCCCCAGAGCAGGGCCCACAGCCCGGCAGTGCCGACATGATGGGTGGCAGTTGGGACGTCCAGAGCATGACAGACGCGATGAACCAGTATACCGGCGGCAACTGGGACGCGCAGAGCATGACCGACATGATGAACCAGGTCTGGGGCGAAAATTGGGACGCCCAGTCTATGATCGAGCTGATGAACCAGTACACGAGCGGGGACTGGGATACCCAGAGCATGGTCGACATCATGAACCGGTACGTGGGCGGCAACTGGGATGCCCAGAGCATCAACGAGATGATGCGCCAGCACATGGGCACGGACTTCAACGGTACGATGGGCAACGGCGCGCCGACTGGCGACCCGGGCTCGATGATCAGCGGCAACCAGGGAGCGATGCCGGCCGGCACGCAGAACGGCCAGTCAGGAACCATGATGAGCGGTAGCCAAAGCCCTCAGCCCGCCAGCGTGATGAGTAGCAGCCAGCCGGCCATGCCATCGGCGCCAACCGGCTCCAGCCAGGCCGGCGCGCCGAGCAACAGTATGAATGGTGGCCAGAATAGCGTCACGTCCGGAGGGATGATGAGCGCCTCCTCCGGCGGGATGACGGGGGGCGTCTCAACTGGCACGATGACCGGTACCCAGAGCGGCAAGTCTGGCGGGATGATGGGGCGGCGTTAATCTCCACTGAGTAGGCGCTACCAGTGGTGCTTTCCCCACAACAGCCTATGCTAGCGCCCGGCCGGGTCAACGACAACGCTGACCCGGTCCCTCTGCTTATGTGCGGAAGCACGTCGGCTTGCTTGTCGGAGTCCCAGGTCGCGGTTGGCGATCGCGATGCCGTCCCGGCAACCTACGTTTCTTGTACCCTCTGGGGTGGGGAACGTGTCGCTCCTATCGTCGGGACAAAGATTGCGAGGAAGAGGTGGGTGAGCGGGTGGGGACGTGGCGAGACGTCTCCTGCCACGACGAGGCCCCCAGAGGACACAATCGGCGAAGACGGGGTGGAAAGCCCAAGTTGCCGTTGCGAGAGAAGTAATTGTCTACTGCTCTCCGCTCTGCTGGCCACCCAGGGGCAGGGTGAACGTGAAGGTGCTGCCCTTCCCCAGTTGGCTACGGACCTGGATACTGCCCCCGTGGGCTTCGACTATCGCCTTGGCGATCACGAGCCCCAACCCGGTGCCCTTCACCGCCAGAGTGCGTTCCAGCCGGGAATAGGGTCTGAACAACCGGGGCAGGTCCTCGGCGGCGATTCCCACCCCTTGGTCAGTTACCGACACTGCGGCCCGGCTGTCTGTCGCGCCTAGACTCACCCTGATCTCGCCACCTTCTGGCGAGTAGTTGACGGCATTGCGGATCAGGTTGCTGAGCACTTGGCCTAGCCGATCGCAGTCCCATACTCCGACCAGACTCCCGGTTTCGGCATCTAGCAAGATTTGGTGGCGATCCGCCCTGCCCTGCTGCACATCCACGACGCCCCTTGCCAGCGCTAGCAGGTCGCACCTGACGCGCCTGATCTCGAAGCGGCCCCGCTCCATGCTGGAGAGGTCCTGCAAATCGTCGACAAGCCTGGTCAGCCGCTGTGTCTGGTCCGGCACGGCGGCCACCATGCGGTCCAGCACCTCGGGCCGCAGCCCCTGAGGACGGGCCAGCAGCTGGCTGTACCCTGAGAGGACGGTGACAACGCCTCTGATTTCGTGAATCACCATCCTCAGAAACTGCTCTCGCTCTGCGGCGAGCTTGGTGTTCTCTTGGACCAGGCGGGCCCGGCTGCGCGATTCTTCCGCTACCCAGACGCCCAGCGCTGCCACCAGAATGACGGTGACAGCGTCGACGCCCCACCGCAGGGGGCTCAGCCCTTCCAGCCACGAGTGGGCGCTAACCGCCCCAACGGCCAGGACGGCAAAGACGGTCGCCGCCCAGGGCCTGAAGACCCAGGCCGCCACCAGCACCGGCAGGATGAACAGCAGTGGCATGTTGAACTGGGCGTGGAGCACCAGGCTGTGCAGAGCCAGTATCCCTGCCAGCGACAGCACCAGAAGGGCGGCAATCACGGCCCGCCAGATCGGGTTCAGGGTCATCGCCTGGTTACTATCCTCGTTCGAGAACGTTCGATGAACACCGCTAACAATGGCCGACGAGTACTTGCCAAGCCCAATCATCTGACCTCCCCTACGCCCCGGGCGGCAGGAACGGTACCTTCCGCGGATAAACGAGACAACAAGCGTCATACGACCCCAACCTGCCAGTGCGTCACCTGGACCGGTCAAGACGTACAACTGCAATGCAGGCCGATGGCTCTAGCGGGTCCATTCTCCGCGCTGCGGCTGAGGCTGGGCTTAGCGCTGACTGAGAAAACACCCATGTCGCACTCTGGTCTCACGCTGGACGGGCACTCTCGGCACGTGGTGTGCGGGCTGTAGCGAAGGCTTCCGTCATAGGGAAGTCCTCGCCAGCTAACGAGTGTGATAGATGCCCGGCGGCTGTGGATCGGGCCTGGTTTGCGCAGCGATGGCACACCATCTGCTATGTCTTGCTACGCGGGACAGTGCGTCACGGTAACGAGACACCTATCACCAGGAAGACAGAAGGTGGCGTTCGAATGGGGAGTGAGAGGAAGACCGGTTCAGCCGAGTCGGCCCAGGAGAGGGACCCGGTATGCGGGATGCCGGTATCGCCCGCGGAGGCAGCGGCGTCCACGGAGTACCGGGGGCGGACGTACTACTTCTGCTCGGCAGAGTGCGCGGAGCGCTTCAAGGCCGATCCGGAGGCTTACGCCTCGTCGCAGAAGGCCGACACGGAATCCAGCTCGGGCGACGGGAGCGTGGCATACCTGGCGGTCGGTCCGGCGGCGAAGAAGCCGGTGCCCTCGCTCACCACCGGGGTGCCCGAGGGGGCGCAGGTTGTGCGGGTGGAACTGCCTATCGAGCAGATGGACTGCGCCGAGTGCGCCAAGCGCGTGCAGCAGGCGCTGGCCACCCTTCCCGGCGTGCAGGGCGCTTTCGTCAACGCCGACTCGCGAAGAGCGACGGTCGTCTACGACCGGACCCGCGTGGGCCTGCCGCAAATGGCCGACGCCGTGCGTCAAGTCGGCTATGCGGTGGGTTCCGCAGAGGAGCGACTAGGCATCAGGGGCATGACCTGAGCCTCCTGCGTACCGCGTCTGGAGGACGCGCTGAGGAGGCTGCCGGGGGTGCTCTCGGCCGAGGTAAGTCTGGGCGCGGGAGAGGCGCGGGTCCGGTACGTCCCCAGCCTGGCCGACCTGGGCTTGATTCGGCGCACGATCGAGGACGAGACGGGCTTCGAGGTTGGCCCCGCTCCCACAGCGCTGTCGCAGGACGCCGAGCGCGAGGCCCACGACCGCGAGTATCGCACGCTCTTCAACCGCTTCCTCTTTGCTGCCGTCGTCGCGGTGCCGGTGCTACTGACCTCCTACCCAGATTTCGTGCCCGGCCTGCGCGGCTTGCCTAGAGAGACCCTGCGTACCATATGGTTCGGGGATGCCGCTTTGACCTTGCCCGTGCTCGTCTACTCGGGGCGTCGTTTCTTTGTCGGCGGCTGGCGCGCGCTGCGGCACCGCTCGGCCGACATGAACACGCTCGTCGCCCTCGGCACGGGGGCGGCCTGGCTCTATTCGGTGGTGGCCATCTCGGTGCCAGGGGTCTTCCCTGCCGGCACGGCGGAGCCCTTCTTCGACGTGGTCGCGGTCGTCATTGCCCTCGTCGTCCTGGGGCAGGCGCTGGAGCTACGCGCCCGCGGCCGCACCTCGGAGGCGATCAAGAAATTGATGGGGCTGCAGCCGCGCGCGGCGAGAGTCGTTCGCGACGGGACGGAGCAGGACATCCCCGTGGAAGAGGTGCTGGTGGGCGACCTGGTGCTGGTACGGCCGGGCGAGAAGGTGCCCGTGGACGGGGTGGTCGAGGAGGGCTCCTCGGCGGTGGACGAGGCAATGATCACCGGCGAGCCCATGCCAGTGGAGAAGCACCCGGGCGACGAGGTGATCGGGGCGACGATCAACAAGACGGGTGCCTTTCGGTTCCGCGCCACTAAGGTGGGCAAGGACACGGCGCTGGCGCAGATCGTGCGCCTAGTGCAGGAAGCGCAAGGCTCCAAGGCGCCCATCCAGCGGATCGCCGACGTCGTCTCCGGCTACTTCGTGCCGGCGATGATGATCGTGGCCGTGCTGACGTTCGTCGCCTGGTTCGACTTCGGGCCGCAGCCGCGTCTGATCTTCGCGCTGATCACCTCGGTATCCATACTCGTCATCGCCTGCCCCTGCGCCCTGGGCCTGGCGACGCCGATGTCGCTGATGGTGGGGGTGGGCAAGGCGGCCGAGCACGGGGTACTCATCCGCAACGGGACCGCTCTGCAGGCGGCGCAGTCAATCGACACAGTAGTGATGGACAAGACGGGCACCATCACCTTCGGCAAGCCGGCGTTGACCAACATCGTGGTGGTCGAGAGTGGCGAGGCATCGGAGACCGAGGTACTGCGGTTGGCGGCGGCGGTGGAGAAAGGCTCAGAGCACCCCCTCGGTGAGGCGATCGTGCGCGGGGCAGAAGGGCAGGGGCTCGCAGTGCCGGACGCAGAGGACTTTCGGGCGCTGCCGGGACGAGGGGTCGAGGCGCGAGTGGCAGGACGTGAAGTGCTTCTAGGCAACCTGAAACTGATGCGGGAGCGCGGCGTTCCGCTCGATGGATTGGAGGAGGCCGTTCGTCGACTGGCTGACGAGGGTAAGACGCCGATGTACGCTGCGGCTGACGGCAGACCCCTGGGAGTGATCGCCGTCGCGGACACGGTCAAGCCAGACTCCGCGGAGGCCATCCGGACGCTGCGCGCCCAAGGGCTGGAGGTCGTCATGCTGACGGGCGACAGTCGACGCACGGCGGAGGCGATTGCCCGTGAGGTGGGAGTCGACCGCGTGCTGGCAGAGGTGCTACCGGAGGACAAAGCGTTGCAGGTGCGCAGGCTCCAGGCTGAGGGCCGGAAGGTGGCGATGGTAGGTGACGGCATCAACGATGCTCCTGCCCTGGCTCAGGCGGACGTGGGCATCGCCATCGGCACAGGGACCGACGTCGCCATTGAGGCCTCGGATGTCACGCTCATCAAGGGCAGTCTGCGTGATGTGGTGGTCGCCATCGAGATTTCCCGGGCCACGATGCGCAATATCAGGCAGAACCTTTTCGGCTCGTTCGTCTACAACACGCTGGGGGTGCCGATAGCCGCCGGGGTCCTATACCCCTTCTTCGGTTTGCTGCTCTCCCCGATGATTGCCGGGGCGGCGATGGCGGCAAGCTCCGTGACGGTGGTCAGCAACGCCAATCGCCTGCGGGGTTGGCGGCCGAAGGGGATTAGATAGTGGACATCGCCCAGGTCGCGGTTACCGTGGGCGGGGTGGCCCTCTCCGCCTTCATTGCCTGGTACTTCTGGTTCGCCCCCCGGGAGGTGACCCGGGCTCAGGCGGCGGGTGGGATGCAGGAGGTCGACGTCGTCGTCAAGGGTGGCTACAGCCCCGACGTGATCGTGGTGGAGGCGGGAAAGCCCGTGCGTCTGAATTTCACGCGCCAGGAGAGCGCCGCCTGCTCGGAGACGGTGATACTCAGCGACTTCGGCAAGAGCGCCTTCCTGCCGGAGGGGCAGACGGTGCCGGTAGAGTTCACGCCGGAGAAGCCCGGCGAGTACGACTTCCATTGCCAGATGAACATGCTGCGTGGCAAGGTGATCGTCGAATGAGCGTTTGGCTGGCGGGTCGGCGCATCCCGGGATGACACAGAACTTCCCCGACTCCGTCCGCCGCGGTCGACGGCGGCGAGTTGTATCTATCCAGCCAGACCCCACTGTGGAACCTAGGGCTGCCGGCACCTTGGCGGGCCCGGCGAGACGCCGGGCACCACCAAATCGGCGATTTTCCCGCGAAGCACGAAGAGCCGCCCTGAATGGGTGCCGGTCTTCTTGCTAACCAGGGCTGCTGGGCCTACTCGGGCAGGTATTCGGCGGTCCAGCCGATGCTCAGCTCGTCGAGCTTCCACCGCCTGGGAACGCCAGTTTCCTCGTCCCAGCCCGCCATGCCGTAGTAGGCGTGCAGGGCCTGGGAGAACTCCTCGCGGCCCAATCCGCGACCCTGCAGCGCTCCGTTGCCCAGCCCCTGGAAGAAGCGCTCGGGCAGGCTGTCGTCCTTGGCCGTGAACCCCTCGCGCAGGTTGAAGACGCGCTGCATGGTGTTGCTGCGCTCCCCTACCTTCATCAGCTCCCACAGGCTCGTGTCCCAGCCGGTCACCGCGTTGACGAAGTCGACGATCTTGCCCAGAGCGAACGGCCCGGCAGGCGCACCGACGAAAGCACACATCGTTAGGGAGTTATAGAGCCCCCAGAGCGTCTGCAAATAGAAGAACTGCCGAGCCTTACGAGGGCTCAGATCCAGCTGCGGTAGGGGCTCCAGCAGGCCCAGGGCGCGCGTCTTGACGTAGTTGGGCATGTCTTCTCGCTCGAACAGCGGGTCGTGCTGTGCCTCCATGTGGTCCGCGCCCGTAGGCGACACGGCATAGGCCAGCCCAGCCCCCGCGGGCTTGCCCCGCGGCTCGTGCATCGGCAGCTCCTGCCCCTTGACGTGCATCGCGTACTTCTCCGCTCCCTTGCCGATGCGGGCAGCGGCGAGCTGCACGCCCTCTGCCAGGACATCGCCCAGACCCCGGCGTTCGATGATCATCTCGACCATCTTGAGCATCGCCTCGGCGTTGCCGAAGCGCAGGTCCAGGCCGTCGGTGTCTTCCTTGGTCAGAATGCCGTTATCGAAGCACTCCATCGCGAAGGCAATGCAGTTGCCGGTCGAAATCGTATCCAGACCGTAAGCGTTGCAGAGCTGGTTGGCGTAGGCGATCGGCTTCAGGTCATCTATCCCACAGAGCGACCCAAACGCACCGATGGTTTCGTACTCCGGCCCGCCGTACTTACGATCGACCTGGTACGGCTCCTTGACCTCGACCTCGCGCTTGCAGCGGATCGGGCAGGCGAAGCAGGTGCCGACATCCACCAGGATCGTGTCGCGCTGCGCTTCGCCGCATATCTGTTCGGCGCCCTCGAAGGAGCCGTCCTTGAAATTGCGGGTCGGCAACATACCGCCGGCGTTCAGGCCACGCAAGCCGCGTGAAGTACCGATCGTCCGCATCGTATCTGGCACGTAAGTGCGGTTGACCCAGCGCGCCACCTCTCGCGCGGCGTCCTTGTCGACGGCTTCCACACCGGCCGTGCCTCGCACGGCGACGGCGCGCAAGTTCTTGGCGCCCATCACCGCGCCCATGCCGGTGCGGCCGTTCGCGTGCTTCAGCTCGTTGATAACACAAGCGTAGCGCACTAGCCGCTCTCCGGCAGGTCCGATTTGTGCGACGCGCGCCCGCGGCTCTCCCAGCTCGGCACGGATGGCGTCCTGGGCCTCGGACTGCGGCAGGCCCCAGATGGCGGAGGCGTCGCGCAGCTCGGCTTGGCCATCCTTGACCCACAGGTAAACCGGTTTGGGCGCCCGACCTTTGACGACGATAGCGTCGAAACCGGCCATCTTGAACTCCGGCCCCCACCAGCCGCCGGCTTCAGCTTCGCCGAAACCGCCGGTCAGCGGCGACTTGGCCGCCACCGTGTAGCGGGAACTGCCGGCTACGGCCGTGCCGGTGATGACGCCGCCGGCGAAAACGAGCACGTTGTCGGGACCCAGGGGGTCCACCCCAGGCTCCAGCTCGCGCAACAGGTAGTACGAGGCCAGGGCGCTGCCGCCCAGGTAGCGGCGGAAAAACTGCGCATCTGGCGTTTCGACGTCGATCTTGCCCGTGGTCAGGTCGACCCGCAAGACCTTGCCGTGGTAACCGCTGGGCATCCCTTCCTCCTTAGAAGTACGCTGGCAGTGGCGCGTTGATTTTCCCTAGGGCAAGCCAAAGTGAGGCTATGTTAGCGGAGGCAGCAGGCCAAGTCAATCGCAGTGCGCCTCTCTACCACTCAGGGGGCCACCGCCTCGCCCCAGGCCAACCACTGCCGCGCCAGGGCGGGCAGATCGGCGCTCGGGGAGCGGCGCACGGTGCACTGGGGTAGCGAACGCAAGAACGCCTGGCCGTAGGACTTGGTCTGCACTCGCCGATCCAGGACGACCACTACCCCGCGGTCGCTGCGACTGCGGATCAAGCGACCGAAACCTTGCTTGAACTTGAGGACGGTCTGCGGCAGACCGTACTGGTTGAACGGGTCCTCGAAAGTCTCGCTGCGCGCCGCGAAGACCGGATCAGTGGGCACGGCGAAGGGCAGTTTCGCAATGACCAGTACGCTCAAAGCCTCGCCCACCACGTCTACCCCCTCCCAGAAGCTGGCACTGCCCAGGAGAACGGTTCTGGGGTTGCTGCGGAAGGTGCGCAGTAGCTGGCGGCGCGACGTACCCTCTACCCGCTGAGCGATGGTCAGGATCTCGTCCTGCTGCAAGGGCCGGCGAATGGCGTGAAATGTGGTGGCCAGTTGGCTATGGGAGGTAAATAGCACCAGCGCCCGCCCTTCCGTTGCCCGGCAGAGGTCCACCAGAAGACGCTCGACCGCGCGCTGGTGCCCCGGCGTACCCGGCTCGGGCACGTCCTGCGGGATGAAAAGCAGCGTCGAACTCTTGTAGTCGAACGGCGACTCTACCTGCAGGGTCCGCGACCCGTTAAGCCCCAGGCGTCCGGCCACGTAGTCGAACGTGCCTGCGATGCTCAACGTGGCGGAGGTGAGTACCGTGGCCTCCTTGGTGCCGAAAAGGTCGCGATTCAACATGTCGCCCACGTACAGGGGTGCCGCCTTGAGGGTAGCAAGGCGGGACTTGCCGGCGCCCGCGTCCTCCAGCCAGTACACGTAGGCTGGGTCAGGCTTGGCCATTATCGCCTCGCCGTTCGCTCGCAGCGACGTGCAGCGGGTAACGGTCGCCTCGAGATCCTGCAAGAGACGCTCGGCCTCGTCTCCCCCGTCGGCGCCCAGTGCGGCCAGAGTGGTGAACAGTTGCGTCAGCCGCCGCTCGACATCCGTCAGGCGGAGCTGGAGCGCCTCCCACGAGTCCTCCAGCTGTGCCCAGGCCGACTGCGAGCGCAGGGAGGGCGTCAGGCGAAGCCGGCGATTGTACTCCCGCCCCTCGGGCCCGAAGCACTCCAGGAACCCGCCCAGTCGCTCTAGCAGCTCACGGCCGGCTTCCCTGGCGAGCTCGACCAGGGCGTGCGCGGTCTCGATGATCGGCTCCAGGTCCCGCTGCGCTGTGGCCGGCATTGGCCCGGAGCGACTCGCCGCCCGCACGTCGTTAAGCAGACCGCTCCGGCCGCCTGCCACGCTGTCGCGGCTCAGGTCGTCCAGAATATCGTCGATCTCCCTACGGCCAATGCTGAAGCCAAGCTGATCCGTAGCCACATCCTCGAGATTGTGCGCTTCGTCGACGATCAGGTACTTGTATTCCGGCAGTACCGAGCCCGCGGCGCTCATTTCGGAGAGCAGCAGCGCGTGGTTGACGACGATGAGGTGCGCCCCCGCGGCCTGCCAGCGTGCCCGGTAGAGGAAGCAAGTTCGCTTGCGGTAGAAGGGGCAGTGGGAGCCCAGGCAGTGCTCGGCGTCGGCGGCGAGCCGCGGCCAGACCGCCTTCTCGCCCGGCGTGAGGGACAGCTCGGCCCAGTCCCCGCTGCTGGTGGTCGGCAGCCACACCAGCGCCTTGATCAGCATTCCGGCTTCGTCACGGCTCAGTTCCAGGCGCCGGCGTTCGATTCCGTAACGTCGCAAACAGAGGTAGTTGCTGCGCCCTTTGACAAGGGCGGCCTTGAACGAGAAGGGGGCCAACCGCTGCAGGTCGGGAATATCCTTGTTGAACAGCTGGTCTTGGAGGTTGATGGTCTTGGTGGAGATCACCACGTGCTGGCCGTTTTCCGCGGCAAAGCGGGCGGCCGGCAGCAGATAGGCCAGCGACTTGCCCGTGCCGGTACCCGCCTCGACCAGCAGCACTTCTCCCCGATTGAAGGCCTTGGCCACGGCCGCCAGTACCTCCTGCTGCTGGGGGCGGTGCTCGTAACCAGGAAACTGCTCAGCGAACGGCCCGGTAGGTCCCAACAAGGCCGCCGTCTCCTCCACCGGGAGATCGTGCCGGACGGCGGACGGAGTGAGCTCCTCGACCGGCTCGCGGGAGAGGAGGACCATATCCAGACTGGCCTCTTCTAGCCCTCCCTTGGCAGCCCAGGCCTGGCGCAGAGACGAGCCGGTGAAAGCGCTGCGTGCCTTCTCCCGCTCGACGGCAGCGAAGAGGTCCCTCAGCGGCCAGTCCGCGGCGGAAGCCACCCTGTTCACCTCCTGGACCACGCCAAGGTCGAGCGCCAACGCCCGCTCCAGCAGGTAGCAGAAGAGCTTCATACTAACGTGGGCGTCCGCGGCAGCGCGGTGGTGGCCCTCCCCGCCCAGCCCCAGCTCCTGCGCCAGGGCTTCCAGACCGCGGCCGGAGAGCTGGGGCAGGAGCACGTTGTTGAGCTCGAATGTGTCGATGGTGGGGTTGGAGAGCGCGATGCCCTGGCGCGACAAGCACTCCACGTCGTGAGCAACAGAGTGACCAACGAGCGGGAAGTCGCGCACGAAACCGATCAGCTGGCCGGCGAGCTCCGGCAGGGTCGGCGCCCGCAAGAGCTCCTGTTGCTGAATGCCCGTAAGGCGGATGATTTTGTGGGGCAGCGGTCGGCGCGGGTTGACCAACGACCCCCAGGTGGCAATGACCTCGCCCGGGCGGAACTTCACCGCCGCCACCTCGATGATGGCATCGGACTCCGGGTCGAGGCCGGTCATTTCCAGGTCCAACGCCACGTAGGTTTGGTCCAGGCGGAGGCTGGGCTGGCCGGGGAACTCGCGCCGTGCCATTACAGCATCCCCTCTACCGCCAGACCTGCCAGAACGGACCTGGCCGCCGCACCGGCCCTGGCCCGGTGGCTGAGACGGTTCTTCTCCGCTGGCGAGAGCTCCGCCATAGTACGACCCAGCCAGGGGAGGTAGAAGAGCGGATCGTAGCCAAAGCCACCACCGCCCCGGGGAGCCGGGGCAATCATACCCTCCACCGTGCCACGTACCGTCTGGAGCTCGCCCTCGGGCTCGGCGATGGCGATCACACAAACGAACCTGGCAGTGCGCCTGTCCGGTGGCACGCCCTCCAAGAGCCGCAGCAAATAGGCGTTGCGTTCGGCATCGCTGGCTCCCTCGCCCGCGAAACGAGCGGAGCGCACCCCCGGCGCGCCCCGCAGGGCGTCAACCTCGAGGCCGGAATCGTCCGCGAGGGCGAGCAGGCCGGTCATGTCGGCGTACGCGCGCGCCTTGGCCACCGCATTGGCAAGGAACGTGTCTCCCTCCTCTGGCACTTCCGTGGCAACGCCCTGCTCGGCCAGAGAAGTGGGGGTGAACAGTAGGCCGGCCAGTATCTCTCGATACTCGCGCAATTTGCCCCGGTTGTTGGTGGCGATAAGTAGCAGACGGATGGACGGGACCTTTCTAGGAAGCGGCAGAGGTTGAGCCGCGGGATCGCTCCCGGGAGACCGCCGTCGTCTAGCGGCACACGCGGCCGCCAGAGCAGCAGTCTAGCACGCCCGCCAGAAGGCTGTCAACGCACCGCGACGCCACCCAAGGCGTCGCCAGTGGAGCCGGAGAGTATCCTGCCAGAATGAATGCCTGCGTCGCGCGTGCAGCCATTCGGCATCGCCCGCACCCTGAGTCCATCGTGGTGGGCCTGAGACAGTCGTCGCCTTTGTTGCTCTACGCCGGCGGCGCGGCCTCGCCCAGCAGTTCGCCCTGTACCGACCAGGCGCTGGCCCGCGTGAGGGTCACGCGGGCCAGCCGGCCCCGCCAGTCGCCGGGGTCCGTGAAGAACACCAGCTTGTCGGTGCGGGTGCGCCCCTCCCACTTGCCACGCGCGCAACCAACGACCAGAACTGTGGTCTCGCCGCCCACCAGTTCTCGGTGCTTGGCAAGCGAGATGGCCTCCTGCAGGTGCTCCACACGGTCCAGGCGCTCCCGTTTCGTCTCGGCAGGCACGTCGTCGGTAAGCCGCGCGGCCACTGTTCCCGGGCGCGGCGAGTACATCGCCGCGTGCACGACGTCGAAACGGACTTGCTCCAGAAGGTCGTAACTGCGCTGGAATTCTTCGGCGCTCTCGCCGGGAAAACCGACGATCAAGTCGGTGGAGAGGGCCACGCCCGGTACCCTGGCCCGAATGCGCCCGATCAGATCCAGGTACTGAGCCGTGGTGTAGCTGCGGTGCATGGCCTTGAGCAGGCGGTCGTCGCCCGCCTGGATCGGCAGATTGATGTGCTCGCAGACCTTCGGCAGCCCAGCCACTGCCTCGACCAGACGCTCGTTCATGTCTTTGGGATGAGACGTCAGGAACCGCAGTCGCCAAAGTCCCTCGACCGCGCTGACCTGCCGCAAGAGCGCGGCAAGATCGCACTTCTCAGGCAGGTCGTGGCCATAGGAGTCGACGTTCTGCCCCAGCAGCGTCACCTCACGCGCTCCCTGCCCCACCTGGGCCTCCACCTCGGCTACGACCTCGTCCACGGCCCGGCTCCGTTCTGGACCGCGCCGGAAAGGGACGATGCAGTAGGTGCAGAAGTTGTCGCAGCCGTAGATGATGGGTACGTAGCGGCTAACGCCGTCGCGTCCTGCCGGCAACGGCGTCTCGTACTCTCCCGCCCGGCAGGCCAGGGAAGCCGGCGCGGCAGGCAGGCCCAGACTCTCTCTGGCTGCCAGTAGCAGGGCATCCCACTGCAAAGGCGGCAGGAAGTAGTCCACGAACGGCAAGCGTTGGCGCAGTTCGGCGTCGTCGGGAGGAACCATACAACCGGTGAGCGCCACGCGCAGCTCCGGCTTGCGCTTGCGGAGGCCCTTCAGGTAGCCGAGCTTGCCCAACACGCGTTGCTCCGCGCTCTGCCGGACGCTGCAGGAGTTGATCACAACCAGATCAGCCGCGTCCGCGCTGGGCGCCGCCGCCAGCCCTAACGCCTCCAACTGCCCGGCCAAACGGTCGGAGTCGGCCTTATTCATTTGGCAGCCAACGGTCCAAACGAAGTAACTGTGCATGGCGGCGCAATTATAGCCGTACGCGGGCAGGCACGCCAGCGCCGCTCGATAGCTAGGTTGCTTGCGGGTAGATTGCGACTCGTTTAGGATTGACTTAGACGAGGCGGCCGCAGGCGATGGCACCGCCGGAGAGGTGAGAAATGAGCAGGCTGAATGAGTTGGTCCGCTACGGGGGGATGGTCCTGATAGGCGTCGCTATCTATCAGGAACTGCAGAAGCCGCCCGAGGAGCGGACCTGGCACGGCAAAGTAATGGATTTCTTTCCCTACGAGTTCAGGGTACCCACCGTCGATCGGCTGATGTCGCGCGTATGGAACCCCGAGGACCCACGCATCTTCATGCCAACCATGTTCGGGGTCGGCTGGACCGTGAACCTAGGGCGCCTGTACTATCTGCTCAGCGGCAAGATTAGCCCTGAAGAGGGCAACCAGGCGGCCTAGGCTCCCGGCTGAGGGCATCCGCGCCTAACACTGAGTCGGGCAGACTGGTGGCCGGGGCACCGTGTCTGTCAACAACCACCCGTCGTAATGCTTCCGGAACGGTCTAGCGCATAGGTAAGAACTCGCGCAGCAACTTGTCGAACGTCGACCTTGACCCACACGAGTCCCTCCTCGGGCAATTGGGCCTCATTCTCTCTGCCACCAGGGAGCGTGATCAGTTGGGAAAGGAATCGGCGATGCGTACGAGTTCGGCAATCGAGTAAGAGCCACGCACTTCGATCATCAAATCTTTCGTTCCCCAGACCAACCTGCCCTCTGCAGCTCCCGGACCTCCGCCGAACTCGCCGTAGCCCATGCCGCTCGAGAGAGCGATAGGCGTGCCGCCTGGTGCCCAGGTCTCGCTCGGCGTCAGTCGGGTCTCAGTTATGACGAGTGCTTGCTTCTGGTCGGCCGAGAGCAGTAGAAAAGAGATGCTCGCCGGCGGACCCTCCACCCCGCGGACGACAACCGGCGGCCAGACTAGCTCGGCGGGCACGTGAGTCGGCAAGACCACCTCTAGGCCCAGGCTCCGCTCGGCCTGGCGCAGGCTTTCATACTCGACGCCCGCGGCGGAGGTAACCCGCGACCCCTCCAACAGTGACGCCAGCAACGCCGGGGCGACACGGACACCGCGTAGCAGCAGGCCCAGGGCGAGGGCCAATAGCAGCGGCGGCAGCAGCGCCGATAGCGCTCCCCTGACGCCGCTTGGCTCCATTACCCTCAGATCGGACTGTCTCATAGCAGTAGATACAGCAAGCCAACGGAGGCGACGGCGAGCGACGACAACCGCAGCCACTGCCAATCCTTCTCGCGCTCGCTGGCGGGACCAACCAGCAACCGCTCGACCCGTTCGTTCACAGCGCTCTGTTCGCCCTGTTCCTGCAGCGACTCCGCTCGGGTGGCCAGCGCCTGCGCCAGGGTAGCCCAACGTAGGGGAGCGCTGGTAGCCTTGGCTTGCCGGCAGACCTTGAGGAGTGCCGAGGCACAAGCGAGTGGTTTTCCTGTAACCTTGCCTGCCTGCTCGTCGCAGTAGGCCTCGACCTCGTGGAGACAGAGGCGCAAGACTATAACGGCGACCGGATTGTAGAACATCACCGTGCGTCCGAGCCACGTCAGCCAGCGGAGGCGCCGCACAGCCTGGTCCTCGTGTGCCACCTCGTGCGCCAGTACTGCCGCCAGCTCCTCTTCGTCCAAGGCTGCCACCAGTCCTCGGGAAATGGCGATCCCCCTCTTCGGGCCATTGACCGCGTACAGCACCGGATCAGCAGAATCCAGTACATAGACTGGGGGTAACGCCTTCTCCCTTGCGGCTGCCAGGCTGTTAATGGCTCGCTCGAGTTGGGGCAGCGCCGCGTCCCGCCAAGGCACGCCGTGCGGAACCGTCCGCCGCTGCCCGGCAAACAGCAGCAACTGCACGAGGAAGAGGCCAGTGGCAAGCATGACGGTAATGAGGAAGGCCCCCGTCAGCCAGACCGTCGGGCCCTCACCGGCTGCCAACCACGGTCGCGTGTCCAACAAAGCCAGTTCCGGCGAGAACGCGCTCTGCCAGCGCTGGGGGCCGAGGAACAGAAAGCCAAGATAGGCGAAAGGAGGCAAGAACAAAGATAGAAGGCGAATGCCGACGCGCTGGCGAGCTCCTCGCAATGCCCAAAGGCGCAGCAGAACCTCGCCCATCAGAAGAATGACAAGCGAATGGACGACAGATTGGCGGACGTAATCTGCCAGGACTTGCACTGGCAGTCCTTCCTAGAGCCCGGCCTTCACACGAGCGGCAAGGCGCGGACCAGGCGGGACCTCAGCGGTCACGCTCTCGGCGGGCGGCTACCTCCCGCTCCAGCTCCGCCAGCCTCTCCCCGGATTCTCCGCCCCTGCTGTCAAATACCCTGCTCTCCAGCTCGTCCAGCCAGCTGTGCCGAAGTCGCCGGGCGCGCGGCGTCAGATACGATAGACCCGGCTCAGGATAGAGCCTCACAAAGCGCAGTGCGGCCCCCCAAGTATAGCCGGCAAAGCGGTAGACTTGCACGGAGAGCGCGAAGGCGACCCCGGCCAGCAGGGCCACGGGGAGCAGCATCCGGAAGGCGCCCGCGGCTACGGCGGCCAGGCTCGCGGCGGCTGGTGCCGGGAGTCGCCAGAAAGACGAGCCCTCGGGCACGAACTGCAGGGTTCCTTCCGTGACCTCGACGCAACGCCCGGATTCAAAGTCGTAGTACCGCCCGGGACGCACCGCCTGACCAGCTCGCAACAGACTCATCTTACCAGCCCCTTCCCGCCTTGGCGCGGTATTGCCACACCACAGCGACGGCAAACAGAAGCGCGGGCCACGTTGCCCGACGCGGGGGTCAGTTGCCGACCGACCGCTGATGCCAATATATGTCGCCTGCCAGACTGTGTCAAGTGGGGCCTCCTCCGCCTAGGCAATACCGCTTGCTCGCGGCCTCGGTCGCTAAGCCGAATGGACTAAGCCCGCCGTAAATGCGCTTGCAGGCTAGGTGAACCGGAGCCGCGCTTCACGATCGGCTATGATTCTGACGCAACGACCGTGGAGGGGTCTCGCCTTGTCTAGATATGGGGTGCGCCAGTTACTCAACGTGGTGGCGGTGCTGGCCGTAATTGCGGTCAACGCGCTGGCCAATGCTCTGCCGCTGAACGGTCAGACTACGGGCGCCATTTCTGACCGGTTTGCGGTCTATTTCGTGCCCGCGGGCCACGTCTTCGCCATCTGGGGTTTGATCTACGTCGGCTTGGTCACGTACGGTGTCTATCAGGCGTTGCCCCAGCAGCGCCAGAACGGCCGCCTGCGCGGCATCGACTACCTATTCCTGGCCTCGTGTTTGGCCAACATCGTCTGGCTCTTCTTCTGGCACTACAGTCTCTTCCTTTTCACTGTGCCGGCCATGCTGACGCTACTGCTGGCGCTCATTCTGATCTACTGGCGACTGGGCATCGGCCGGACCGCTATATCGCCGGCCGAGCGGTGGCTGGTGCAGCTGCCGTTTAGCGTGTACCTGGGCTGGATCTCCGTGGCGACCATCGCCAACTTCGCCGACGTTCTCTATCTAGTATGCTGGGACGCCTGGGGCCTGGATCCGGTCCAGTGGACCGTGATCATGCTCGCCGTGGCCACGCTTCTGGGAGCGCTGATGGCCGTAACCCGGCGCGACGTGGCCTACTTGCTGGTG
>JAMCYS010000016.1 GCA_023473795.1 Chloroflexota bacterium | reverse complement strand
GCCTAGTGCACGAACAGATGACCTCTTCGGGGATCGTCGGACCGAGGGACGTTGGCAGCCGCCCATCAGGGACGGTGATCCGCGCATCTGTGGACAACGGGCATTACCGACGACCTGTTCTGAGGCTGCACTAGCTACATCGCGGGGGCTTGGTCCCCGCAAGCGCCTCGCCGGATCGCTAGTCGACCGGAATCTTGGTGGGTCCCTGCGACTGCTGGCGGCGTTCCGCCTCGTCCAGACGGCTGATGGATTTGTCGATGAGGGTGCGCGCGGCGAGCATCATCTCTCGCCGGGCGCCGTACAGGTGCTGGCGCGTTTCTTTAGGTAAGAACGGCGGCACCATCAGCCAGTTCATCTTCTCTTCCATCCACTCGTACAGGCTGCTGCTCGACCAGAGTACTTCGCGCTCTGGCTTGGACTTCTGGCCCTGATTCTCTGCCACTTGTATCCCCCTTTTGCTAGAACCTCGAATCCTTACTTCTTGACGTCAGCCGCAAAGACAATGCGCAGGACCCCTGCCTCCAATTTCGCTTCCTTCGTCGGCAGGCCGCTCAGACTGCGGGGCAGCACCAGATTGCGCTTGTGGTTGCCGATGCGCACCACCAGGTCGTCGCCGCTCCGGGTGAGGTCCACCTGCCCTTTGACCACCATAGGTAGAGGTACCGTGAGCACAAAGCCGCCATCTAGCGGCTCCAAAGTCTGCGTCCGCCCGCGATACAGAACCTTGGCGGGGTCCGTGTCGCCATAGGTCTGCGCGGCCATCTGGCGCAGCATCGTCTCGCCCACGACTTCCTGGTCGAAAAACGGGCAGCGGAAGATCGGCACCGGCGCGAACGAGTTCTCGATCAACTCCAGGTAAGGCTTCTGCATCTGACCCCAGGAGTACCAGTGCTGCAGGGCCTGGCGTACGCGCTCCGCGGTTTCATCGGACATCCCGTCTCCGTCGATGTCGGGGAGGTGCGTGAAGTCGTTGCCCGGCGCCATGACCCGGTTGACAATCACCGCGTCGGTGTCATAGTCGAACAGGTTCAGATAGGCGAAGGTGCGCTGCGCCTCCTTGATGACCATCTTCTCGGGGTTCATCACCAGGCGGACGGTGGTCGTCTCCGGATCGACCAGAAGGGCACGCATACGCTCCAAGTCGGCAAAGAGCTTCTGGATAGCGGCGAAAACCTCGTCCCCAGGCAGAGGCATGTCCAACACCTGGCGCATCACCGGGCGCAGCACGCCCGCCGCCTTGCGCTGCAGCGGGAATATCTTCTCGATCCACCAACGCGCCACTTCGGGGAAAGTGAGCAGGCGCAACGTCTCGCCCGTGGGAGCGCAGTCGACAACGACCACGTCGTACTTCCCGGTGTCGTGGAGGTACACGATCTGCAGCAGGCTGGCCAGCTCCTCCATGCCGGGCAGGACCGTGACCTCGTCGGCCACTATCCTGTCTACCCCTTGCCAGATAGCCACGGCCTTCAGCCAGGACTGCACCGTGCCCCAATACAGATCCATCTGGTGCAGGATGTCCAGCTCCTGCGCCCACAGGTTGGGGGCGATCTGGATCGGATCGGGGGCCAGGGGCCTGTCGAAGGAATCGGCCAGGCTGTGGGCGGCGTCGGTGCTGATCACTACCGTCCGGTAGCCCAGATCCGCCAGACGGAGCGCCGTCGCCGCCGCGACGCTGGTCTTGCCGACCCCGCCCTTGCCGGTATAGAGCATAATGCGCAACGCGCCACCCCCAACCTTATGATCGTCACTATCAGTCATGATAGGAGAGGCCAGCCCTCAGCGCAAGCGCGCTTCCCCGGGGCTCGGCCGGGGCGACGCCGACGAGCGAGCTGGCAGTCGCCCCGCATCCGGAATCATTGAGCAGGTGCAGAGCATGTGCCAGTAGCACGAACGCGGTCTCGCCTGACAGCGCGCGCCGCGCGGAGTCGCCACCCGGCCCTAGTAACTCAACGCCGGCAGTCGGCGCACGTACCGATGGTCCGCCAACTGGCGCAGCAGGAAATGGGCCACTTCGGGCGAGCCGGCGGCCCCGGCGTGCCCAGATGAGCCACTCTACCTCTGGAATGGCCGGCCGCCTGGCACAGCGCCAGGGTCAGGATTG
Source organism: Chloroflexota bacterium (assembly GCA_023473795.1). Taxonomy (GTDB): domain Bacteria; phylum Chloroflexota; class UBA6077; order FW602-bin22; family JAMCYS01; genus JAMCYS01. The sequence continues at coordinate 7,489 of JAMCYS010000016.1, read as the reverse complement.
GCGTCCAAGCGTTCGCCCTTTGTGGCGCTTGAAGCCCGCTTGACCGCTTGACGACGCACTGCTAGACTGTCCAGAGGTGGAGCGACTTGAACGAGCTTGCGCTCTGCGAGATTTGGAACAACCTCCGCTTTCGCCACGAGGGGCTGAGCGACGCCGAGGGCCGGCCCCTGCAACTCGTCTACCGCGGCCGCTGGCAAGGCGGTCCCGGCCCCGACTTCCGGGGTGCCATCATCGCCTTGGGTGACGGGCGTCTGCTGCACGGCGACGTCGAGATTCACCTGCGCAGCGCCGACTGGCAGGCCCACCACCACGAGCGCGACCCACTGTTCGACAACGTCGTGCTCCACGTAGTCCTGCAGCACGACCCAACCGCACCCACCCTGCGCCACAACGGCAGAGCCGTGCCCACGCTCTGCCTCGGCCCGTATCTGCGGCCGGACTGGCAAAGCCAGACTTGGCCCTCGCCGCGGCCGCGAGAGGCAGAGCCTTGCCGGCATCTGGTGTCCAACTGGGACGACGAGCGTATTGCGTGGCTTCTCGACGAGGCAGGCGACCAGCGTTTCCGCGAACGGGTTGCCGCCTGCGAGGGCGACATCGCCGCCCTCGGAGCCGACGAGACCGTGTACCGGCGCCTCTTGGAGGCACTAGGCTATGTCCAGAACCGCGAGCCGATGCGGGAACTGGCCTGCCGCCTACCCTACGCCACGCTGGCACAGAGCGTGCGCCCCTTGCCGCCGGAACGCCGGCAGGGCGAGCTGGCGAGCCTGCTGCTGGGCGCTGCCGGGCTGCGGGCCGACGCTCCCCTCGGCCCTGGCGGTGCCCACGGCGTTTGCCCGGCGGAACCGCTCCCGCCGCAACGGTGGCGAATCGGCGGCCTCAGGCCGGCCAACTCGCCCCTTCGCCGGCTGGCGGCAGCCGCCTTCATCCTCGCCGACACGCTCGACGCCGGCCTGGCGGCGAGCCTGTGCGCCGCGCTGCCGCTTGCGTCACCCAGAGCGGCGAGCCGCGAGCTGCGCCGTCGTCTCACAGTCGCCGAGCGCGAGGGAGAAGAGCGAGGGCGACGCCTGGTCGGCCCCGGCCGGGCAGGCGACATCGTAGTCAACGTGCTGCTGCCCTGCGCGGCGGCCTACGCCGAGCTAACTGACCGACCAGCCCTGAGGGCGGCGGCGTGGTCGGCCTACCGGGCCCACCCGAACCTGGGGGAGAACGAGATCACCCGCCATATGGCCCGGCTCTTGCTCGGCCAGTCCGGGAGGCGTCTCGCCAGAGGTGCCCGTCGCCAACAGGGCCTGCTGCACCTCTTCCGTCGCTACTGCGACCTCAAGCGATGCGCCGAGTGTCCTGCCGGCGGCGCCGTTGATTGACAGTTCTTACCCCCCTAGGGTATGATCAGCTGAACCTATGGACGCCGAGAACGTCAGTCTGACCATCGCCTTCGTCGCGGGCCTGCTTTCGTTCGCTTCGCCTTGCGTTCTTCCCCTGGTGCCCGCTTACATTTCCTATTTGGCCGGCGCCGCCGTAGACGGGCGCCCCAGCCGGTTGCGCCTGTTCCTCAACGCCCTGGCCTTCGTTCTCGGCTTCACTTTCGTCTTCGTGATGCTGGGAGCGCTGGCGGGGCTGGCCGGCTACGCCCTCCAACCATACGTGCCCATCCTGCGTCAGGTGGGCGGGGTGCTGTTGATCGTGCTCGGGCTGCACACGGCCGGCGTGATTAGGATCCCGGCCCTATACCGGGAGTTTCGCCCGGGAATGAACAGGCACTTCGAGCTCGGCAAGGCCACCTCGTTCGTCGTGGGGATGGTCTTCGCCTTTGGCTGGACCCCCTGTGTGGGCCCGGTACTCGGCGGCATCCTGCTGCTGGCCAGCACCTCCAACACGGCCGGCCAGGGAGCTTACCTGCTGGCAGCGTACTCGCTGGGCATGGGATTGCCTTTCCTGGCGGCAGGCCTGGCCGCCGACGCCCTCGCCGGCTGGGTGATGAGGTTGGGTAAGCGCCTCCGCCTGGTGGAAATGGTGGCCGGGGCGCTTCTAGTGGGCGTGGGCTTTCTGGTTTTCACTGGCGAATTGGAAACGCTCAGCGCGTTGCTCTATCCCCCATCCTAGGCTCCGTTCTTGCAGACAACGCCGGCAGGTGCTAGCATTTTGGTGCAGGTCACGGGGACTTATTCAGCCCGGCGGGGACGGTGGAATGTGTCTAGCAAGTGGGAACGTGAAATAGAGGAGCTGCTGCGCGACAAGTTCGAGGACAAGCCGCATCGAACGCCTGGCCGTGACGGGCGTCCTCCGGGCCGTCGCCCCCAGCGCGATTGGTGGCGCTGGCTGCGCAACCTCTCCCCCGAGAGGCTGATGGTTTACGGCCTCGTCGTCATCGTGGCCAGCTGGTTCTTGCGCTTCTTCGCCGGCGGGCTCTCTTTCTGGTTTGGCATAGTGGGTGTGGTGCTCATTATGCTGTCGCTGCTCTTCTCGGTACTCAATCGCGAGAGCCCGCGAGTGGAGAAGCGCTGGCGCGGCCAGGTGGTGCGCCTGCCACGGCGACGGAGCTGGCTGGAGTACGAGTGGCTACGTCTGCGCAACACCCTCAACCGCTGGCTGGGCAGGCGCTAGCGTAGCTCAGGCCGAACGCGGCACTAACACGCGCCGCAGGCGGCGCGCGACCTTCCGCGGAGAGGCATAGCGCCGCCAGATGGCCGCGGCCCGCCGCCGCACCTCATTGACCGGCTTCCGGCGCATCGACTCCCGCAACGCCCAGAGCAAGAAATCGTAGTCGTGCCCTTTAATCTTCACCTCGGTCGGGTTGCGCCGGTAGGAGTCGTGGTCTTTGATGAGCGAAAGGTCGTTCCGCACGCAGTAGGTGTACATATCGCTGCCGGGATGGGGCGTGTAGAAGGCCGGGCTGTACCAGTCAGGATCGATCTCCTTGAGCATCCGAATCGTCGCCATTATGTCATCTTTGGTCTCGCTCGGCAGACCGAGCATGTAATTGGCCCACACCCGGATGCCGTGCCGACGGCAGACCCGCGCCGCCTCCAGATTCTGCTCCACGGTCGTGCCTTTGCGCATGAACTTTAGCATGCTCTGGCTGCCGCTCTCGAAGCCGATGAAGAAGCCCGACAGACCCACGCCGCGCATGAGCGCCACCATGTCCTCGTTCTTGACGATGATGTCGGCGCGCGACTGGCAGAAGAACGGCTGGCTGAAGCCCTGCCGGCGGTAGGCCTCGCAGAACTCCATCACCCAGTTGCGGTCCTCCGTGAGGCAGTCGTCGTGGATGAGCAGGCTGCGGAAACGGTAACGCTCCCGCAGATACTTCAGCTCGGCGATGACGTTCTGCACGCTCCGCCGCCGCACCCGCCCGCCGAAGAGAATCTTCTCCGCCGGCTGGCAGAAGCTGCAGTTGTAGAGGCAGCCCCGCCCGGCAATCACGGTCACAAAAGGCACCGGCAGGTCGGCCAGAGGCACCTCCGGCGAGTCGAGCGTGTAGCCGGCCTGGTGCCACTCGTCGAGAAACAGATCGCGGTCGGCGAACGGCAGGGAGTCGAGGTCGGGCCGATCGCCCTCGATCACCCGCCCGCAAGGTTCGCCCGTTTCCAGGCGGCGCAGCAAATCGACGAAGGCGTTCTCGCCCTCGTGGGTGACGATGTGGTCGATGCTGGCCAAGGGCAGCATCTCCTCCAGAGCCAATGTGGGATGGGGTCCGCCGACCACGGTGACGATCCGGGGATCGACCTCCTTGGCAACGGTCGCTGCTTGCACGCCCGGGTTGTAGTCCACGCTCATCATGGTGACGCCAACCACCTGCGGTCGCCGCCGGGCCAGTTCCTCCCGGTAGTGATCCCAGCCGCGCAGAGCCCGCAGGTCGATCAGGTCCACCTCGTGACCGGCCCGCTTAGCGCAGGCACCGAGTATGCAGAGCCCGTGGCTGATCCAGCCCGCGTCCATGCCTTTGCCGGCACTGGCGAAGCCGGCGCCGACGATGCCCGGATAGACGAGAGTGACGCGCATCAGCGAACCTTCCTAGAGCAGGCCGACCTTGCTATTGTCGCCCAGCATCATTTTGAATGCCTTCGGTTTCACGGGCGAGAGGCTGAGCTCGACGTTGCGGCCGATGAGGCTATCTTCCAGCCGGTGCGGTAGGTCGGACAAGCAGCAGTTTTCCATCACGATCGAGTGCTCGATCTCGCTGTTACTGACCAGACAATCGTGGTAAATGGAGGTGAAGGGGCCGACGTAGGAGTTCACGACTCGGGTGCGCTCGCCGATGATGGCCGGGCCGCGCACGACGCTGCCCACCAGCTCGGCGCCCGGCTCGAGGACCACCCGGCCGTAGACCCGCGAGCAGTCGTCGAGCGTGCCGCGCAGCTTTTGCTCTTGCGTCTCCAGCAGATAGCGGTTGACGTCGAGCAGGTCTTCCATTTTGCCGGTGTCGAACCACCAGCCTTGGTGCACGTAGGGGCGGACGAGGTAGCCGTGCTCCAGCAGGTACTGGATGGCGTCGGTGATCTCCAGCTCGCCTCGCCAGGAGGGCTGGATGGCATAGACCGCCTCGCGCACGTTTTGGTCGAACATGTAGATGCCCACCAGGGCCAGGTCGCTGAGAAACTCGCGCGGCTTCTCCACCAGGCGCACGGCGCGATCGCCCTCGAGCACCGCCACGCCGAAGTTCTGCGGATCTGGCACCTGCTTGAGGATAACCTGGCAGTTCATCTCCCGGCTGCGGAAGCGCTCGACGAGATTTCTGATGCCGCCCTCGATGAGGTTATCGCCCAAGAGCATCACGAAGCGCTCTTCGCCCAGGAAGCCCTGCTCGTAGGCGGTCTTGACCGCGTGTGCCAGGCCAAGGGGTTGGTCCTGCTCAACGTAGGTGACCCTGGCGCCAAAGCGCGAGCCATCGCCCACGGCCGCCTTGACCTCGGCGCGGGTGTCGCCGACCACGATTCCTACCTCGTCAATGCCAGCCGCGACCAGATACTCGACGGCATAGAAGAGAACAGGTTTGTTGGCCACGGGCACCAGCTGCTTGGCGCTGGTGTAGGTGATAGGCCGCAGGCGCGTGCCCTTGCCGCCACTCAGAATGAGCCCCTTCATCACGACCCTCCGAACGCCGTCCGATCTGCCCTGAGGGCGCAGCCGCAGGGCGTGAACCACGTACCGTAGGGGCGAGGCATGCCTCGCCCGCCCTCGAAGTCCGCCTCAGCGTAGCAGAGGGGGCGGCCGCAGCCGCAGACCCTAGACACGCCATGGCCACGTGGGGCCCGGCGGACGGGGAATGCGCCGCCCTACGATAGAAGTCGGGTTGTGATGCCAAATAGGCATCACCAATCAATGGGAGAGGGCCTACCGTGCAAGTCTATCCGTAGTACCCCTTGAACGAGGCGTCGACCTTGGCGTTGGTGAGTACGGCTCCCAACACGTTGGCGCCCGCCTTGGCTAGCAGCGCCCGCGCCTTGCCCGCTTGGTCGCGCTTGCTGCGGCCGGCACGGAAGACGAGCACCACACCGTCCATTCCCCGCGCCAGCATCGCCGCGTCGGCGACGGCCAGCACCGGCGGCGCATCGCAGACTAGGACGTCGAACTTCTCCCGCAACTCGGCCAGCGCGGCCTGCACCGGGCCCGACAACAGGACGTCCAGCGGGTTGGCGGGCAGCGGTCCGGCGGCCAGCAGCTGCAGATTGGCCAGGCCGGTACTCTGCAGGTAAGGCTCGGCGTCGCCCAGCGCCAGGGAAGACAGACCGCGCTCGTTGCTCAGACCCAGCAGCGTGTGCAGGCGCGGCTGCCGGAGGTCGCAATCCACCAGCACCACGCGCTGTCCGCCCTGGGCGATCGTCGCCGCCAGATTGGCGGACACCGCCGACCGGTCTTCCTCGGCGCCAGCGCTCGTCACCAGCAGGCTGCGCAACGGCCGTTCGAGAAAAGCGAACTGGAGGTTGGCCCGCAGAGTCCGGTAGGCCTCAGCCGCGGCCGAGCGCGGCTCCGCGACCGTCGCCAGGTTGCTCAACTCTGTCACCACGGTACCTCCTAGCAATCTGTTGCCTGCGCCACCCGCGGCACAGACGCGTGAGCGGGCACGCCTCCGCGGGGCCAGGTTAGCCGCCCTGCGGACCTGGTTTCATAGTCTGCTCTGGCGCTGCCGCCCGCGCCTGCCGCTTCACCACCGGCACCACGCCCAATACGGGCAGACGACCCCAGCGCTCGACATCGTCGGCGCTCTTCATGGTGTTGTCCAGCAGCTCCCAGAGGAACATCAAGACCACGCCGAGCAGCAGGCCGACCAGCCCGCCGGCGGCGACCGTGGTCGTCGTTCGCGGCCAGATCATCGCCCCCGGGCCAGGCTTGTTCACCATCGTCACGTCCACCCGGTCGCGTGGGTCCTGGGTAGACATGCGCACCGCCTGCTCCTGCTCGAATTCGTCGGCCAGCACGAAGGCGATGTCGCCGGCCCGCTGCGCGTCGCTGTCGGTCACCTGCACCAGCAGCGCGTAGTCCTCCGGCACCGCCGCCGTGACGACTTTGCCCTGCAGGGCCGCGGGCGAGAGGTCGAGCTGCAGCCGTTCGCTCACCGCGCGCGCCAGCTTGTCGGTTTGCAGCATCAAGCGGTACTGGCGCAGCAGTCGATTAGTGGCCTCGGTGAGCCCCAGATCGGCGCGCGCCGGCTGAACCAGCAAGCGCACGGAGGCTTGGTACTGAGGAGTCTGAAGCTTGCAGTACAGGTAGCTGCCGGCCGTAGTGGCGAAAGCGAAGACGATCAATACCCACCAGCGCCGGCGCACGATCGCCCAGTAGTCTTGCAGCCGCACCCTTTCCCTTTCCTTCCCGCCGCCCGGTCGCCCGAGGGTGATGCCGGCAGGCGGCGCGGATTATAGCACGAGCCTGTAGCTCGGTCAAGGCAGCGCACTGTTTAGCAAGCGCTAGATCGTAGTGATACTCGGTCGCTAGTATAGACGAGCAGGAGCGCGGAAGGGTACGCCCGGCCAGGAGGTCTAGGCTTCAGACGGTGAGTCGTCTCCAGGTCCAGCGCACGCCCGATTCAAGTCTCGACCTCCGAGCCAGGGGATAAGTCGGCAAATCGGCGCACAGGCTCAGAGACCAGACTCCTCTCGTGCCTCGGCCAGCACCAGGCCGGCGCGGTGCACACGCGCCGGCTCCTCCGACAGCCCGAGGGCCGCGAGCAGCTCGTCGGGGCGGGCGCCGCCGGCCGTGTCCAGGCGCAGCCGCACCGCCAGCCGGGCCGGACCCTCGGCGGGTAGCACCGCCAGGGCGAGGACGAACGGCCGGAGGTCGAAGGTCTTGACCACCTTGCCCTCCCGCCGGCGCTCGACGGGGGCCTCCTCGTTGGCCAGAAGGTTCGCCACTGCCGCCGCCAGCTCCGGCACCTCCTCGGCAAAGGTGAGCACATAATCCGCGGCGCGCACGCCCGCCTGCAGGGCCGGCTCCACCAGGTCGACCTCGGCCACGTCGCCTATCGCCAGGCCTGGCGGCAATTGCTCCGCTA
>JAMCYS010000165.1 GCA_023473795.1 Chloroflexota bacterium | reverse complement strand
CACGAACAGATGACCTCTTCGGGGATCGTCGGACCGAGGGACGTTGGCAGCCGCCCATCAGGGACGGTGATCCGCGCATCTGTGGACAACGGGCATTACCGACGACCTGTTCTGAGGCTGCACTAGGCCCGAGCCCTCTTCACCGCGCTTGGGCTTGGTCTTGTACAGGCGCATCAGGTCCTGGGTTTCGATGGCAGGAGGCGTCGGCACGTCATCTCTCCGTCGTCGCGGAGCGCGTAGATCGCGGGGATGGCGGATACGGTTGGCACGCAGGAGGCGTCGACACGCGACTGTGGGCTCGGTAGGCCTATCCCTCGGGCCCCGGCTCGCCGGGAGCGCGTGAAATTGTACCCGACAAGGTAGCGTAGAGGCAAGGGTAGCTTGCGCGGCGCCCGTGCCGTTAGCTCGCATGGCTGGCACGAACCTTGCATTGGAAAGGGATGGCCGCTGAGGTAGTGAGGGAGGAGGCACTCTCGCGATTATGATGAATCGACCGCCAGGGTCGCAACGACCCAATAACCAAAATCCACCGAGCAGCCCAAGCGGAACGCCGCGCCGGCTGATGCCCACCTGGCTGTGGTGGGTACTGCTAGTTGGCCTTCTGGCCTGGAACGCTTACGCCTTGCTGGTGCCCAAGGCCCCCCCGGCAGCAGCGCTGAACTACACCGACTTCTTGAACCAGGTGCAAGCCAACAACGTCGCTGCCGTCACGATTTCCGGCCAGCAGGTCGACGGTACCTTCAAGAAAGAGGTGCTCTGGCCGCCCCAGGCAGCGGCCACGCCTGCTCCCAACCAGAGCCAGGCTCAGGGGCAGCAGGCCACCGGCCCGCAACCTGCGAACTATAGCCACTTCACCACGGTTATCCCTTCGACGGGCAACGAGGCCCTGCTGCAACTGCTGCAGAGCAAGGGCGTGAACATCACCGTGCGCGACGTCAGCGGCGGCAACTGGTTGCTCGATCTGATCATGACCTTTCTACCGCTAGCGTTGATGGTCGGCTTCCTGGTGATGCTGGGCCGGCAGACGTCGCGCGGTCAGCAGGGCATCTTCAACTTCAGCGGCAGCAAGGCTCGACTGTACGACGCCGAGCGGCCGGGTATCACCTTCGCCGACGTGGCCGGCGAAGAGGATGCCAAGTACGAACTGCAGGAGGTCGTGGATTTCCTAAAGAACCCGGGGCGCTACCACGCCCTGGGCGCCCGTCTCCCGCGGGGCGTGCTGCTGGTCGGACCGCCCGGCACGGGCAAAACCCTACTGGCCAAAGCCGTGGCCGGCGAAGCCAAAGTGCCCTTCTTCAGCATCTCCGCTTCCGAATTCGTGGAGATGTTCGTCGGGGTGGGTGCCAGCCGGGTGCGTGACCTGTTCACCAAGGCCAAGGAGGCCTCGCCCGCCATCATTTTCGTGGACGAGATCGACGCCGTGGGTCGCCAGCGCGGCGCGGGCCTGGGCGGCGGCAACGACGAACGCGAGCAGACCCTGAACCAGCTCCTGGTGGAGATGGACGGCTTCGACGAGAACACCAGCCTGATCGTCATCGCGGCCACTAACAGACCGGACGTACTCGACCCCGCCCTACTCAGGCCAGGACGTTTCGACCGTCAGGTGACCGTCGGTTTGCCCGACCGGCCGGGCCGGGAGGCGATTCTCCGCATCCACACGCGGCCGCTGCGTCTGGGCACCGACGTCGACCTGGACCTGCTGGCGCGCAAGACGCCTGGCTTCTCCGGTGCCGACCTGGCCAACCTGGCCAACGAGGCAGCCCTCTACGCCGCCCGTCGCCACGGCACCGAGGTGTGGATGCAGGACTTCGAGGAAGCCATGGACAAAATCGTCCTGGGCACTCGCCAGGCCACGGTCATGGGAGCGGAGGAACGGCGAGTGGTGGCCTACCACGAGAGCGGGCACGCCCTGGTGGCGCGCCTCACCCCGGGCGCGGACCCGGTCAACAAGGTAACGATCATACCCCACGGGCGAGCTCTGGGAGTGACCGAGCAGCTACCCGACGAAGACCGACACAACTATCCCAAAGACTACCTGCTGGGTCGCCTCGCCGTGATGATGGGTGGTCGAGCGGCAGAGGAGATGGTCTTCGGCCAGCCGACGACCGGCGCCGAGAGCGACTTCAAGCAGGCGACTTCGCTCGCCCGCCGCATGGTCGGTCTCTGGGGAATGAGCGACGAGCTGGGCCCGGTCTCCTACGGCGTGGGCGAGACACACCCGTTCCTGGGCCGCGAGCTGGCTCAGCAGCGCGAGTACGCGGAAGCGACGGCCGCGGAGATCGATTTGGCCGTGCGCAAGACTCTGGACGAGGCGTACGATCGGGCGTTAGAGATACTGACGAAGTATCGGGCCGCTCTCGACGCCCTGGCCGACGAGCTAGTGGCCCACGAAACGGTGGACGGTCGCAAGATCGAGGAACTGCTGGTCGCGAACGCCCGCCCCCGCGCCGCCGAAGAGGCGGCATAGCAGAGACGGCTGGGGCCGACCTGGGTCACGAGCGAGTTGGCGGGACCTGGCTCCCTTGGCCCCCCGGCCCCAGCAGTCTGTCCCACGCCGCTTCCACCTGCCGCCAGGTGTCCTCCAAGGCGCCCGAGTTGTCGATCACCACATTCGCCCGGGCCGCCTTCTCAGCCTGGGCCGGCTGGGCGCGAATGCGCTGCAGCGCGTCCTCGCGCGACATGCCTCTCGGCCCGACCAGTCGCGCCACCTGCTGTTCCGCCGCGCACGTGACAACCCACGCTTGATCGCAGCGGATACTCAGATCGCTCTCTAGTAGTTTGATGGCTTCCACGACGAAGACCGGCGCCGTGCTGGCTTGCAGGCGCCGGTCGACTTCGGCGATCACCGCGGGGTGAATTATCCTCTCCAGGGACAGCAAGCGCTTGGGATTGGCGAAGACGATGCGGGCCAAAGCCTGGCGGTCGACGCCCCCGTCTGGTTTGAGAATCTCCCGCCCGAAACGGCGTACCACTCTCCTGGTGGTCAGCGTACCGGGAGCCAGCAGCTCGTGCACCAGCAAGTCGGCGTCCACGCACTCCGCCCCCAGGCGGCGCAGCATGGCCGCCACGGCCGACTTGCCGCAGCCGATGTTGCCCGTGAGACCGATGACTTTCAATGCGCTCTCCGGTCACCTCGACCTTGAGGGTTCGGTGGCCGCCAGAATTGGCGCTCGTCGGCGCCGCCTGTCGTCCCGTGCCCGTCGCCGCAGGCGGCGACGGCCCCAAGTCCCCTAGATTGCCGCCACCACCTGCAGGTGAACCTGGCGTCCGCGCGGGCCGTCGAACTCGCAGAAGAAGATGGCCTGCCAGGTGCCGAGTCCCAAGTGCCCCTCGTGCACCGGGATCGCCACGGACGAGCCGACCAGCGCCGCCTTGACGTGCGCGGCGGCGTTGCCTTCGCCATGCCGGTAGGGTCCCTGCCAGGGCACCAGCCGCTCGAGGGTGGCCAGGATGTCGTGCGGCACGTCCGGGTCGGCGTTTTCTTGAACGACGACCGCCGCGGTCGTGTGCGGCACGTGTACGAAACAAACGCCCTCGCCCACGCCGGACTGCTCCAGCTCGGTTTGCACCCGCTGTGTTATGTCGATCAGCACGCTATGGGCGCTGCTGTGCAGGGGGATGCTTCTCATCAACTCACTCTGGCATTGCGTAGTGGTGGGGAGCCAGTTGTCCGGCTCCCCACGCACAATGAACGGACTACGCCTTACTTATCCAGCCACATCTCGCCCACGTAGGGGGCGTTGTCCATGTCGTAGCTGAAGCCCTTGACCTGGCTGGCGTATAGCCAGGCTCGCTGCTGGGGTGCGACTACCGCCGTCCACATGTCTTCGAGGGCCAACTCCTGGATCTTGCGCGCGGCTGCCTTGCGCTTTTCTTGATCCAGGGTGGACTGCATATCCTGGCGCAGCTGGTCGTAGACGGGGTTCTCGTAGTGGCACCAGCCGCCTTCCTTCTCCGTGTACCAGGCCTTGGCCGCGGTCACCGTGGCGCCTGGGTCGCGGTTGGTCCGGCCGTAGGTGTGCACCGCGATCACGATATCACCCTTGTTCATGCGGCTGTCGTACTGCGTGGGCTCGATGTCGGTGATCTTGGCGTTGATGTTGATCTTCTTCAGATCGGCCTGCAGCACCTGCGCTAGATCGCCCATGCCGAAGCTGCGCTTGGTGGACGTCAGGATCTCTGTCTCGAAGCCCTTGTCCATGCCGGCCTGCTTCAGCAGGTCCGCGGCCTTGTTCAGATCGTAGCCGACCGAGCCCTCCAGATCCTTGAAGTAGGCCCAGGAGTTGGTGGGCCAGATCAGGCAGGTGGGCTCGACCAGGCCCTGCAAGGTCGTTTTGCAGAAGCGGGCCCGGTCGACCGACCAGGCGATGGCCTGGCGCACCCGCTTGTCCTTCAGATTGGGGTCCTTGACGTTGATGGCGATGTCGAACATGATGGCGCCCGGCGCCCCCATGTCGCCCACGAACTTCCCGCCCGAACCCTTCAGGCGCACGATGTCCATGTAGCTGGGCTGCCAGACGGCGTCCACCGCCCCCGATTCCAGGTTGATGACCATCGCCGAGACGTCGGGGATCTGTTTGATCACGTACTTGTCCAGATACGGCTTGCCCTTGTCCCAGTAGTCGGCATGGGCGACCGTCTCTATCCGGTCGTTGGGCACATAGTTGCTGAGCTTGAAGGGGCCCGTGCCGTTGACCGTCTTAGCGCGGTCGGCGAAGGTGTCCTTGTCGATCATATAGAGTGTATCGAGGATGTCGTAGATGCTGGGGTTGACCCCGTCGAACTTGAAGACGGCCGTGTACTTGTCCGGCGTCTCCACCGACTTGATGGTCTTGTAGAGGCTGCGCATGGTCGTCCACTCGTCGGTGGAGGCGAACTCGACCGAGTTCTTGACGTCGGCCGAGGTGAACTCCTTGCCGGAGTGGAACTTCACACCCTGGCGGAGCTTGAGCGTCATCGTCTTGCCGTCAGCGGAGAAATCCCACTTCGTCGCCAGCTCGGGAATGGGCTTGAGGTTGGCGTCGTAGTGGGCCAGGGTGTTGAACAGGGCCCGGTTGTAGGCATAGTTGCCGGGGTCCAGACGGACGGGGTTAAACTCCGCCACGGACGAGGTCCGGGCCAGGGTGAGGGTGCCGCCCTTCTTGGGCCCGGCCGCCTTGGTGGCGGCGGCGGGGGCCTGGGTGGGCGCGGGCGTGGCCGCCGGGGCCTGGGTGCCGATCACCGGCGCCGCGGGCACCTGGGCGGCGGGCTTTACCGCCGTGGGCTGGGGCGCCTGGGTCGGCGCCGGGGCAGGCGCGGCCGGGGAGCAGGCCTGGGCCAGCCCCAAGCCCGCCCCCGCCGCGCCCAGCTTCAGTAGGTCGCGACGAGTGATTGTCCGCTGGTTCTTGGTAGTCCTCACGGTCCTGAGTCGCTCCTTTCACGATATAAGAAGAATGGAACCGAACTGACAGGATGCGATTGTCGCCCGGGCTGCGACGTGGCCGCGGCCACGTCGCAGATGTGCCGCTGGTCTACCTCCCTGTGGAACCCATAGCTACCCGCAGGTCGCCTTCACCCTCTCCCCTTCGGGGTTCAAGGCAGGACAGTTCTGCCTGGCGCGCGGTGCCGGCGCCTTAGCCCGGCCATAAATGGGCCGGGCTGAAGAAACGAAGCCGTCTGAAGCCGGCTGGGAAACGTTCCCCAGCCCCCTTCGAGGGGGCTTTGTACCTTCAGCCCGGGGCTTGAGCCCCGGGTGACGGTACCGCGCCACCGCATACCCGAAACTGTCCGCCCCTGAACCCCGTCGGGGAGAGGGGACATCGACTAGCACATCGGCGGCCTTTCGACCATCCTCTTCAGCCGCTCGACGTTGCGCCGCAGGGATTGTAGCTCCTTCACCTGGGCATCAGGGTCTTCCATCGCTTGCCAGACCACCGCGCCCTCGGCCTGCGCCGGCACCGGCAGCTCGGTCAGGTAGCAGATGGTGGGCACGATGTCCGTCAGCCAGACCGTGCGCTGGATTTCGGCCCCCTGCTTGACTCCCGGGCCCTTCAAGATGAACAGGGTGCGCAGGTCACCAATGCCGATTCTGGCGGTCGGCAGGTGCACGCCGTGCTCTTTGTCGAAGTGAGGATCGACCGCGTAGATGATGTCGCCGGAGCGCGGCCCGTATTGGCCGATGATCCGCGCGTCCTCCTGCTTCAGCGCCAAAGAGATCGGCTTGTAGCCGGTCTTGGGATCGGTGTACTCGTAGAGGGCCTTGATGACCGCCTCGCGTACCTTCTCGTACTCCTCGCCCGGCTCGACGACGCCCTCGGGGTCGCGCCCCTTGACGTTGACATAGATGTGCACCCGGCGCTGGCTCACCGCCTTGGTTCTGGGCCAGTCGATTTGCCTAGGTTCGCCTTCTTTGCCAGGCTTGTAGACGAGCAAGCCGGCCTGCTCCAGCACGTCGGCGACGTTGAAGCTGGCGGTCTTGGCCTTGGCCCCATGGTCGGAGGTGATAACGATCAACGTGTCTGCCGGCGCCTCGGCGACGATGCGCCCGATGCAGCGATCCACGCTCTGGTAGAGCGCCAGCTCCGTGCCCTCGATCTCCTGCCGCAGAGCCTCATCCTTGGCGGTCAGGGGGTCGAGGTCGCTGGAGAAGATGTGGTACATCGAGTCCGGCGTGTGGATGTGCATGAAGTACAAGTCCCAGGGCTTGTTCTTCAGCAGGTAGGTCGCCGCGTCCGCCAACCAGACGTTGTGGTAATCGACGGTCTCCACCATGGTCTGGCTGTCGATCCACTCCATCAGCCAGGTGTCCCAGGGCGCCCGGCCGAGCGGCAGGCCGTTCTCGCTCTTGATCTCCGCCTCTAGGCTGGCCGGTACGCCCCAGCCGTGCAGGTTGCACAGGTTGGGCACGAACAAGCGGAAAGCCGAACCGTCGGCTGCCAATTCGAGCAGCTTGACCCGGAAGACGGCCTGCTGCGGGCCGGCGTCCTTGGTCTGGAAGGTGTCGTAAATGTGGCCAGACCACTCCCCCGCCTTGAGGCGGGTGTAGACGCCAGCTTTGTTCTTGGCACGGGCCAGAATCGCCGTGTCGTAGCCCTTGCCCTCGCTCTGGTCGATTAGGATATGCCAGGTAATGGGCTCCATCTGGTATAAGGTGCCGCGCATAAGAGGCTGCACCTCGGCCTCGAGGGCCTTAGGGCTTAGCTCGATGCCCTCCCAGCCGGAAGCCTTGCGGAACGTCACCTCGCTGGAGAAGGGATAAGGCTCGACGGAAAGCAGTATCTCCTTGCAGAGGTTGTCTCGGTTGACCGAGCTCTTGGGGAAGCCCAAGCGCACGTCGTTGGCGTTGAGCCCGTAGCCACCCACCTGCCAGCCGTCGACGCCGCTGTGCCAGGAGGTGGGGTAGTTGACCAGAATGGACTTCTTGCCGGCCCGCCCGGCGGCCTTCCAGAGGGGCTCGGCCAGCACTTCGCGGGCGTCGAAATTCTGATGAGTTTTATCGAGCGCCTCGCCGGGCACGTGGCCGTCGAAGTCGGTGATACCGTGGGTGCCCGGCCAGGCGCCGGTGACAATGGTCGTCCAGTTGGGCGGGGTGATCGTCGGGAAGGGCGGCAGGCAATTGGGGGCGAAAGTGCCCTCGGCGAGCAGCTTCCCCAGAGCGGGGAGCTGACCCTCCTTGGCCATCTTGTACAGCCGAGGCACGATGGGAGCATCGATGCCGATGATCATTGCCTTACTTGCTTTGCTGGGCATAGGGTAGACTCCTTACCTGCAATTGTGCAGCGCGGCCTCAAGTTAGGGCTGCACGGTGCACAGACCCGAGCATAGCACGGGCAGCCGAGCCAGGCAAGAGCCCCATGCCGGAAAAGGTGCTGCCGGCCCGGTGGGGCCGGCAGCTGTGCGCTCGTTCTGGTCTATGGAGGGGATGCTGCCTACTTGTCCAGCCAGACGACGTCCGCCCACGGCGAACTCTCGCTCGTGAAGCGCAGATTCTTGATCTTATCCTGGTACAACCAGTAGGAGACGTTGCCGATCACCGGCATCTTGTAACACTCATCCAGCATCCATTCCTGGATCTTGAGGTAAGCAGCGCGGCGCTTCTCCTTGTCCATGGT
Organism: Chloroflexota bacterium; assembly: GCA_023473795.1. Lineage (GTDB taxonomy): Bacteria > Chloroflexota > UBA6077 > FW602-bin22 > JAMCYS01 > JAMCYS01. The sequence continues at coordinate 1,577 of JAMCYS010000165.1, read as the reverse complement.
CGTGGCCGCCTCGTCGCGCCACTTAACCCAGTCTGGATAGTCGGGAATGGTCTTCCCTCCCTCTGTCGTTGGCTGCCAATCCTGCCCACCCATCAAGGTGGTGCCGGGGTCCCGGTTGGCCCGGCCGTAGTTGTGTACGCAGAGATCGAAGTCGCCCGCGACGATCCGCTTGGTATGGACGGTCGACTCCACGTCTTCTATCTTGGCCTCGATGCCGATCTTCGCCAAGTCGGCCTGGAGTATCTGGGCGATGCCGAAGAGAACGGGGTTCACCTGGCGGGAGGTCTCCATCGTCGTCTTGAACCCGCTCCCCTGCCCTGCTTCGGTCAGCAAAGCCTTGGCCTTGTTCAAGTCGTATTTGTACTTCCCTTCCAGATTCTCAAAGTAGCCGAGCGAGCCTTTCGGCCACAGCACGCAAGTGGACTTGACCAGGCTCTCGAAGACAACACGCTCGATCCGCTCGCGATCGATCGCAAAGTTGATCGCCTGCCTGACCCTCTTGTCGCCGAATGGCGGCCAGTCCCACTTCGCCCCCACGAAGCACATGCCCTGCGAGCCCGGCCCGTCCGTGGCCACCATCCCTTTCTGGCCCTTCAGCCTAGCCACGTCCTTGAAGTCTGGTGCCCAGATAGCGTCGACCGCTTTGCTCTCCAGGTTGATTGCCAGCGTGGCCGTATCTGGGATCGACAGCAGGTGAAATTCGTCTACATACGGTTTGCCTTTGTCCCAGTAGCCGGCGAACCTCTTCATATAGACGTCGTTGGGCGGCACGTACTTGTCGACCATGAACGGGCCGCTGCCCACGTCAGTCTTGGCGATGTTGTCGACCCCGCCCTTGTCGTAGACAAACAATAGATCCAAGGCATCAAGTAGCATCGGGTTTGGCTTGTCGAAGTACAACTCGACTGTCGTCTTGTCTGGCGCTTTGACATCCTTGATGAGCAGGAAAGACGAACGCATACTCGCCGAGGTCTCAGGAACGAGGGCGTACTGCCAACTGAATCTAACGTCCTCCGCCGTGAGCTCCTTGCCGCTATGAAACTTGACGCCCTCCCGCAGCTTCATAGTCAACTTAGTGCCATCGGGGGATAGCTGCCACGAAGTGGCCAGCTCCGGCTGCGGCTCCAGTTTCTCGTCGAGACGGATAGGTGTGTTGTAGAGGGCTCGCAAGTAGGCGAAATGGCCGCGCGTCATGTAGAAGGCGTTGAAATTAGTGATACGAGCCGTGCGGGCTACCTTGAAAGCGCCGCCCCGGTTGGGTTCGGCTGCTTTCGCCGCGGCGGGCGCCTGCGTGGCGGCGGCAGCAACCGTAGCAGCGGGGGCCGTGGTCGCGGCCGCCTTAGGCGCCGCCGTTGCCGGCGCGCTGGTGGCCGCCTTGGGCGCGGCCGTAGGACTGGGCTGCTGGGGCGCACTGCAGGCTTGCAGCCAAGCGAGCGAGGCCGCGCCGCTGCTGAGAGCCTGTGAATCTTTGACTCAACTGGTATTGAAAGCGGTGAAAGCTGGATGAGCGCTGGCGTGTTGCCATTCCCATCGGTCGCTGCTGGGACTAGGCCTGTGCAGCGAGCCGGTGCCAGTAG
>JAMCYS010000043.1 GCA_023473795.1 Chloroflexota bacterium | reverse complement strand
TGTGGCGGGCCTTCGTCAGGCCGAGGAAAGGGTAGAACAGGTGGGACTCGACGTTCTCGCCCACCGTCTCCGCCAGCCGCTCGGCCAAAGCGAGGTCGCCTTGGGCGAGCGCGATCTGGACCTGGAGGGCGGCGCACTGGGCGCGCGACCGCGCGGGCACGTCGTACTCCCGCGCCAGCTGGTGCCAGCGCTCGATGGCCGCCAGAGCGGCGGGGAGGTCGCCTTGCGCCAGTCTCAGCCGCGCCTGCATCCGGTAAGCCGCCTCCAGGTAGTCGTTGCCGGCCCCGCGGAGGCTGATGGCCAGGCTCTGGCTGAGGTGCCGCTCGCACTTCTCCCAGTCGTTCCACTCGTAGTGGAGGAAGGACAGGATCAGGTGCACCTGGGCAAGAAGCGGGAAGTGGAAACCCTCGGCGGCCAGCTGGTCGAGGGCCTCGGCGGCCTGGCGCAGTCTCCCGCGCGCTGCCATAATCCTGGCCAAGACCATCTCGTCGACGAACCGGGCGTGGTGGCAGGCCGTCTGCCGCGCCATCCGTACCGCCTCGCGCAAGGTGGCCTCTGCCTCTGCCAGGCAACCGCTCAACCAGTAGGCCCGGCCCAGACTGGCGGCGGCGGTGTTGCGATTCGACGCGTCGTCCTGAGGCAGGAGCGCGAGGGCTCGCTCGGCCTGGGCGATCATCGCCGGGGCGTCGCCGCGAGCCTCCGCCAGGAAGGTCCGCGCGGCGGCGACAGCACCGGCCACTCGGGGGTTGTCCCCAGCCTGGGCCTCGGCGCGGTCGAGCAGCGACTCGGCTGCCTGCCGCTGGCCGGTTAGCAGCAGCGGCAGGGCATACGCCTGGCACAACGCCGGGTTGGCGTGGAGGACCTCTTCGGGGAGCTGTCTGAACCAGCCGTTGAGCGTGGCACACTCACCCTGCTGCAGCACGAGCGCGTGCGCGCGCTCAATCAGCTTCGCCGCGCGCTGCCAGTTGCCGGCGGCGAGGGCGTGGTGTACCGCCTCCGCGGCGAAACCGTTGGCGGCGAACCACTCACTGGCTCGGTTGTGCAGGGCGTTCACGTCCTCCTGGCCGGCAACCTGCAGGCGGTGGCGCAGCAGGTCGGCGAAGAGGTGGTGATAGCGGAACCAATAGCCTGCTTCGTCGAGCGCCACCGTGAAGACGTTCGCCTGTTCCAGATCGTGCAGTAGCTGGGCGCTATCGCGTCGCCCGGCTACCTGGTCGCAGAGGGAAGCGCACAACCGGCCCAGGATTGAGGTCCGCAGCAGGAACGCCTGCACCTCCGCCGTCTGGCGCTGCAGAACCTCCTGTACGAGGTAGTCGAGGACGAAGCGGTTCCTGCCGGCAAACGACCTGACGAAGCGGTGGCGGTCGGCGCAGCCGCGCAGCGAGAGGGCGGCCAGCTGCAGGCCGGCGATCCAACCTTCCGTGCGCCGGTACAGCGTGGCGACGTCGCCCGCGGACAGCTCCAGGCGCATTACGCGCCGCAGAAAGTCGGCCGCCTCGACCTGGGTGAAGGCGAGGTCGTCCTGCCTCACCTCCAGCACTTGGTCGCTGGCCCGTAGCCGGGCCAGCGGCAGCGGTGGATCTTCGCGCGAGATGACGACGAGGTGCGCTGGCTCTGGCAGGTGCTCGACGAAATAGGCCAGCTGCTCGTGGATTGCCAGGGTGCGGATGAGGTGGTAGTCGTCGATGACCAGGACGAAAGGTCCGGTAGTGGCGGCCAGGTCGTTCAGCAGACTCGTGGTGATGAACTGCGGGGAGGGCGGCGGCAAGGACTGGAGCAGCGACTGGGCAGCCTGCCCGAAGGCAGCGTCGACACGCTGCAGGGCCGCAACCAGATAGGCCATGAAGCGAGCCGGGTCGTTGTCGCCCTCGTCCACGCTGAGCCAGGCGAGCGGCAGCCGGGCGGTACGCAGCCACGCGCCGACGAGCGTCGTCTTACCGCAGCCCGCGCCGGCGGACACGACCGCCAGCCGACGTTCGCGTATCTCGCCCAGGCGCGCGATCAACTGTGGCCGAGGCACCAGTACGGCCCGCACCAGGGGCGCTGCTGTCTTGGTCTGCAACAGCTCGGTCGTCACGGCGATCCCTCGCTCGACAATACTATTGTAACGCAGGCGGTCCCAATGCAGAAGGGGAACGTTTGTCGGTCTCGCTCTGGGAGGTGGCCCGCGGGCGGGGCTCTCAAGGCCCGCGGTCGACGTGAGGAGTATAAGAGACGCCGAAGGCAGCGAATGTGACCTAGCCGAGAACAGGTTGACCATTCTTGGCGACGGTCAACGACCGGGCGCGGGGCATAGCGCGGGGTAACGATATCGACAACGAGGCTTCAGCGGCATGCGGCATGGTTTCAAGCCGCGCAGTTGCTGGCATCTGCCGGGGCAAGGACGGGGCGGGCAGAGCGTGGCTCCGCCACGCCCCCTAGCGGCGGAGTCCCGCCCCTACGAAAGCCCGACCAGGGCCGGGCCCCGCCACGAGGGGGCCAGTCCCCGGCGGGGACTAGCACTGCCGGCCCCGAGCAAGGGCCAGATCCACCCGCCATCGGGCGGTGGCTGATTCCGTCAATCTGCATCACCAGCAGAGGGAAAGGGGGCCTCCGGCCACCCACTGCAACCGCTTCTTGGCCACGGGCCGGCAGCAGTCGTCGCCGGCGAGGACGTTCTGCAGGTGGCGGCACTCGCACTCGGGGTCGAAGGCGGCGTACTTGGCCTGGTCGACGGCACAGTAGAGGCGCCCGAGGTCGGCGTCGCCGCTCTCCAGCCAATATTTGGCCAGAGGGCAGACGGGCAGCCGCCTACCGTCCACCTCAGCTTCGGGCAGGTTCTCCGGGCTCCAGGCCAGGCGGGGCAGGTCGGGCAGCTTGTCGTAGTTGTCGCAACTGGGCGCGATGCCGGCGGCGATCACCCGCCGGCGATGGCGCTCGCCCACTTCGCGGCCATAGGCGGCGATGGCCGATCCGTTAGACGCGGTCCGTTAGAAGGCGCGCTAACATAAGGAGGCGCATTTGTCGCTGGGTTGCGCCGCCTGCAACGGCGCTGACACCTGGCAAGACGACGGTCGACACTGCGGAGTGCAACGGGCCAAGACGGGGCCAGCGAAGACACAGACCAGCTGCGGGCACGAAACGCTGCTGCTCCTCGCCAGAAAGGGCTGAAGCCCTCACTACGAACGCAGAAGTCCAGGTGAGGCAGATTGCCGGTAGCGAGCGCTCTCCTGCCCCCGCGGCCAGGGGGTTGGCGCTTTCCGGCCTCGTGCCGGGACGGGTGTGATAGGTGGCCGTGGGTCCGCCCCAGCCTCCCGCCGGAGGCTTTGTAACTGAGCCCGGGGCCTCGGCCCCGGACGGGGCTGGGGATGACGGCCGGATGGCCGGGGCGGCGCCCGCCTGTCGGGGGACAAATGCCCGGCCACTACGGCGACGATTTCACATCCTCATCTGTGCTCATCCGCGTTCATCCGTGGTTCGCCTCCCGCCGCCCCCTCAGTCCCCGTTAGCGGGCAGGGCGACTTCGCGCACCCAGAGGGCGCTGGGCAGGGCGCGCAGGGCGGCCAGCACCGGCGCCGGGCAGGCGTCGTCCAGGCCCAGCACCATCAGGCCCCGGCCGCCGCGCTCCCGCCGCCCCAGCTGCACGAAGCTGATGCTCACCCCGCCCTCGGCCAGCACCCGCGTGACCGAACTGAGCACGCCCCGCCCCTCGCTGTACTCGCCGAAGAGCAGGTTGCCCTGGGCAGGGAACGAGAGCCAGTAATCGTCGACGCGCAGCACGTGGGGCACGCCGCGGGTCAGGCCACCGTGCAGCTCGTTCTGGCCCTCGGTCGTCTCCAGGCGCAGGGCCAGGCCCGGCTCGCACTCCTCGTCGGCGGTGTAGCTCTCGTAGAGGCGCAGGCCGCGCGTGGCGGCCACGGCCCGGGCGTTGACCAGGTTGACGGCGCCGTTGTCGCCGTTGGCCAGGAGACCGCGCAGGGCGGCGGCGGCCAGGAGCTGGCGCGGGCGTTCGGCGTAGGCGCCCTCGGTCTGGACGGCGATGGCACGCAGCTGGCCGGCCAGCAGGCCGCGGGCGACGACGCCCAACCGCTCGGCCAGGGCCAGCATGGGCTTCAGGGCTTGCCACTCGCGGGGCGAGAGGGCAGGCAGGTTCACCGGATTGGCCGGCGGCAGGCCGGCGAGCACGGCCAGGGCCTCGCGGGCCACGGTCAGGCCGACGTTGACGCGGGCCTCGGCCGTGGAGCCGCCTATGTGGGGCGTGAGCAGCACCCGCCCCTCGGCGAGGAGCCGGGGGTCAGCAGGGGGCTCGGCGGCGAAGACGTCCAGGGCCGCCCCGGCCACCCGATCGGCGGCGATGGCGTCGAGCAGCGCCGTCTCGTCGATCACGCCGCCGCGGGCGCAATTGATGATGCGGCAGCCGGGCTTGACCCGGGCGAGCTCCTTGGCGCCGAGCAGGCCGCGCGTGCCCTGGCCGCCGGGGACGTGCAGGCTGACGTAGTCGGCGGTCGCCAGGAGGTCGTCCATTGAGACCAGGCGCACGCCCAGCTCGGCGGCCCGCTCCGGCGAGACCAGGGGGTCGGCGGCGACGACCTCCATGCCGAAGGCCAGGGCCCGGCGGGCGACCTCGCCGCCGATTTTGCCCAGGCCGACGATGCCCAGCGTCTTGCCGAAGAGCTCGCCGCCCTCGAACTGGGAGCGCTGCCACTTGCCGGCGCGCAGCGAGGCGTCGGCGCGGGCGACGTGGCGCGACAAAGCCAGCATGAGGCCGAGGGTGTGCTCGGCCACGGCGGTCACGTTCTCGTTGGGGGCGTTGACGACGACGATGCCGCGCTCGGTGGCGGCCGCGACGTCGATGTTGTCTACGCCGATGCCGGCACGGGCGACGAGCTTGAGGTTAGTGGCCCGCTCCAGCAGGGCGCGGTTGACCTTGGTGGCGCTGCGCACGATCAGGGCATCGTACCGCGGGATGATCTCCCGCAGCTCGGCCGGGCTCAGGCCCTGGCGCGCGTCGACCTCGTGCCGCTCCGCCAGCAGAGCGAGCGCGGCCGGTTCCAGAGGCTCGCTGACCAGGATCTTCACGCGCCACCTCCGCGCAGAGCCGCGGCCTCCTCCGCCAAGACGGAGAGGGCGCAGGCCACATCGGACTCCGCGCAGTAGCCCATGTGGGCCACGCGCAGAGTGCGGTCCTTGGCGTGCCCGGCGCTGAGGTAGACGTCGCGCGCCGCCAGCCGCTGGAGGAGGGCGGAGCCGCTCATTCCCTCCGGCAGCCAGGCGGCGGTGACGGTGGGCGAGGCCTGGTCCTCGGCGGCCAGGGGGGTGAAGCCCAGCTCGCGCAGGCCCTGGCGGGCCAGCTGCCCCAGGCGCCGGTGGCGGGCGAAGGAGGCCGGCAGGCCTTCCGCCTGCAGCAGGCGCAGGCCGGCGCGCAGGCCCAGCAGATCCTGCACGGCCGGGGTAAAGGGGGTCTGGTTCTTGGCCGCGTCCTGACGGGCCCGGCGCAGGTCCCAGTAGTAGCGCGGCATCCTGGCGGCTTCGATCGCCTCCCAGCCGCGCGGGCCGACGGCGACGAGGGCCAGGCCCGGCGGTCCCATGAGCGCCTTCTGCGAGGCGGTGATCACCAGGTCGAGCCCCCAGGCGTCGGTTTCGAGCGGCACCGCGCCGGCCGAGCTGACGCCGTCGACCGCCACCACCAGGTCGGGCCGCACGGCGCGAGCGGCGGCGACTATGGCCGGCAGGTCGTTGAGGGCGCCGGTGGAAGTCTCGCTGTGGGTGAGGAAGAGCACCGCCAGGCGGGGGTCGGCGCGCAGGGCGTCGGCCACGGCGGCGGGTTCGGCCACCTGGCCTGGCGGGAAGTCGAGACGCACGACCTCGGCGCCGAAGGCGGCGGCGATCTTGGCCCAGCGCTCGCCGAAGGTGCCGATGCTGGCGAAGAGGGCGGGCTGGCCGGGCGAGAGCAGGTTGGCCACGCCCGCTTCCAGCCCGCCGGTGCCGGAGCCGGTGAGGACGAGGACGTCGCCCGCGGCGCCGAAGGCCGGCTTGACGAGGGCCGTGACCTCGGCCAGCAGCTGAGCGAACGGCCGCGAGCGGTGTCCGGGTATCTCCACGGCCAGGGCTTCCTTGACGGCCGGGGGGATGGGCGTTGGGCCGGGGATGCGAATGTTCATCGTCGAACCACCTCTTCCCCCTCTCCCTTTGGCAGAGGGCAGGAGTGAGGGTCCCCTTCACCCAAGCATCCTGGCAGAGACCCTCACCCTAACCCTCTCCCAGGGGGAGAGGGAACTGCGGCCGCGGCCGCCGGCGGGCGGGGCTCTGTCCCCGCCCCTACAACACGGAGCCAATATGTGCCATCGATCCCAGGCTAAAACGAAGCGATAGGCCCCCTCCTTTCCTCGACTTCGAAGGCGAGGAAAGGAGGGGAGAAAAGACTGCTACTCCACCTTCGGCAGGGACTTGAGGGCCTCGGCCACCTTGTCGGCCGGGTAGTCGTAGTCTACCAGCTGGCCCGCCAGGTAGGCATCGTAGGCCGCCATGTCGAAGTGGCCATGGCCGCTGAAGTTGAAGAGGATCGTCCGTGCCACGCCCTCCTCCTTGCAGCGCAGGGCCTCGTCGATGGCAGCGCGGATGGCGTGGGACGTCTCGGGCGCGGGCACGATGCCCTCGGTGCGGGCGAACTGCAGGGCGGCGGCGAAGCAGGTGGTCTGCGGCAGGGCAATAGCGTCGATGATCCCCGCCTTGTGAAGGGCCGAGATCTGGGGCGCCATACCGTGGTAGCGCAAGCCGCCGGCGTGGATGCCCTCAGGGATGAAGGTGTGACCCAGAGTGTACATCTTGGCCAACGGAGCCATGCCCACCGCGTCGCCGAGGTCGTAGGCGTAGGGGCCCTTGGTGAGGCTAGGGCAGGCGGTGGGCTCGACGGCCAGGAAGCGAGTTTTCAAGTTCTTGCGCTGGCGCTCGCGCACGAAGGGGAAGGCCAGGCCGGCGAAGTTGGAGCCGCCGCCCACGCAGCCGATGACGACGTCGGGATAGTCGTCGGCCAGGGCGAACTGCTTGAGCGCCTCCTCGCCGACGACCGTCTGGTGCAGGAGCACGTGGTTGAGCACCGAGCCCAGTGAATACCTCGTGTTGTCGTCGGAGAAGGCCACCTCCGCCGCCTCGCTGATGGCGATGCCCAGGCTGCCCGGGGAGTTCGGGTCCTCGGCCAGGATGCGGCGGCCCGACTCGGTCTCCTCGCTCGGGCTGGGGGTGACAGTGGCACCCCAAACGTGCATGAGCGAGCGGCGATATGGCTTCTGCTGGTAGCTGACCTTGACCATGTAGACCTTGCACTCGAGGCCAAAGAGCGAGCAGGCGAAGGCGAGCGCGCTGCCCCACTGGCCGGCGCCGGTCTCGGTGGAGAGGCGCTTGACGCCCTCCTGCTTGTTGTAGTAGGCCTGGGCGACCGCGGTGTTGGGCTTGTGGCTGCCGGCCGGACTGACCGATTCGTTCTTATAGTAGATGTGGGCCGGAGTATCGAGCGCCCGCTCGAGATTGCGCGCCCGCACCAGGGGGGTGGGCCGCCAGATTCGGTAAACGTGCCGAACCTCGTCCGGTATCGCGATGAACCGCTCCTGGCTCTGCTCCTGGTGAACGAGCGCCATAGGGAACAGCGGCGGCGGCAACGGTGTCGGCTGGTAGGTGGCTGGGTGCAGGTACGGGGGCAACGGCGCCGGCAGATCGGGAATGATGTTGTACCAGGCCTCGGGGAGCTCTTTCTCGTCGAGAAGATACTTGACTTGGTCCATGGTCGCGACCTCCTTGCAGATTTGGTGGTATTGGTTCCCTATGAACATGGCTGCCTGGTGACCAAAGGCCGTCGGGGCGAGGCACGCCTCGCCCGCGGGCGACCCATGGGTCGCCCCTACGAGACCTCGCCCGGCACCCAGCCGGCCGTTTCACCCGTCTGTTGGTGACTCGCCAATAATACAAAAGGGCTCTCGCCCGAGGGGCGAGAGCCTTTGGCCTTCGTGGTGCCACCCTCGTTAGGTCTGGCGTTTGTTTCAATCCCCACCCGGTTCGACGGCCGGATGCAATGATTGTGTGGTGCTGGCCAGCCTCACTCAATACGCGAGTACGGCGGTATTGCGACCGCGATACCCTCCGCCCAGCTAACGGTGGCGGTCTCCGGCCGTGCCTACTGGCTATCGTAGCTTTCGGGCGGCAGCTCCCAGGTCCATTCGGCGCCCGCGCCGGCATCGGACTCTCACCATCCGCCGACTCTCTGGGCCTCGCTTTGGCGCGTACTCGTCCTGATCATAGCCTTTGTCGAGCCGTATGCACTTGTCAGTGGGCACAGCATACAGGAGGGGCAGAGCGATGTCAATAGCTGGAGAACGACTTCTATATCAACGCTACCTATGATATACTTCACCCAGGAGGTAGTGAAGATGCCGGTTGCCGAACGGACGCTAACGGAGTTCTTGCAGCACTCAGGAAGAGTGCTACCCGAAGTAGAACGTGGCGAAGTGGTGTTGCGCCGCCGCGACGGGGATTCTCTGGTCTTGATCTCCCAGAGCCATTGGGAGGCGCTCGCCAAGAGCTTCACGGCGGTGGCGGAGGCCGCGCGCGACCTGGAGAGCAGGTGTCAGTGCCCGCCGGCGCCGCGGACCGGGGAGTTCGCCCTGTCCTGGCTATCGCTCTTGTCCGAGCAGGAGCAGCGAGAGTGCCTGCGGGAGCTCAGCCAAGCCTTGGTAGCGGCCCTGGCGGACGGCAAGTTCGAGTCCCTGGTCAACACGCTGGCCCAATGGCGGGCCACCGCTCTGGCGACCTGGGATGACGCCCAGAAACCGACAGGATACTGGGAAGGCGCTCCCCTTGATGTCGAGCGGCCCTAGTGGCCAGGCGCGATCTTACCGTAGAGAGGCCCCAACCCAAGACTCGCTATAGGGTGCTGGCGCACAACAGCCACGTGCTCAAGGACTGGCAGGAGCTGGTGCGCCAGCGACGGCAGGCCGCCGTCGACCTCTGGGACCACATCGCCGCCACGCCCACTACCCCCGTTGGCGCTCGCTATCTGCCCCTCAAAGGCGACCAGGCTCACTTCCACTACGAGGGGCAGGACCTTCGCCAGTGGCAATACGAGGTCGACAACCGCGCCCGCGTCAAGGTGGCGGTCGGCGCGAGCTTCGTCCTCATCACCAGCGTCTCCCTCGGCCACCCCAAGGCGAACGAGTAGCGCCAGAATCGTACCGCGGGGCGAACGGCCTGGACCTGACGCGCCGGCGGCGCGGCAGCTGGTGGCGCTGCGCGATGCCTGGCTGAACCAGCCGGGGCTGAGCGAGGCCGAGCTGGCGAAGCACACCCTGACCAACCTCTACAACCAGCGTCCCGGCTGGCTGGACCTGGCCCACCGCCGCCTGGACGAGGCGGTGCTGGACGCCTACGCCTGGCCCACCGACCTGCCAGACGAGGAGATCCTAGCCCGCCTCCTGGCGCTCAACCTGCAGCGGGCAAAAGCGACGGGCGGGGCGGTGCCGGCGACGCAGGACCTGCGGTATCATCATCGTTGAGAGCGGGCGCAGCTCCCAAAGGGTGTAAGAGTCCGCCGACTGCCCGCTGGTGCTTTGGGCGCCAGCGCTGGCGACGCAACAGCCCCTAGTGCACAATCAGGCGACCTTTTCGGGAATGGCTAGATGATCTTCAATTGCGCGGCGGAAGTGAGCACAGACCCGCTCCTCGAGCTCGCTGGCGGAAAGCAGGCGGGCGGGCTCGGCCACCTTC
>JAMCYS010000066.1 GCA_023473795.1 Chloroflexota bacterium | reverse complement strand
AGCCGGGCACGTTCGCCGGCATTGTTGGCGGCAAAGCCGCCTTCGCCCGAGCTTCATCGCGGCGAGATGAGTCCCGCTTACCAACTCTGATTCTAGCACTGCAGGAGCAGTACCACAAGGCTTCTGGCAACTCGTGTGCAGACGGATAGCCGCCAGGTTCAGGAGAGGATAGGACCCCTGTGCTGGCAGAAGATGGCAAGAAGACGATATGCGCGGACGACCCTCTTCCAGAGGAAGCGTCCCATCCTCTAGCATACGGAAGTGCGGGAGTATCCATGGCCCGTTGGGCCACCACCAGGGATGAAAATGGGTGGCTGCGCGCGCTATCCTAGCTGTACGACCGGCCGGGCGCAGATGGTCGCTTGGTTCTGGTGTCACGAACCCGCGCGGGAGTGTGACCTGGGTGTCCGGAGGCACCACCGATTGTAGCAACCCGATGAGGGAAAGCACGCAAGCCAGAATCTGGTTTCTGACGGATGCCCTGCTCGGTCCGGCCGACAATTCAGGAGGGCGGCGATGCAGGTAGTCTACGAGCGATGCTGCGGGCTCGACGTGCACAAGAAGGTCATCACCGCCTGTGCCATCGTGCCCGCAGTAGACGGCAAGCCCGACAAGCAGATAAGGACCTTCGGCACGATGACGGCGGCCCTCCTTGATCTGCAAGCCTGGCTGGCGGATCTGGGTGTGACCCACGTGGCGATGGAGAGTACAGGCGTTTACTGGAAACCCGTGTACAACATTCTAGAGGGGACCTTCACCCTGCTGGTGGTCAATGCCCAGCACATCAAGGCGGTGCCAGGGCACAAGACCGATCTCAAGGACTGCGAGTGGATCGCCGATTTGCTGCGTCACGGTCTGGTCCGGGGTAGCTTCATCCCAGACAAGGCCCACAGAGAGCTGCGCGAACTGACTCGCTATCGAGTAGCGCTCCTGCGTGAGCGAACCTCGGAGACGAACCGTTTGCACAAGACTTTGGAGGGGGCCAACATCAAGCTTGCTGCCGTGGTGACCGACATACGGGGGCTGTCCGCCCGCCAGATGTTAGAGGCGATGGTCGAGGGTGAGACGGACACCGCGGCCCTAGCTCACATGGCCAAGGGGAAGCTGCGAGCCAAGATCCCCCAATTGGAGCAAGCGCTGTGCGGTAGTTTCGGCGCCCACCAACGCTTCATGGTAGCGATCCACCTGGCTCACATCGACCACCTGGACGAGACCATCGGATTGGTCAGCGCCGAGATCACTGCCCGTCTATCCACCCATGCGGATGGCCCGGCGGTGTCCACCCCGCTGGTGGAGCCGGCGGAGACGGCATCTCAAGGACCCGATCAACGGGCCGCCCAGCTTACCTCCACCGTTCAGTCCCCCTTCGAGAGGGTCCTAGCGAACCTGCGGACAATCCCTGGCGTCGGCCAACGGATCGCCGAGGTGCTGCTAGCGGAGATCGGCATAGACATGAGCCGGTTCCCAACCGCCGGGCATCTCGCGGCGTGGGCCGGCATGGCGCCCGGCCACTGGGAGAGTGCCGGAAAACGGCAGAGTGGCGCGACCCGCAAGGGCGACCCTTGGCTGCGTTGTGCCCTGGTCGAGGCCGCCCATGGAGTAGGCCACTCCAAGGATAACTACCTATCCGCTCAGTACCGCCATCTCGTGAGCAAGCGAGGCAAGAAGAAAGCGGCCGTCGCCGTCGGCCATTCCATCCTCGTCATTGCCTACCACTTGATCAAGAAGGGCACGACCTACGTCGATCTGGGCCCCAACTACTTCGACGAGCGCAGTCGGGACGTCGTGGAGCGCCGTCTGGTCCGCCGGCTCGAACGCCTCGGCTACAACGTGGATCTACGACCCATCGCTGCCGCCAGCTAGGGGGTGACACACAGCAGGGTATTTTCAAGCCAGAACCTAACGGCACCCGGCGTTGACAGCTCTGATTTGACCCGTCAGCCTGCGGTTGGCCAAGACCGGCCCCGCCGCGCGCGTGCAGTGGCCTCCAGCCACTGGCGCAGCAGTGTCCGGTGCACTTCTGAGGGGCGCAGAGACAGGTATTCTGACGCCAATGGACCGCCCGCCTGCCGCTCCAGCCGCTCGATCTCCATCTTGGCTGACGCGATCATGAAGACCTCGATATTGTTCATGCACCCTCCGTTTGGCCAACCGATTGGCTGCGACCAAGCATACTCGGCCAGGTCGCCTGCGACATCGACGGCGCGGTAGCCGCTCCGAGCGCCCTCCAGACGTTGCCGGGGTTACAGCCTGCCAACGGGCATCAGGTACAACGGCTCCTCGTCTGCGGCCAGCGCCGCAATAGTTGCCACCGCCTGGTCGTCGAAAGCGCCGATGGCGACCGTCCCCAGACCAAGGCAGAACGCCTGCAGGTAGACGTTCTGCGCCGCATGGCCCGCCTCCAGATGGACGTAGCGCACGCCCCTCTCTCCGTACTTGGCCTTGGTTCGGCCATAGACGGCGGCCAAGACCAGCACGGCTGCGGCGGCTTTGATCGGCGACTGGTTTAGGCCGGCGCCCGACAGCTCGGCTCGCCGGTCCCCGGCGCAAACCCTCCGCAGCTGGTGCCCTTGCGGCTCGTACTTGTAAACGCCCGCAGTCAGACCAGCCACGTTCCCGACCGCGACGTAGACCTCCAGCGGATAGAGAGCGCCCGCCGAGGGCGCCGCGCGGAAGCCGGTGGCGGGCTGGGTCACCCCCTGCGCGGCCCACAGCACCTGCGCCAGCTCGGACACCTGCAGCGCTCCCTGGCTATACTCCCGGCGCGAACGGCGGGCGTTCAGAGCCCGCTCGACCGCCGTGGCTCCGTCCAACGCAGGCGGCGGCAGACTCACTGGGCCGGGGGCAGTGTCGGCCGGCGGGGTGACCGGGGGCAGCTTCTCCTCCGAGCTCGCGCAGGCAAGAACGGAGGCGGCCAGACCCGTCGCGATGACGGCGAGCGCCGACCGCCGGCTGTGTCTTCTCGCGTTAGCCATTGCTCACCTCCGGGCATCGTGATGCTCCGAGCGCGCGTCCATCGCTACCTCTCACTATTCTAGCGCAGGAGGGCATAGCTAGCCCTGCGTTGCAGGTGGCGACTGGGTTCCGGCTATCGTTCACTTCTGATTGCCTGTAAGCGGCAACGTCGATAGCCTCGACCCCGCCAGCCTAGACGCCAGTCGGCGCGCGATGGTTGCTGCCCTGCAGGCCGCTCGCCGAGAGTACGAAGAGAGGGGAAGCGCATTAGGGAAGGCAAGGTGAGCCTGGCATCCAGTATGGCTGATGACCGGGCTAAGGCTGGCGAAGCCTGAGCCGACGCCGCTGCGTGCCTACGCTCGCTGACATCTAGCGACTGGGCGTCTTTGGCTAGGTAGTGGCCGACGCCCTCGGAGGCGAACAGCCGCGGGAAGAGGGCGGGCAACATCACGACAATGTCGCCGGGCGGAGGGCGGAAGCCCACGCTACCGCTTGCTGGCACAGTCACTGCCCGACACTGTATGCGCGATTGTCATCCGCCGCGTGTGCCGAAGGGCCGCTTCGCTCGCCTCTCTGGGCTACCTTCGCTTGATTGCCGGGGACTGCCGTTTACTTGACCGGCGTGGCGACGACCAGCTCGAAATGCTCCGTGATCGGCGCGCCGGACACGTAGGGCGCCATCCTGTCTATCTGCTGCTGCAGGTACTGGCTGCGCTCCCCCGCCATCATGTCGTGTTCTGTCTCCCAGAGGGTGATGGACACGAACTTCCCCGTGCCCTGGTTTGCCAGCGCCAATAGACCCTTGAACCCCGAGTGCTCGTTGGCAGCCGGCAATACATTGTTCCGGTACTCGGCGATTGCTTCCTTCATCGCGCCTGGCTTGGTCTGCCGGGTCAGCACCCTTGCATACATAACCCTGCCTCCTTCCGCCCAGTGGTACCCTGCGACTCGGCTAACGACTCGCCCGCCACACAAGTGACCGTGAGTCTGTTGCGGTACACGACGGTTTGACCAACCGACAAGCCGGGCGAATCCGGCTTGTGAGGCGACGATTGGACTACCAACAGGCCGTAGAGCAAGTGAGGCTTTACTTATGTATCATAACACTGCGCGGCGCCCAGGTCAACCGCCTCGAGGGACTGTCGCGGTTGCAGACCATGTGGCCAAACGAGGGTATAATCGAGCGTGAGGAGCGTGATCCGGCGATGAGCCGCCCAGCCCTGCGCGCCATCCTAATGATCGCCGCCTCGCTGTTTGCCGCGGCGGTGCCCGGCTGCGCGGCAGGCCCGCAGCCGCTGCCTACAACGTTTCCCATCCCCTCCGCGCAGGCCAGCCGGACGGCGTCCGCCTCGGCGACGCCGCCGGCCGATTCCTGGACCCAGAGCAGACTAGCAATGGTCCGCGACCAGATCCAGGCGCGAGGGGTCGCCAATCCCTTGGTGTTGCGGGCGATGGAGAAGGTGCCGCGCCACGCATTCGTGCCAGAGCGCTACCGCGAGGAATCGTATCGCGACTACCCGCTGCCGATCGGCGAAGGGCAGACTATCTCTCAGCCGTATATCGTCGCGCTAATGACCGAACTAATCGACCCCAAGCCGGGCGACAGGGTGCTCGAGATAGGGACGGGCTCCGGCTACCAGGCGGCCGTGCTAGCGGAAATTACCGAAGAGGTGTACTCAGTGGAGATCATCGAGACCCTCGCACACACTGCCCGGGCCAGGCTGGACGCCCTCGGATACGGCAAGGTGCACAGCAACGTGGCCGACGGCTATTTTGGCTGGGAGGAGAATGCCCCCTACGACGCCATCGTCGTCACGGCGGCGCCCGACCACATTCCCCAGCCGTTGGTCGGCCAGCTGAGAGACGGCGGACGCTTGGTCATCCCCGTGGGTCCCGCCGGCTTCTTCCAGACGCTCTGGGTGGTCGAGAAGCAGGGCGGCAAGATAACCTCGCGCAGCGCAGGCGCGGTCACCTTCGTGCCGCTAACGCGGCGCTGAAGCCGCTCTGCCGCCTAGACCGGTGGCCGCCAGAGCGGCGAGGGCGTAGGCGACAGCGCCGAGCCAGACGACCGCCGAGAACCCCATCCCCAATGCCAGCAGGGCCGCGCCCACGGAGCTCGCCACCGAAGTGAAGCCGTTTACTGCCCAGGCCCAGGGGGTTAGGGCGGCCTGCCTGCTGCCCAGGGCAGACAGCCCGCGCGGAAACGGTATGCCCATAGCGAAGCCGAGCGGCGCCAGGGCCAGCACGAAGGCGGCGAAGCGCAAGGTCGCTTCGAGGCCCAACAGGTTGGTCGAGAGCAGGGACAGGAGGCCGGGGTAGGTCGCGGCGGCCAGCGCCACCGCGGCGCAAATCAGGGATGGGTGGACGCGCCGCGCGGCGACCAGGCTGCCGAGCCCCGAGAACAGCAGCAGCGCCAGCAACGTGGCCGCGAAAGCGCGCGTCGGGTGACCCAGCAGCAGCACCGCGCGCTGCACCAGCGGTATCTCGACCAGGAGATAGCCGGCTCCCAGGAGCGCAAAGTAGCAGAGCGGCCTGGCGCCGAGGATCACCTTCCCCTCGCCACGTCGGCGCGGCAACAGGGGGACGAGCATCAGCACTGCCGACAGACCTGTTACGAGCACCAGAAGGCCCAGTGTCAACAGGTACCCGCCGCCGCCGAAAGGCTGCCAGGTCGTGCCCAGCTGGGCCAGCACTGCCCCCGTCTGCTCCCAGCGAAAGAAGTGATAGAAGAAAGGCCGGTCGTCCTTCGGCGGAGTGACGTCATAGCCGTACGAGGAATAAGACGCCTCCCCGCCCGGGCCGAGCGCCCGTGCGAACAGGTCATAGTGATCCAGCGCCGGCAGCACGTTGTAGCGGTTGGTCTCCTCGGGGCGGACGCCGGGATAGTACACCGCGTCGAACGAGAGTTCGCTCAGCCCCGTCTTGAGCAGGGCGATCTGCTCTGTCGTGAAGGGCGAGCGCGCGGCAAGGATGGAGACCGTCGACCAGGACCGGTAAGCTACCAGCTGTCTCGCCGGCTCCCCGCCCGCGCGCTCGACCGCTCCCACGGCCAGCAGCCAGCAGCGCAGGTCCTCCGAAGGCGGGGTCTGCAGCCAGCGAGTGACGAGCAGCAGACCGCCAGGGGCCAAATGGTCGTAGTAGGCACGAAAGGCCTCCGCCGTGTACAAGTAGTTCTCTGAGAGCGTAGAGGCGCCGGCCGTGATCGGCCGGAAGGAGTCGCCGAGAGCAATTTCCACCAGGTCGAATCGCTCTTCGCCGCGGGCGAGGTAGCCCCGGGCGTCGGCCACGAGGAGGCGCGTGCCGGGGGGCGAGTACGTGCCGCCTAGGTAGTCGGCATAACGGCGAGAGATCAGATTGGCGACCAGATCATCGCCCTCCAGCACTGTGATCGACCTGGCGCCGAAGCTGCGGGCGAGCAGCGCGTCGGCGTTCCCGTGGGGCTCGATCAGCAGCACGTTGGGCGACGGCAGCAACCGGTAAGCTAACGCCTGGGGCAAGGCCTGGAGCAGCTCCGGTCGCGTGGCAGCGGCCTTCGTCAAGGGTGTGAGGTTATCGCCGTCCGTCAACAGGCCGAGCTGCGGCGGCAGGGCCCCGGCATAACCCAGGCTCAGGCCGGGAAACGCGCGAATACCGCCACTCTCCAGCACGTCGATGCGCCCCAACTGGCTCCAACCAGCGAAGGTCACGCGCGCGCCGGGGTAGCGGAGCGCCTGGCTGAGGCCGCGGTACGGCGAAAGCTGTACGTCCAGCCAGCCGGGCGAGGCGGCGACGAGCAGGGCGAAGGCCACGAGCGTGCAGACGACCAGAGCAAGTGAGGCCCGGCGATCGTTGGTCAGAAGCGCACCAGCAACCAGGCCGAAGACGCTCGCCAAGGCTATCTCGCCAGGCGCGCCGAGCGCCGGCAACAGTAGGACCGATAGCAGGCTGCCGAGCGCCGAGCCTGCCATATTCGAGCCGTAGAGGGGGCCTACCGCCAAGGGGCGGCTGGCCAGTAGGAAGCCGACGAACAGACCGGAGAAGAGGAAGGGCAGGCTGAGGAGGGCATAGTAGAGAGCGAAGTAGGCCCATTGTACGGGTTCCCAGGCGATCCTGTAGGAGTCGAAGGGGAGGTAGTTGGTGCCCAGATAGCTGCCGAGTGTGAAGAGCGAGAAGAGGAGCGGGCACGCCGCCAGAAACCGGGGGCACCCTAGCGGGCGAGTTTCCCGCGGCCGCTGCTGGGTGAGGCTGCCAGGCGCTGGAGATGCCGCTTGGGCAAGACCCAGACGCCGGCCAGCCAGGGCCAGCACGGTACCGCTGACCCCGAAGCCGAGCAGGGCCAGACTCACCGACAGGAAGGCGAAGTGGTAGCCTTGAGCGACGGCGAAAACCCGCGTCAGCGCGATCTCGAGGATGAGCGTCGCCGCGGAGACAAGCAGCACGGCCGAGTAGAGGCGCTGGGCGTTAGTAATCCTCCAGCGCCGGGCCGGCGCCGGGTGACTGAAGACACCGCCCGACGGTGAGACCATTGGCTCCGCCTCCCGACTACCAGCTCGCCTGCCTTCCTTTAGTCCTATCGTGTGCTACCTTGGCGAAGCCCTAGAGCCCACGCCGGGGCACTGCCTAGGCCGGGGCAGGACGGCGATGCCCCTATCGGCGACGCTGGCCCTCGTTGGCCACTTGTGAATGCTCCAGCGCTCCCCGCGGTCGCGGCAGGGGGATCAACCACAAGTCCGCACCAGCCGAAGCAGGGGGCGCACGCCCCCTGCCGCCGAACTGCCCAGTACCAGGCCGCCCTTCGTTGCCACGAGGCTCAGGCCCCCTCCGCGGAAGCGTGCGCGGGCAACCGCCAGATCGTCCAAGTCCCACCTCTCCACGGCAATCTCGCGCCGACGCTGCCCGCCAGGGAGAGGCCCACCGCGGGCTCTCGACAGCAGCTAGCCCTGTCCGGCGTGGCCGCCTACAGCAGCCAGTATACACCTCCCCAGCGCCGTACCGCCGAGTGGTAGAAGCAGTTCATTTGGCGCCCGTCGAGTACTGGCTGACATCCGTGCATAATCCCGTAGGGGCGGGCGTCTCTGCCCGCCCGCCAGCCATGTCCCCGAAGCGTAGCGAAGGGGGCGGCCGCCGTAGCGGCGTAGTTGCCAGCTCGGCGTGGGGATTAGACGGGCGGGCGGGTACGGAGCCCCGCCCCTACCGCCATACCTGCCAGTTATGCACGGATGTCAAGTGCTGGCTGTTGACAGATGTGCCGGATACTACTACTATGCTTCATGGTCGGAGTGCCCTGAGCCCCACTGGGTTGCAGAAGTGGCGGGTGGGCAGGGGACCAAAGTGAGGCGCCCGGGCGACGGGCGCCTTTTAGCTTTCAGAGCCGGGGGTTGAGTTACCGGGATAGCCCAGCCTCGGACCCAGATGGAGCGAGCCACCCGTTCGGGCCAAGGAGTCGCGACGTTGGCTGACCACAATCGGCGGTGGTATAGGAATCCAACAAGCCTGCTCCTCGCGGCGTCGGCGGTCATCCTGTTCGCGCTGACCCTGAGGACGGCAGCAGCAATCATCTACCCAGAGCAGGCGCTCGGGGTGGTCATCTTCGGCCTGTTAGGACAGCTACTGCCAATCCTCCTCTGCGGCATTGTTGTCTTTCTCCTCTACCAGTGGCACTCCCGTAGAGCGCCAGAGGGCCAGGCCGATCGGCAGACACGCGAGCTGACGAGTTTCTCTCGCAGCCACGCGCACCTGGTCTTCTCATACAAGCTCTCCACGAGGTTCGCGGATGTGGCGGGGATCGATGAAGCCAAAGAGGAGCTCGCCGAAGTGGTGGACTTCCTCAAGCACCCAGACAAGTACACCTCGCTCGGTGCACGCATGCCCAAGGGGCTTCTGCTCGTCGGCCCCCCTGGGACCGGCAAGACGCTGCTAGCTCGAGCGGTCGCCGGGGAAGCGGACGTACCTTTTCTGAGCATCAGCGGTTCGGAGTTCGTCGAAGTCTACGTCGGCGTCGGCGCCGCGCGAGTTCGCGACCTTTTCGAGCAAGCGAGAAGGTATGCACCGTGCATCGTCTTCATCGACGAGATTGACGCGGTGGGCCGGCAGCGCACCGCCGGTCTTGGAGGCGGGAGCGACGAGAGGGACCAGACGCTCAATCAGATCCTTGTGGGGATGGACGGCTTTGACTCCGAAACTAACGTCATCGTGCTGGCGGCAACCAACCGTCCAGATGTCCTGGACCAAGCGCTGCTGCGGCCAGGGCGTTTCGATCGTCAGATTGTTCTCGACCGCCCCGACCTCAAGGGCAGGTTGGCCATTCTGCAAGTGCACGTGCGCGGCAAACCCATGCACGCAGGGGTGAATCTTGACGTCCTAGCGAGCTTGACGCCCGGCCTCTCGGGCGCCGATCTGGAGAGTCTCGTCAATGAGGCTGCCCTCCTAGCGGCCCGCAGGGACTCGCGGACCATCGGGCAACAGGATCTGGAGGAGGCCATCGACCGCGTGCTAATGGGGCCGCGCTGCCACAGCAGGCTCATCTCCCAACGTGAGAGAACAGTCACGGCCTCCCACGAGGCTGGGCACGCTATTGTTGCCCACGTAGTGTCGAACGTCGACCGGGTGCAGAGGATCACTATCGTGCCACGCGGCACGGCAGGAGGCTACACTCGCGTCCTCCCCGGCGAGGACAGGCGGCTATTCACTCGTTCCGAGTTCGAAGAGACACTGGCCTGGACCATGGGGGGCTATGCCGCCGAGCAGATCACTTTCGGGGAGGTGAGCACTGGGGCAAGCGACGACCTGGTGTCGACGGCCACGTAATTCACCCAGGGCTCGGCCAAACAATTCACCCACCCTGGCGTGCGGCTTGTCGTTATCCTACTCTGTCGATCCCCCGCTGTGAAGGGCTCTATGGCCGTCCGGTCTTAGCC
>JAMCYS010000042.1 GCA_023473795.1 Chloroflexota bacterium | reverse complement strand
GACCACCATAGCCCGCAAAGTGGCCGCCTAATGGCGGCACGAGAATGGTCCCTCCCAACATAACGGCGACTAATCGGCACAGCAGGCGGCAACCATCGTCCACTGCACCATTTCGCACCAGAAACTAGCCTAGCGCCCACACTGAGGACCCTCTGCACCCTGTTCCTGCTGCTCGCGCTCACCGTGCCCTACGTTCCGACCGCCAGCGCGGCAGAATCAGTCGACTGGCAGAAGATCTCCCCCCAGTTGCGCGAGCGTATGGTAGCCGGTCCCGACTCTGCCGAATGGCCAGTGATCGTGGAGGGGGCGCTTACCAGCCTGCCGCGTGAGAAGGAAACAGGCCAGGCTCAACGCGCTCAGAAGGCGGCAGAGCGTCTGCAACAGACAGGCGCGGTTGGCCAGAGGGTACTGCCGATCATCGGGTCGGCCAGCGGCAGGGCCAGTCTCAGCGAGATCGCGGCCCTGAGCCGGGATCCATCGGTGGCTTTCGTCTACTTTGACGCCCCGGTGCGCGCACTGGAGGCGGCACCACCGGTACACGTCTACGAGGATGAAGTCCAGGCGCCCGCGGTCTGGCAGATGGGTTACACGGGTAAGGGTGTCACCGTCGCCGTCCTGGATTCCGGAGTAGCCCCAGCGGCCGACCTGACGACGCCGGTCAACCGAGTGGTCGCTCGCGCTGACTTAGTGAACGATGGTGCTATCTCGCTGGACCCGGGCGGCCACGGAACGCACGTCGCTGGGATCGTCGCGGGCAACGGCCAGACCTCGGGGGGGCTATTTTCTGGAGTAGCCCCGAACGCCAACATTGTCGACGTGCGCGTGATCGACGGCGAGGGCAATAGTAGCCTGTCCACTGTCATCCACGGCGTGCAGTGGGTTCTCCAGCACCGCCACGAATACAACATCCGGGTGATGAATCTCTCACTCGGCACGCCCGTGGGCGCGGGCTACACTTACCGCCACGACCCGCTGGTGGCAGCGCTGGAGATGGCCTGGTTGGCCGGCATAACCGTCGTCGTGCCGGCAGGGAACGACGGCCCCACCGCGGGTAGTGTGACCAGCCCCGGCACCGGCCCCCTGTTCATCGCTGTCGGCGCCGTCGATGACATGGGAACGGCCAGCATCGCCGATGACAGTCTGCTATCCTTCTCCGGCCGCGGGCCCACTCCCGATGGTTTCAACAAGCCGGATCTTGTTGCCCCCGGGCGTCGAATCATCTCTCTGCGCAGCCCCAACAGCACTCTCGACCAGTTGCTGTCCGACCGTGTTGTTGCCACGCCGGGCGGCAGCACGTACTTCCGGCTCACCGGCACCTCCATGTCCGCGCCGATAGTGGCCGGGGTGGTCGCTTTGCTGCTAGAGAAGTCACCTTCCCTCTCCCCTGACCAGGTTAAGGGAATCCTCATGCACACTGGCAGCGAGATCAAGGGACACGACGCCAACGAAGCTGGCGCTGGCGTAGTTGACGCCCGTGCCGCTTTGACCAGTCATGCCCAGCCAGCGAGCAATCGGAACAAGCGTCCTTCCGACATTACGGCGCGGGCCCTGCTCCCACTGCTGGCCGATTCAACCCCCGCCTGGCGCAACCCGCACTTCGGCGGCCGTGTCTGGGCCAACTTGAACTGGACAAACGCCCTGTGGGATAGCGTCACCTGGGACAACGTGCTCTGGGACAACGTGCTCTGGGATAACGTGCTCTGGGACAACGTGCTCTGGGACAACACCCTTTGGGATAATACTCGCTGGGACAACACGCTTTGGGACAACGTCGCCTGGCTAGAGAGTCAGCTGGACTGAGCCTTCCTGACGGCTGACATCTGCTGCGTCTGCCGTCCGCGGAACGTCTGGATTAGGAGAAACGGGAATGGGCAATAGACCCGCTGCTGCCCTGTACATAGCGGCGGTAGTCACGGCGGGCGCCGTGCTTCTGGCCTCCACACTGCCCTCGCTCTCAAGGGAAGCCATTGCTTCAGTGGCACTTCTGGCAGTGCTGTGCGCGGTTGCTCAAGGCATGCCAGTATCGCTTTTCGCCACGAGCAGCGTGTCCGTGGCCCTTGCTTTCGCTCTGGCGGCGATAGTCCTGTATGGGCCAGCTGCCGGCATACTGGTGAACCTGCCGAGCATCTTGGTGCACGGCCTATACCCCAGACGTCGGCCGATACGCAAGATCGCCTTCAACCTGGGCTTAGTTAGCTGCGCGGCTGGCTTGGCCGGCCTAGTCTACCTGGCCTTGGGTGGCGAGTTGCCTGCCGCCAGCTATCCGGGAGGCATCTTGCCGATGGCCGGCGCGGCACTGTGCTACTACGCTATCGACTGTTGTGGTGTGGCTCTGGTGATTCGGCTCACGGAGGGGGGCTCGTTTGCCTCTATCTGGCGGCACAACTACCGCTGGCTCCTCGCGAACTACCTGGCCATCGCCGGCATCAGTCTGGGCATGGCGCTGGCTTTTCGCACCATGGGAGTGTTTGGGCTGCTCGTCTTCAGCTTGCCACTGGTGATGGCTTGGCACTCGTTCAAGATGTACGTCCGCAAGAGCGAGGAATCTGATAGCCAGAAGGAGGTGCTGGCGGCTTCCGAGTGCCAGATCAGCGAGTTGATTCAGAACCGAGCACGAGCACTGGCTACCATGATCGGCAACGCGGACAGCGTGGTCGACGGCCGACCCGAGGTCGTGATGCGCTTAGCGGCTGACACCGCCAGGCACATGCAAGCAAATGACGAGGTCGTGACCACCGTCAAGTTGGCCGCTGCACTACGCGATGTCGGCACCATCGGTATTCCGCAGTGGATCTTGCAGAAACCGGGAGCCCTGACGCGGGAGGAAACGGCGTTGGTCCAGGAGCACGCGCAACGGGGGGCCGAACAAGCTCGCCGGATGCTTGGCTCGGAAACAGTGGCGAAGGCGGTTCTCCATCACCACGAGCGGTTTGACGGTCGTGGTTATCCGGCCGGCCTGGAGGGTACCAGCATCCCCATTGAGGCGCAGATACTGGCCGTGGTCGATGCCTATACGGCGATTGTCTCCAAGCGGCCTTACCGGGCACCCCTTCCCCACGAGACCGCAGTAGCGGAATTGCGGCGACATTCGGGGACGCAGTTCAACCCGGCGGTCGTGGACTCGTTCGTGGCCGCGGTGGAGGGTTTGCGGTTTGAGGCCGCCTGGTCCCAGCGCATGGGGGTCATTGACTCCGGCAAGACCGTGGCGCGCCAGCAGGCGAGCACAGGCCTGGCCGCGCGACTGAAGCAAGCGGTGGTCACCCTGGCGACATGAAGCAATGGATAGGCAAGGCCGCTAGGTAAAGTCCCAGGTGGAACCGACGCGGCCTCTGGCTATTGACACTGGTTGCCCAAGCTGGCAATACTGTGTTAGACATAGGGTCTGTCTGCGCTGATTAGGCGCGAACTCACCACGCCTGACGAGGGGGCCTGTGACCGCTGACGAATCGTCGCGTACCCTAATCTGCATACCAATTGCTCATAGCCGGCAGGACATGGGGGACCTAGGAGGCCGCTTGCCCACGGACAAGGCCTATCTGCAACGCGCGGAGGCGTTCTGGGTCAATACCCAACGCCAGGTGATGGCGTTGGATCTCGCTTGGCAGGGAGTCAGGGTCTACCAGGACGGGCTGCCAGACGCCGCCAGCGAAATCGTGCGGAGAATTCTGGCCGAAGTTCAGAGCCCCAACTACGAGCTCCTGCGCTGGCTCGTGAGTCAGGGGGCGGAGGTGGTGGGTACGGAGTCACTGGCGCTGATCAAAGAGGAGTACGAGCGCCTGCGCGCCGTGCTCACGGCCAAGAACACCAGGTCCAAAGCCGTCGCACGCCGAGCCTACGCGGAGCGGGCGGCCACTCTGCTGAGGGAACGTGATCGGTACATCGCCCAGCGCATAGTCGAAACCCTGCCGCCGGAAGGCATCGGCCTTCTCTTCATCGGCGAGGCTCATTGCGTGCAAGAGCATCTCCCGGGCGACGTCGGCGTTCGCGTGCTACGCGGCATTCCCCAGGCACTCAAGGATCCGCCTAGCTAAACGCCATCAACCGATTAGCCTAGCACGACCAACGAGATGGCAATCCAATGCCCTGACGGATAACTCCGTATCACGCTAGCCTCCGCGGACCGGCGGATCCTCGTTCAGAATCATCCAGTAGAGTCCCAGCTGCCGCACGGCCTCAGCGAATTCTTCGGAGTTCACTGGCTTGCGCACGTAGCTGTTGGCCCCCAGGCTATAGCCGGCCACCACGTCCGCCTCCTCGCGCGAGGACGTCAGGATTACCGCTGGGAGAAGCTTGGTTCTCTCGTCGGCCCGGATGCGCCGCGGCACTTCGAGACCGTCTACCCTCGGCAGCTTCAGGTCCAGCAGGATGAGAATCGGCTGGTCGTCCAACTCCCGTCCGGCATAGACCCCGCCGCCAAACGAGTAGTCCAGAGCTTCCACCCCATCCTGCATGACCACCACCCGGTTGAGGATGTTTGCCTTCTTGAAAGCTCGCTGGGTGATGGAGACGTCGACTGGATTGTCCTCTACCAGGAGAATGACCTTGTCGCCCACGGACAACCCCCTCAGATTACGTCCCCACGCGAAATGGGCGGATACCTTGTTTGGTCGTGGCAGCTTTGCCGCCACCGGCAACCTCGGTCGCCATTTGCAGAGTGAAGTAGAAGGTGGCTCCCATTCCTGCCTGCCCCTCGGCCCAGATTCGCCCGCCGTGGCGGTGGATGATGCGCTGCACCGAGGCCAGGCCAATGCCGGTGCCTGCGAACTCGCTCTGGCTGTGCAGGCGCTGGAAGGCCCCGAACAGCTTGCCGGCGTAGGCCATGTCGAAGCCCGCGCCGTTATCCCGCACGAAGTAGGCCGGCATCCCTTGGGCACGGACTTCGCCAAACTCGACCCGGGCGCTAGCCTGCTTGCCCGTGAACTTCCAGGCGTTGCCGATCAGGTTCTCCAGCACCACCTGGAGAAGCCGGCCGTCGCCGTTGGCCACCAGGCCGGGGGTGATCGTGAACTCCACCAGCCGTTCGGGCTCCGCCTTCTGTAGGTCGGCCGCGACCTCGCGGGCCAGGGCGCTCAGATCCACCCGCGCCCAGTGGAGTCCCGCGCGGGTAATACGGGAGAGGGCAAGCAGGGCATCGATAAGTTGAGCCATGCGCTGGCTCTCCGATCGCACCAATTGCAGGTAGCCTCTGCCTACCTCATCCAATTTGTCGGCGTGGTCCTCCAGCAGCGCCTGGCTGAAGCCATCTATGCCCCTGAGGGGAGCCCGCAGGTCGTGGGAGACCGAGTAGCTGAAGGCCTCAATCTCCTTGTTGGCGACGTCCAGTTCGACCGCCCGTCTCTGGACCTCCCCCAGCAGCCGTTCTCGTTCTGCTTCGGCCTGTTTGCGCTCCGTGATGTCGACGACGATGACGGCAATCTGGCGCGGTGCCGGGCGATAAGCCAGCACTCTGTAATGCTTCTGCAGGGCGGGCGAGTAGTTCTCGAATTCGGCCGGTTCGCCACTGAGTACGACGGCGCCGTACGCGTTGACCCAGTATGGGTCGTTGCCAGGTAGGACCTCGTTGTGGGTCTTGCCGACCACATCTTCGCGTTTCATACCGGTGAGTCGCTCGAAGGCCGGGTTGATGGCAAGGAAACGGTAATCGCAAGGTTCGCCCAGGTCGTCATAAATGATCTCGTGCAAGGCGAAGCCCTCGGTCATGGCGGTGAAGAGGGAGCGGTACCGCTCCTCGCTCTCGCGCATGGCCGTCTGCTGTGCTTGCAGATCCTCGTCTTGGACCTGAGACTCTCGTGCCTGTTCTTGCAGCGACGCCAGCAGGCGCTCCCGCTCCCGCTCAGCCCGCTGGCGTCGCAGGTCCACCCCGTGCAACGTCCAGGCACTCTCCAGCACCGCTGCCGTCAGAACGACGACGCACGCCACCACCAGGATTGCCCAGGACACAGGCTCGTCGTAGAGGCCCAGGTTCTCGCCAAGGAACACCAAGAAACCAAGCAGGAGTGGGACGCTGGCCACGGGCAGGAGGAGGCGGCGACCCAGGGTGCCACCAGCGCTGTCGCTCGTCAAAGGGGTCATCAGCCCGCGGTCTGGCATAGCGCACAGCGTGCCCAGGCCGAGCATGACGATCAGGAACGAAGGAAGGACCGCTATCGGCATGTAGGGGCCGATCTTGTACAAGGGTTGGGCGCTGAAGACGTGGCCGACCAGGGGCACGAGCCCGAGCAGCGTCGCCATCAGCGCCAGGCTCTGCGCCCACAGGGCGTGGGGGCGTTCCTCGTGCAGCACAAGCAAGGCAAGACCAAGGCAGGCGAAGGGCACGGTCGTAACGGGAGCCATCCGGCCCGGGGGCTCTCCTGGCAGAGCCTGCGGGTCCCGGAACAGCAGCTGGTCGAAGCCGAGATCCCAGCCGAACACGTACTCACAGAGCGTGAGCAGCCCCACCACCACGATGACGAAGGCGAAGCCCCGGGCGATGCGCCGCGCCGTCGATTGCGGATGGTTCGCCAGTAGCAGCCACAAAGAGGCCCCGGCCAGAACGGACAAGGGGGCCGGGTTAGCCTTCATCGGGGTGAAGCCTGGAAAGAGATTCGTGAGAATTGCGACGTCTAGCGCCCGGCCCGCCAGAACCAGAAGGCCACCGAGAATGGCGAGAACGGCTGCTGCTCGTGACAGAGAACGCAGGCGAGAGACAACGGGCAAGGGTGCGGGCATTGTCTCCGGCAACACATGCCTCCAGTCCGGCGTGCCTTAGACAACGTGGCTCAACTAATGCCGCGACGATACAGTAAGCAGGACCTACTGTCGCTGGAGCAAGGTGGCTTCGGCCGTCACCACGCTATCTGCCGCCGCTTCGTCCAGCCAGGATTCGTCCCTCCCGTTCACGACCCGCCCACCTATCAACCGGGCGGTCGTGCGTCATCCGGGGTGGACTGCAACCGGCCACGGATTGACCGTTGGCTATCATACCAGCGTGGCGGGCGAGGCGCCAGGGGTGATGAAGAGAGGCCGGCGGTTCACCTCCCGGCCGATCAGGAAGAGCCGCGGGTGTCGGCTCCCCTCTGGGTATTCGCCGAGCGACGAACAGGCTATGATGGCATTCGCAATAGCATGCGATAGAGGGCTAGGTAGTCAGCTTATCGTAGTGGGAGTGGCCGAGACGGTTGGGATAGACCTGGCCGGTAGGCCCTGGAGGTTCCCTGCAACCGGCCAGGTTACTATGCCAGGCAGAGGCGCCGACTGCGTATGGGGCCAAGCACGTGGTTGGCCGGGCAGCACAGCGTTGCCCCGCGTAGGCCACAAGGATAGTAGCCGTCTTTCCCAGGTCGAATGGGCCTGTTGGGGGCGGCGTAGCCATCAGCGCTATGGCAAACTCGCAGGCTAGCTGGGCATTATCGTGCCCGAGGCTTCGTGGCCATGGCGAGGTCGGTCGCGCGAAGGGCGCGATTGCCTGTTGGTCCGGCTCTACTAACGTTCTTGCCCACAGCGCAATCGGTGTTTTCTCGTTTAGCGCACGAGGGGGTGACGGGTGGCGACTTCACTACGCGTCTTGATTGTCGAGGACAACCCAATTGATGCCGAGCTGATGCTCCGCGAGCTGCGCCGGGACGGCTTCGAGCCCGTTTGGCGGAGGGTCGAGTCGGCTGATGACTTCGCGGGTGCCTTGAGCCCCGAGCTGGATGTCGTGCTGTCCGATTACTCCTTGCCGCACTTTGATGCCCTGGCCGCGCTGCGGGTAGTGGAAGACAGCCAACTTGGTCTGCCCTTCATCGTCGTCTCCGGCGCCATCAGCGAGGAGGTGGCAGTCGATTGTATGAAGAGAGGCGCGGCTGACTACATACTCAAGGACCGGTTGGCGCGGCTGGGGCAGGCAGTCCGTCACGCCATGGAGGCAAAGAAGGCCCGGGACGAGCAGCGGCGGGCCGAGGCTGCCCTGCGGGAGCACGAGGCCAGCTTTCGACTACTGGCCGAGCGGGCGCACGACGTGATCTTCCGCTATCGGCTGCAGCCGACACCCGGCCTTGACTTCGTCAGCCCGGCCGTTAGCAGGACGACCGGTTACAGCCCAGAGGAACTCTATGCCGATCCCGGGCTCTGTTCGCGGATCGTCCTCCCCGAGGACCGCCCCACGTTCCATAGTCTCGTTCTGAGCGGCGACTCACCGCAGCCCGTGACGCTTAGGATCAGACACAGGAACGGCCACATCGTCTGGCTGGAACTAACTGCCGTGGCCCTACGCGACGACTCGGGCGAACCGTTGGGCGCGGAGGGCATCGCCCGCGACGTCACCGAGCGCATGCAAGCGGAAGAGGCTGTACGGACAAGCGAGGCGCGCTTCCGGGCGGTCTTCGCGCAAGCTGCCATCGGCATGGCGCTGACCGATCCAAGAGGACGGTTTCTCGACACCAATCCCGCGTTCCAGGCGATGCTGGGCTACAGCGGTGCGGAACTAGCCGGCATGTTGGTGGACGATATCACCCATCCCGAGGACACCGTCAGAGAAAGCCAACTGGTTCGTACTGTGCTGACTGGGCAGGCCGACCATTGCCAGATGGAGAAGCGCTACATACGCAAGAGTGGCGACGTGATGCGGGCACGACTTACGGTATCAATGGTCCGAGGCAAGTCACCTGGAGAGGACCTGGCCATCGGACTGGTGGAAGACATCACGGAGTGGAGGCTGGCAGAAACGGCGCTCAAGGAGAGCCAGAGCCTGCTGGCCTCGATCTACGATACGGTGCCCGTGGGCATCTGTGTGGCCGACGAAGCCGGCCGGTTCTTGGAGGTCAACGCCGCCTTCAGCGAGATCTACGGCTGTCCTAGAGTAGGGTTGATTGGCCAGCACATCAGCAGGGTCTTACCAGGCGTCCCGAACGGGCGTCTGGAAGCTGCCTTTGCCCGGCTACTCTGTGGAAACTCGAATCTCCTAACCGAGGCTCAGATGCGGCGGCACGACGGCGAGGTGGTGGATGTCGCGGAAGCTAGCGCCATGGTCGTGCGCGAGGATGGACATCGGGTGCTCATTACCGCGGTGAGCGACATCAGCGACCGTAAGCGGACGGAGTCCGCGCTCCATGAGACTGAAGAGCGCTTCCGCGCGCTCTTCGACCGCTCGCTTGATGGCGTCTACGTGCACGACTTCGTCGGCAATTTCCTGGACGCCAACGACGCCGCCCTCCAGATGCTGGGCTATGCCCGCGAGGACGTTTCCCGGCTCAACTTCGCGGCTCTCGTCGCCGCGGACCAGAAGCCTTTGCTCGCGCAAACGATGGAGGAGCTCATCGAAACGGGGACACAGAGGGAGGCGACCGTCTTCAGGCTCAGGCGGGCGGATGGTGTTGAGGTCTGGGTGGAAACGAAGTCCTCGGTCATCTTCCACGGCGACGAGCCTTATGCCATTCAGGGGATCGCCCGCGACATCACCGAGCGCAAGCTGTCCGAGACGGCTTTGCGAGAGAGCGAGGCGCGCTTCCGCGCCGTCTTCGACAACGCGGCCATCGGCATCGCCATCAGCGACCTGGAGGAGCGGGTCGTGGAGGCCAACCCCGCCCACTTGAGATTGATGGGCTACAGCGTCGAGGAACTACGTGGCCTAAGAACGGCTGACCGCGTACACGCCGAGGACTTGCCACGGACTGTTGATCTGCTTCGCGGGTTAGTATCCGGTGACCACAAGCACAACCAGCAGCAGAGGAGAAACATTAGAAAGGATGGGCGACCCGTCTGGGTTAACATCATCCACTCGGTCATTCGCGATGCGGAGGAGAAGCCGCGCTATGTGCTCGGGATGGTGGAGGACATAACCACGCGCAGAGAAATGGAAGAGCAGCTGCAGCGGGCCCAGCGCCTGGAGATAGCTGGGCGCGTCGCGGCGCAGGTGGCTCACGACTTCAACAACCTTCTGGTGCCCGTCGCCGGCCTGCCCGAGCTGATCAAGATGCGTCTGCCCCAGGGCGACCCGGCAGCGGCCATGTGCGAC
>JAMCYS010000005.1 GCA_023473795.1 Chloroflexota bacterium | reverse complement strand
CTTTGCTGGTGGAACTGGGGGAGGGCGCTCCCCGCCTGGAGGCGCGCGACGTGGCTCGCCGACGCTGCGCCCAGCTCGAGCTGGCGGTGGACGGCCTGCCCTCGGCGGCGGAGTTGGCGGCGGCCATCCGCGCCCGCGGCGACCCCGACCTGGCGCAGGGGGTGACTCTCGTGGGCTTGCGACCCTTGGACCTGGTGCTCGACCTGGAGGCGCTGGCTCGGGAGCTGGAGGGGGACTTCTTCGCCCTGCGCCTGGAGGACCGCTCGCACCCCGCCCTGGCGCCCGACGAGATTGCCGCCCTGCCGGAGGGCACCGTGTTGGGGCGTTTCGCCCGCCTGATGGGCGAGCGCCTGGCCGCCGCCAGCGAGGA
This sequence comes from Chloroflexota bacterium, assembly GCA_023473795.1. Taxonomy (GTDB): domain Bacteria; phylum Chloroflexota; class UBA6077; order FW602-bin22; family JAMCYS01; genus JAMCYS01. Next base: position 9,948 of record JAMCYS010000005.1, on the reverse strand, counting down.
AGCTGAGCGGCGGACGGCCGAGCAGGCTTTGCAGATCGGCCTGGCACTGTTGCAGGGGAGGCGGGTGCTATGATCCTGCGCCGCCTGGCACTGCGCGATTTCCGTCGCTTCGCCGACTTCACGGTCGAGTTCGGCCCCGGCTTCAACGTCGTCCTGGGCCACAACGAGGAGGGCAAGTCAAGCCTGCGCGAAGCGCTGGCCCTGGCCCTGTTCGAGAACCCGCGCACCAGCAATCGCAAGGTGTTGGCGCAGCAGCGCTGGGGGGCGGCTGAGCCCTTCGCGCTCAGCCTTGAGTTCGCCGTCGATGGCGAGGAATACCGGCTGGCCAAGGACTTCCAGGCCAAGTCGGCGCTGTTGGAGGGAACGGGGGGCCTGCGCCTGCACGACCCGCGACAGATAGAGGCCCAGGTACAGCAGTTCCTCGGCCTGGGCTCGCGCGCCCTCTTCGCCAGCACCGTCTGCATCAGCCAGCGTGACCTCGCCAGCATTCAGGAGCGGGAGACGATCGCCGACAGCCTGCAGCGAACGGTGACCGGCGGGGAGCAGGACGTGCTGGCCTCGGCGGCGCTGGAGCAGCTGGACAGGGCTTTGACGGAGTTGAAGCGGGCCTCGCGCGCGTCCCCGGGACCGCTATATGAGCTGCCGGCGAGCCTGGAGGAGCAGCAGCGCGGCCTGAGCCAGGCGCAAGCCGAGCTGGCCCGCGGCCTGGAGGCGAGAAGGCAGCTGGCGCTCACGGAGAGGGAGCTGGCGGAGACGCAGAGCCTACTGGCCGAGAAGCAGGCGCAGCTGGACGGCTGCGCCAGGAGGCTGAGACTGGAAGGCGAACTGACGGCCGCGGAGCGGGAGGAGGCGGCCCTGGCGCGGCGAGAGGAAGAGGCCCAGCGGCTGGCGGCGAGCAGCGAGCGGCGGCGCGAGGAGCTGGCGAAGGCGGCGGGGGTGCTGGCGCTGAGCGCGGCCGAGGCCACGGAGGTGGCCGTGCTGGCGCGGCGCGCGGCGGAGCCGGCGGCGCCGGTTCCACCCAGGGAGACGGCAGCGAGGACGCGGTGGCCCGTTCTGGCGCTGGGCGGCATCCTACTGCTCGCGGGCCTGGCCGGCGCGCTCTGGCAACCCGATCTGGCAGCACTGGCCCTGGCAGGCCTGGGGCTGCTCGCCTGGGAGGTCGCCCGGGGCCGACGCTCAACCGTGGCCGCGGCGAGCGCCGAGCTATTGTCTACGGAGAGGCACAGGCAGGCGGCCGAGGCCGGGCAGGCGCTGGCGGGGTTGCTGGGGCGGACGGGCTGCGCCTCGGCGGTGGAGTTCGCCGCCCGTCGCGCGCGCGCCGAGGAGCTGCAGCGGCAGCTGGGCCAGGCGGAGGCCGAGTTGAAGGGCTGGCTGGGCGAGCTGAGACCAGCGGAGCTGGCGCTGGCGCGGCGGCAGGCGAGCCTGACCGCGCAACGCCTGCGGGACGCCCTGGACGAGCCGGCGATGCATCTGGCGCGGCTCGAGCAGGCAGCCTACCTGCGACTGCAGGCCGAGGTCAACCGCCTCGTCGGCGAGGCGCAGGTGCTCGACCGGCAGCAGCGTCACTGGCAAGCGGAGGCTCTGGCGGCCAGGACGACGAGCGACCAGGTGCACGAGCGCGAAGAGCAAGTGGCGGAATTGCAGAGTCGCCTGCAGGCGGCGCGGGAGCGCCAGCAGGCATTACAGCTGGCCAGGACGGTGCTGGACGAGGCCCGCCAGGCCACGCTGCGCACGGCCAAAGAGGCGCTAGAGGGCGAGCTGGGGTCGCTGGTCGCCGCCATCACCGCCGGCCGCTACACCAGCGTGGCGGTGGCGCCGGCCGGATTGGAGCTGGCGGTGCGGGCACCCGGACGGGCCGAGCCGGTGCCCGTGGCCTACGGCGGGGAGCTGAGCACCGGCACCGTGGAGCAAATCTACCTCGCGGCGCGGCTGGCCCTGGCCAGGCTGCTGGCGGGGGGACGGCGGCCGCCGTTGATACTGGACGACCCTTTCCTCGCCTTCGACGACGCGCGCACCCGGGCTGTGCTCGCCCTCTGCCGGCGCCTGGCGACCGAGACGCAGGTGCTGCTCTTCAGCTGCCGTCCCGACTACAGCGAGTACGCCGAGCGGCTGATCGAACTGCCGCCACTGTAGGCGCCCGAGTAATTAGCTCGACGCGACTGCTAGGTGGCACACCAGGAAAAGCGGCGGTAGCGCCCTGCCGATCCGCAGGGCTACAGTTTGTAGTGAGCGCTTCAGCGCTTCGTCTTACCCCACACGAGAACCGGAAAGCGCTAAAGCGCTCACTACAAACAGGCCGCACCAGGCGCTAACCGTGGTGACAAGCGAGCGCACTATCACAAACAGGACGACACCTCACTTGGCCCGGGCCAATTCCTTGAATTCCGGTAGGCGGCAGGTGCCCCTCAGGCACCGCCGTCCGGCGGCCGCGCGGCGGGCCCCCTGGGTACGATCGGCCGGGGGGCGCGGAAATCGGCGAGGTCGGCCCGGCGGAAGAGGGTGCGGCCGCCCACCGGGGCCTTGAAGGCCGGCAGCTTCCCCAACTGAACGTACTTATGGATGGCGCGACGAGTCACGCCCAGGTACTCGGCGGCCTGGTCCACGGTCAGCCACTGTTCGAGAGGACTCCCTGGCATAGCGTTCACCTCTAAGCACAACTATAACTGAGTGCGAACAGCAATGTAAAGTAGCGAACATTAGGGACCCCATGAGCACGATGGCAAAAGCAGGTGCTGTCGGGCGATCTGACTCGCAATTTGGTGGTATGCTCTAGAATATCTGGGAGAAGCCGGCCGCGGACGGAAGAGCGGGTCGCGGGCCCGACCGGCGGCGCCCGCGGGGGGAGACGAGGCGATGGCATCGGCGATCGAGGAGCAGCGGCTCTTTGCCGCCCGGCAGCGCAGCGAGGAACTGCGCTCGCTCATCAACTACCACAACTACCGTTACTACGTCCTCGACAGCCCGGAGATCGCCGACGCCGCCTACGACGAGTTGATGCGGGAGCTGCGCCGGCTGGAGGAGGAGTTCCCGCGGCTGATCGTGCCCGATTCCCCCACTCAGCGCGTGGGGGGCGAGCCGGTCGCCGCCTTCGGCATCGTGGAACACCAGCTGCCGCTGCTCAGTCTGGCCAACGTCTTCGACGACCAGGAGCTGCAAGCCTGGTATCGGCGGGCGGAGAACTTGCTGGGGCAGGAGGTCGACGACCTGGTCTGCGAGCTGAAAATGGACGGGCTGGCAGTGGCCCTGGTCTACGAGGACGGCCGCCTGGTGCAAGGGGCAACGCGCGGCGACGGCCGGCGGGGCGAGGACGTGACCGCCAACCTGCGCACCATCCGGAGCGTGCCGCTGACGCTGGCCGAGGGCGCCCCGCGCCGCCTCGAGGTGAGGGGGGAGGTCTACATCCGCAAGGCCGATTTCGAGCGGCTGAACGAGCAGCGGGCGGAGCAGGGATTGCCGTTGTACGCCAACCCCCGCAACCTGGCGGCGGGGTCGCTGCGCCAGCTCGACCCGCGGGTCACGGCTCAGCGTCCCTTGGATATCTTCATCTACGGGCTGGGTTGGTGGGAGGGCGGCGCTCTGCCCGACAACCACTGGGACGCGCTGGCGGCGCTCAAAGCGCTGGGCTGCAAGGTGAGCCCCTACAATGCCCGGGTCGCCGGCCTCGCCGCGGTGGAAGACTACCACCGGCTCTGGCTAGGCAGGCGGCCGGACCTGGAGTTCGAGGCGGACGGGGTCGTGGTCAAGGTGAACTCCTACCGGCTGCAGGAGCAACTAGGGGCCGTGGGCCACGCCCCGCGCTGGGCAGTGGCCTACAAGTTCCCCGCCATCCAGGCCACCACCAAGCTACGCGACATCCAGGTCAACGTGGGGCGCACCGGCACGCTCAATCCCTTCGCCGTTCTGGAGCCGGTCCAGGTGGGCGGCGCGACCGTGAAGCTGGCGACACTGCACAACGAGGACGACATCCGGCGCAAGGACATTCGGGTGGGCGACACGGTGATCGTGCAGCGGGCGGGGGAGGTCATTCCCCAGGTGGTGGGCCCGGTGCTGAGCCTGCGCACGGGCGAGGAGCAGGTGTTCGCCATGCCGGGAACCTGCCCGGTCTGCGGCACTCCTGTCGTGCGGCCGGCCGGGGAGGCGATGCACCGCTGCCCGAATCCGTCCTGCCCGGCCCAGCTATACCGGCTGCTGGAGCACTTCGCCTCGCGGGGGGCGATGGACATTCGCGGCCTGGGTGAGCAGTGGGCGGGAGTGCTGCTGGCCCAGGGGCTGGTGGGCGACGTGGGCGACGTGTACTACCTGGAGCAGGAGCGGTTGCAGGGGCTGGCGCGCATGGGCGAGAAGAGCGCCAAGAACCTGCTGGCGGCGATCGAGCGCAGCAAGCAGCGCCCGCTGGCCAACCTGCTCTTCGCCCTGGGCATCTTGCACGTGGGCGGGCAGACGGCGGCGCTCTTGGCCGAGCATTTCCGCTCGCTGGATCGCCTGGCTGGGGCCTCGGCCGAGGAAATAGGGGAGATCCCGGGCGTCGGGCCGGTGGTGGCGGAGAGCGTGCGCGCCTACTTCGCCGAGCCGCGCAACCGCCAGGTGCTGGCGAAGCTGCGTCGGGCCGGGGTGAAAATGCGCCTGGCCGAAGAGCAGACGTCGATGGCGGGCCCACTGGCGGGGCAGGAGTTCGTCTTCACCGGCACCCTGGCGGCCTATCCGCGCTCGCAGGCCGAGGCGCTGGTCCGCCGGCTGGGCGGCAGCGCCGGCAGCGCCGTGACCAAGCGCACGACTTACCTGGTGGCCGGGGAGGCGCCGGGCAGCAAGTTGAAACGCGCCCAGCAGCTGGCAGTGCGGGTGCTCGACGAGGCTGAGTTCCAGGAGCTGGTCGCCACGGCCGAGAAGGCTGAGTAGCGTAGACGGGCCGGCCCGGCGGGGCCCTTGCGGGCGGGGTCGAGGCTTATAAAGTTCAAGCAATTGGTCTGGCCTGAGCCCCAGGTGGCGCGCTAGGCAAGCCGGCGGCAGCAGAGCCAATCCGCCAGGCTGTCGTTCGTGCTAAGCGCTCCTCGTGTTCGTAGTGAGCGCTTTAGCGCTTTCCGGTTCCCGTGTGGGGATAAGACGAAGCGCTAAAGCGCTCACTACGAACAGGCTACACGTGCCAGGGGCGTAGGTGCTTTCACCCCTGGCGGACTGTAGCCCCTCCCCTTTGGCTCGACCCCACGGCGTGCAGAGCGGCAATTCAACCCCCAAACCTGGCGGCGGGCCAGACGAGTGTGGATAACCGACCCCTTTTTGTTGACAGGTGGTAATCATAATTGGATAAAGTGCGCTTACGACGCGTAAGCACCACCTCGCCGAGGGCGGCCTGTGGGGCATCTGAGGGGGCGGTGTTTAACCTAAATCATCGGGGTACAAGTCGTTGACGGTTGGTAAACGCGGCTGTAGAATGGGAAGGTAACCGGCGTTCAGCTGGGCTGGCGTGACCTGGCTTGGTTGGCGAGCTAGGGGCTGGGATGATCAGGGGTGGTGGCATAGTGCCTGACTTCGCCGAGTTGCTCAAGACCTACCGCGAAGCCGCGGGTTTCTCTCAGCGTTCGCTAGCCCGGTCGGCCAGCATCAATCCCGCCATCATCAGCAGGATAGAGAGCGGGGACCGGGGTCCTTCGGGTTCGGCGCAAGTGGTGGCCATCGCCAGGGCCCTGAAACTGGACCAGGAGAAGACCGACTCGCTGCTGGCGCGGGCGGGCTTCTGGCCCGAAGTATACCAGGCGGTCGGGCCGCAGGACCCAACCCTGCTCACCGTGGCCCGCCTGCTGGCGGACCGCCGCCTGGGCAAGCGCGAGCGCGAGCGCTTTCGCCGAGTGGTTGCGTTGTTGGCCGAGCAGTGGGCCGCCGCCCTCGCCCGGCCAGAGGGCACGCCGTGAGCCCAGCCCACCGCAGCCGCGAGGAGTTTCGCTTCGACGCGCGCTACGGTCGGCTTATTCGCAAAGCCGGCATCGGCACCATTCCCTTCGCCTTGTTCTATTATCAAGCGGAACTCTCCCTAACACCCCAGGAGGTGTGGCTCATAGGTTACGTTCTCTCCCATCGCTGGACGGCCGAGCTGCCCTATCCTGCCGTGCGCGAGATGGCCCGTCGCTCTGGGGTGACGACCAAGACCCTGGAGAAGTACAAGAAGGGCCTCGAGGACAAAGGCTATCTGCTGGTGGTGCGGCGCACGCGGGCCGACGGTGGTAACACCTCGATCGGTTGGGACTTCTCGCCCCTCTTCGAGAGCATCGACGATCTGATAACTAGGGACATCGAGCAGTGGGTGCGGCGCAACCCGCAGTTCCTGGAGGAGGAGTTGCCCGGCCTGGAGGACGAACCTGGGGATAACCCTGTGGACAACCGGCACCCCGTAGTACGTGGGTACCACGGCCCAGTGCGTGATGGGTCGCACGGGGCCAGGGGACGTGGGTACGCCGGGGCCGCCGCAGAGGGGTCGCACGGCCCGCCCCACTCAGGTAGCACACATGTCGAAGAAGATAAACATGAAGAACAGGCAGAGGTAGTAGATAGCGCTGAAGAAGTCAGCGAAGAAGCGAATGAGAATCGAGCTGCTGCTCACTCGAACTCGAAGGCGACTTCGCGTTCCTCCCCGTTCGATGGTGGGGAGACGACGGAGGTGCCGGTCTCGCCCCTGATCGATAGGATAGTACAGGACTACTCGGCCCGTTTGCACGATGCACCCAAGAGCTACCGGTCAAACTGCACCCGGGCACGCCGGCTGTGGAGCGGGTCGGGGCTGAGCGAGGACGACTTCGTCGGGCTGCTGCACCAGGCCTACGAGCGCACGGAGGAGAACGCCCATCGCATTCGCAAGTGGGCGAAGGACGCGCCCTACGGAACGAAGAACAAGATGCCCTACTTCTTCTCGGTGTTGGCGTCGCTACTTGAGGAGAAGAGTAGGGAGGAATAGGAAAAGTGCCGGCGTTCGGCCGGCCGACACGCCAAGCGCTGGAGGGGTATCCCGGTGGCAATCAGCCGCCGGGATACCCCTGTTAACGGCGAGCCAAGGCGGGTAAAGGTTGAATAGGAGGCTAGAGATGGGGGTTCGGTGGCGGACGCGGGATACAGCGCCCGCCAGCTAAGTGAGAGCCTGCGCCGGCAAGGAAGGGGAGGCCGAAGGGGAAAGAGGCATGGTGCTCTCACGGAGGGCGAGCTCCACAGGCAGAAAGACCTCGCGGGGAGGTAGGCTCTTGGCGCCCGCGGCAAGACACTGCAACGCCAATTCGACAGATCGCCTGCCTATGGCCAGGATGGCGTCCGGGGCGTGGGCCCCTTGCAGAAGGTCGGCGACGGCGGCAAAACCGGCGGCGCTGTCGTTCAAGTCGGGCCGGAGCAGCTCGGGGTAGACGGCAACGCCGGCCTCGGCGTGGGCCCGCCGGTAGGCCTCGAGCCGGGCTGCAGTGGGCTCGTCCCGCAGCGCTCCGGCCAGGAGGGCGATGCGCCGGCGGCCAATCTCTAGCAGGTGGCGGCTGGCGCGCAGGGTACCGTCGTAGTAGTCGGAGACCACCAGATCGGCGGCGATTCCGGGCGGGCGGTGGCGGGTGAAGACGACGGCAATGCCGGCGTCCTGCAGGCGCCGATAGGGGGCCGGGTCGGGTATGGCGCCGTGGGTGATCGCGGCGGCGACCTTGTGGGCGGTGAGCATCTCTAGAATGGCCAGTTCGCGCTGCGGGTCGTTATCGGTGGAGCAACAGACGAGCCCGTAGCCGGCGCGAGAGGCGCACTGACTGGCAGCGTGAATGTTGCCAGAGATCGATAGATTGGTGGCGATGGGCCCGCAGAGGGCGATAGTGCGGGTATGGCCCAAGCTAAGGGCGCGGCCCAAGTCGTCCGGCGAAAAGCCGAGGCTCTGGGCCGCCGTCAGAACCCGCTGGCGAGTGGCGGGCGCCACTACGGGTTTGTCGTTGAAAACGTGCGACACCGTGCCCACGGAGACTCCGGCGACTCGGGCCACGTCGGCGATGGTGACCCGCCCGCGCTTGCTGTCCATGCTGGCCGGCACGGCTACCTCATCCTAGCCCTTGAGCGCCCCAAGGGTGAGGCCCTTTACCAGCTGCTTCTGCGCGAAGGCGACAAACAACAGGACCGGCAGGGTGGCGAAGGCGGCCGCGGCGCTCATTTCGCCGTACTGGACGCTGTACTCCTGGGCGAACTTGACGATGCCGACCGGCACGGTCATGGAAGACGTGGTCGAGGTGAGGGTGAGCGCGAAGAGGAACTCGTTCCAGCTGAAGATGCAGGCCAGAATGGCGGCCGCGCCCATTCCCGGGGCCGTCAGCGGCAGGGCGATGCGGGTGAAGCTCCCCCAGCGCGTGCAGCCGTCGACCAGCCCTGCCTCCTCCAATTCCCGCGGCAGCTCGTCGAAGAAGCTCTTCATCATCCAGACCACAATCGGCAGGGTGACGATGAGGTGAGCCATGATGACGGCGACGTAGGTGTTGTACACGCCGAAGACGCGGGCCAGGAGAAAGAAGGGCGTGGCCAGGGCGATCGGCGGCAGCATGTGAACGAAGAGGACCCAACCGAGGATGAGCCCGGAGGCCCAGCGACGCCAGGGAAAGCGAGAGAGGCTATAGGCCGCCAGGGAGCCGATGGTGATGGAGAGGGCGGTAGAGGAGACGGCGACGATGACGCTGTTCACCGAGAGAATGGCGAAGTCGGAGCCCTTGGCGAAGAAGAGACGCTCGTAGTTGACTAGCGTCGGTTGGAAGAACAGCGACTGGTCGATGATGTCCTTGAAGAACTTGAAGGAATTGAGGGTGATCCAAACGAACGGGCCAATGGTGATAATCACCGCCAGCAGCAGCAAGCTATGCGTGCCAGTCAGGCTGAGCCAAGAGCGTCTCACGAGGATGCTCCTTTCTCCCGCAGCAGGCGGATGTAGATCAACACGAAGACGGCCACGATGGCGATGGTGACCACCGCTAGCCAGGCGCCATAGCCGACCTCGCTCAGTTTGAAGACGACCTTCTGGATGTAGACGCTCACCACCTCCGTGGAGTGGCCTGGGCCACCCGTGGTGAGCAGAAAGATTTCATCGAAGACTTTGAAAGCGAAGATCATACGCAGCACGACGGCAACCATAATCGTGGAGCGCAGCAGAGGCAGGGTGAGGAAGCGGAAGGTCTGCGTGGAGGAGGCGCCGTCCACGCGAGCGGCCTCATAGGGCTCGCGGGGCAGCGACTGCAGGCCGGCGGCCATGATGAGGAAGACGAAACCTGTCCAGTGCCAGACGTCGACGATGACGACCGCGCCGAGCGCGAAATTGGGATCGGCCAGCCAGTTCTGACTGGGCAGTCCAAAGGTGTGCAGCACCGAATTGATGATGCCGAAGTCTCGCTGGTACATCAGGCGCCACATCGTGCCGATGGCGATAGGCGGCACGATGATAGGCAGGATGAACAGGGTGCGGTAGAAGTCAGTGAGCCGGCCAGCGCGTTCGACGAGGAGAGCCAGGCCGAAGCCCAGCACGAACTCGACGGTCACCGCGGCCGCCACGAAGACAAATGTGTTGCGCAGGGCCGCCCCGAAGATTTCGTCCTCGACCATCTTGCCGTAGTTGACCAGGCCGGCGTAGGGGGGAATGGCGGCGCCCTGAGCGAAGTTGTAGGTCGTTAGGCTGATGGCGAAAAGCTGGGTGATGGGGTAGGCGGTGAGCAGCAGGAACGTGCCCACCAGCGGCACCACGGCCCAGTAGGGGAAGAGGCGATCTATGAGTTCACCAAGTCCACCGCCGCGTCGCCCCGGCGCGGCGGTAGCCGACCGTGAGGCCTCCACCAGCAATACCTCCTAAACTAAAGCCAAGGTGAAACCCGCAGGGTTCGCATGGTAAGCTGTCTTGTAAGACAGCAGCTGCGGAGGCTCTGCGATGAACGATGCACTCGATCTGCTCAAGCGCTGGCAATTGGATGTGCG
>JAMCYS010000084.1 GCA_023473795.1 Chloroflexota bacterium | reverse complement strand
TTGGGGCGGATCCCCTGCGGCTGCGGCCGCCCCCCTCCGCATCGCTGAGGGGGACTTCGCTGGCGGGCGAGGCATCCGACGCTTCGCTCTGGACAAGCGTGCCTCGCCCCTACGATACTGGTCCGTCTTTCGAGAATCAAGCCTTACGGAGTGGAACCTAGATGGCAAGCGATACCACCATCGCCGACGTTCGCGCCCGGCAAATACTCGACTCGCGAGGCCGACCCACGGTGGAGGCCGACGTCTACCTGGCGAGCGGCGCCTGGGGGCGAGCCAGCGTGCCGTCTGGCGCCTCCACCGGCGCCCACGAGGCGGTCGAGTTGCGCGACGGCGACCCCGACCACTATGCCGGCCTGGGAGTCCGCCGGGCGGTGGGCAACGTCCAGCAGGTGCTGGCCAAGGCGGTGCGTGGGTTGGACGCCGCCAACCAGCGGGCGCTGGACGGCCGCCTGCTGGAGGCGGACGGCACGCCGAACAAGAGCCGGCTCGGCGCCAACGCGCTGCTCGCGGTATCGCTGGCCGCCTGCCGGGCGGCGGCCGCGGGGCGCGATCTGCCCCTCTACCGGCACATCGCCGATCTGGCCGGCGTGCCCCGCGCCACTTTGCCGCTGCCGATGGTCAACATTATCTCCGGCGGCCTGCACGCGGGCCAGCAGATTGACTTGCAGGATTTCCTGGTGGTGCCGCTGCGCGCTCGCTCCTTTTCCGAGGCGCTGGCGGACGCCGCGGCCGTACACCGCACCGTGGGCGAGTTGGTGAAGAAGGCGGGAGAACCCCAACTCGTCGCCGACGAGGGCGGCTGGGGTCCGCGCCTGGCGAGCAACGAGGCTGCCCTGGAGTGGCTGGTCGCGGCTCTGGAAATCGCCGGCCTCCGACCGGGCGTCGACGCCGCCATCGCCGTCGACGTGGCTGCGACCCACTTCTTCGACCCCCAGCGTCAGGGCTATGAGTTGCACTCCGAAGGCAGGGCGCTCAGCTCGCACGAAATGGCCGACCTGCTGGCTACCTGGGTCGAGCGCTACCCGATCGTCTCCCTGGAGGACGGTCTGGCCGAGGACGACTGGCAGGGCTGGCGCGAACTGACTGCCCGCCTGGGCGGCCGGGTGCAACTGCTGGGCGACGACCTGTTCACCACCAATCCCCAGCGCCTGCAGCGCGGCCTGCGTGAAGGCACGGCGAACGCCATCCTGGTGAAAGCGAACCAAATAGGCACCCTGAGCGAGACGCTGGCGGTAGTCAGCCAGGCGCAAACGGCCGGCTACCGCACGGTGATCTCGGCGCGCTCGGGCGAAACGGAGGACAGCTTTCTGGCCGACCTGGCCGTGGGCTGCGCCGGGGGCCAGATCAAGGTGGGCTCGGTCACCCGCTCCTCGCGCCTGGCCAAGTGGAATCAGCTACTGCGCCTGGAGGAGGAGTTGGGCAGCGCGGCCTACCTGGGCGCTGCGGCCCTCGGCAGATAGACTATTCTTCTGGGCCTGTCTCTCCGTGTGGGCGCGGTGTGAGCACCCGCGCGAACGACCACCGTTTGCAGTAGGGCGGTCCAGTGCCCCGCGGCTAGGGGGTCACCGCCCCCGTGCTTAGGGGGTCAGCGCACCCGCCCCCGGCACGTTTAGCCTGTTCGTAGTGAGCGCTTCAGCGCTTTCACTTTCCCGTTTGGAGGCAAGACCAAGCGCTGAAGCGCTCACTACGAACACGAGACGTACGCGCTACGAACGACTGCCCGGCTGATCGGCTGTGCTACCGTCGATTCGCCTACCCTGCTCTTTGGCGATCAGACCGACCCGGGTGGTTGGCTTGGCATAAGCCGATCAATGAAATGCCGCTCTAGTCTCCCGACCGCCCGCCTCCGACGGGGAAGCCCTCGCCCCGGAATCCGCCCTCCGAGCCGAAAGTATTACCCAAACCGGCGATGAGCTGCTGCTTCTCGGCGGCCGAAAGGTTGGCCGAGGGATGCAGCATCACGTAGTACCACTGCGGCATCCTGCCGCGCTGCACTGCCTCGGCCGACTGGCTCGTCCTCCGCTGGAGCATCGGCCCGCTTGCAGTGGACTGGTCTGACCAAGACGCGTGTGACAAGACCCGACAGCTGGCGATCTGGCAGGGCCGCGCCTTTACTTTTGCTTAGCATTGCACTAATCTCCCTCTATCTCTACAGGCTCTAGCCTTGCCGACCAAACCGGCGCGACCGGCCTGCCACCACGGGGCCTTCCTTCGCGCTGCCAAGGAGGGAATGGATGAAGGGAGGAGCACGGTTGCCGTTCTGGCTGCCGGCACTACTGGTTTCGGTCTGCCTCGTGGCCCTCGGATCTCTGCTGCACTCTGGCCCGCACAAGCCGTCCCAACACGCCACCAGCCGCGTCTTACTCGTCGCGGACGCCAAGTCCGGGGCTGACCAAGAAGGCACCCCGCTGGCCCAGCAGGAGGACCCGGTCGCCAGCCCCGGCTCCGCCGCGACCGTGGCGGCCAGCCCGACGGCAGTGGCCCAGGCCGTCCCCGCGCCGGCAACCACCCCGACGGTCCCGCCAGTCACCTCTACCCCCAGCCAACCGTCCGCTGCCAACCCGGGCTCGCGCGGCGGGGCACGGCCGACGCTGCGGGTCGGCATTCAGGCCGGACACTGGTTGGAGAGCCAGTTGCCCGACGAATTGGCGAGCCTGCGCACCGCCACCGGCGCCGCCGGCTCCGGCTGGCGTGAGCAGGACGTCAACCTCGACATCGCCCACCGGGTGGCCGACTTGTTGACGGCAGACGGATTCCAAGTGGACCTGCTGCCGTCGACCGTGCCTGTCGGCTACCAGGCCGATGCCTTCCTCGCCCTGCACGCCGACGCCAACGGCAGCACCTCCGCCAGCGGCTTCAAGGCCGCGCGTTCTTCTCGCAGCGACATCCCCGGGCGCGACGACGCGCTCGTGGCCGCGGTGGATGACGCCTACGGCCGCCTGACCGGGCTCAGACTCGACAACAGCACCATCACCAACAACATGCGCTACTACTACACTTTCGGTGGTGGCGACATTCAGCACGCGATCGCCAGGAGCACCCCAGGGGCGATACTCGAGATGGGGTTCCTCACCAATCCCGGCGACCGGGCCCTTCTGCTGGGCAGTCCGGACCTGGTAGCCAAGGCCATCGTGGCCGGGCTACAGCAGTACTTCGACAATCCTTAGGCTGGCCGGCCCTGCGGCGTCACCTGGCCTGCCAAGGCTATACTTAGGGGAGCGGCGTCCGCTGCCCGGCCACGGCGACGACCGATCGAGGGGCGAGGCGGAATCGCATTGCCGAAGGGGAGGTACGCCCATGACCTGCGTGGTGGCCCTGGCCAAGCAGGGCCAGGTGTACGTGGGCGCCGACAGCGCGGGTGTTAGCGGCCTGGAGCTCGAGGCTCGCGCCGACGAGAAGGTCTTCAACCTGGGGCCGTTTCTGATCGGCTTCGCGGGCAGCTACCGCCTGGGACAGCTGCTGCGTTATGCCTTCGCGCCACCCTCGCATCCCGAGGGCGTGCCCAACGACCTCTACATGGTGACGATGTTTGTCAACGAAGTGCGCAAGTGCCTGCGCGAGGGCGGCCAGGCCAAAGTCACTAACGAGCAGGAGGACGCGGGCGGCTCGTTTATCGTCGGCTACCACGGCGGCCTCTACGTGGTCCACTCCGACTACCAGGTGGCGCGTCCGCGCACTGACTGGGCCGCCGTGGGTTCCGGGGCCCAGGTTGCGCAGGGGGCGCTGTGGGCGTTGGACTGGGCTTTCAGCCAGAAGAAGGACGCCACGGCGGATGAGCCGGACCCCAGACAGGTCCTCGAGCTGGCACTGTGCGCCGCCGAGTCCTACAACGCCGGTGTCAGAGGGCCTTTCGTCATTCTCCAGCCGCCGAGTCCTACAACGCCGGTGTCAGAGGGCCTTTCGTCATTCTCCAGGGTGGCGCGGCCTAGGCGACATCACTGCCACCAGAAGCAGGCTGCGGGAGTCCCGACCAGCCGTCGGCGGTAGGCTCTGCAGGGTTTGCCCACAGCCTCGACGTCGGGTGGGGGCTGGATGACGACCGGATGGCCGGGACAGCGCCCGGCCACTACTGATGGGGGCGCGTCTTCGGCGCTGCCAGTTCGGGTAGAGGTCAACTCGGTCAGCGCTGGGGGCGGTCGCTGGCGAGGAGCTCGGTGGCGGTCTCGGAGAGGAGCGTCAGCGCCGCGTTGCTGTCGAGCAGAGCTCGCTCCGCCTGGCGCAGCCGGGCGCCCCCTTGCTCCAGGGCAGCTACTTGCTCGACTAGCGATCCGCCAGCCGCGGCGTCCGCGGCCGCCCCGTCGACCGGCGCGGTGCGCTGGAACACCCTCTTGGCTTCGCCGGCGGCGAAGAAGAGCGGCAGCCCGTCCGGCCCGAACTCTATCATTTGCGCCTGTTGGCCCAGTTCTTCTTCCACAGTCCCACACCTCGTCCGAATGCGCTGCATCAGCAGTCGACGCCGGTTCTATCGTGTGCCAGAGTCAGCGGTTGGCCATCCGTGCGCTGGCCCCATCTTTCGATGTTACCACGGGATGCCGATTTGCAGGCGCCACAGCGACGTATTCCGCGCCGTTGGCGCAAGGGGCGGGGCGAGCTGCGCTTTGTTGGTATTGCCGGCGCCTTGCTGCTACAGTTTCTGTAGTAGTAAGTCCGCTGGGTCGAAACCCTACGGAATGCGTTGTGGAGGTGGTCTGGCCATGGGCCTGGAGAATCGCGTTGCCGACGCCGAGAGGGGGCAGGGCGAGTGTTGCCTAGCGCCACCCGGCATGGGTGCCTTTGGCCCATGCTGGACGCTTGGGAGTCTCAGTTGTTAAGGTGCAAAAGTCGAGTAGTAAGTCCGCTGGGTCGAAACCCTACGGAATGCGTTGTGGAGGTGGTCTGGCCATGGGCCTGGAGAATCGCGTTGCCGTCATCACCGGCGCCACGGGTGGGCTGGGCCGAGTAGTGGCCCGCGGCCTGGCCGACGCGGGCGCCAACCTGGCACTGATCAGCACGAGCGGGGACAATCTCGCCGTCTTGGTCAACGATTTGTCGCTAGCGCAGGGGCGCTATCTGACCCACGCCGCCGACCTCACCGACCCGCGGCGCGCCCCCGAGGCGGCCGCGGCGGTGCAGGCCAAGTTCGGCCGGGTGGACATTCTGCTTCACCTGGTGGGCGGCTGGGCGGGCGGCAAGACCGTGGTCCAGCTGCCGGCCGAGGAAATGGCGGCGATGCTTCGCCAGCACCTCTGGAGCACCCTCTATGTCGCCCAGGCCTTCGTACCACAATTGGTCGCCAACAGCTGGGGGCGGATAGTGGTGGTGTCCTCGCCCCTCGCCACCCGGCCCGCGGCCAAGAGCGCGGTCTACACCGTCGCCAAGGAGTGGTGGTGTCCTCGCCCCTCGCCACCCGGCCCGCGGCCAAGAGCGCGGTCTACACCGTCGCCAAGGCGGCGGAAGAAACGCTGCTGCTGGCCCTGGCCCAGGAGGTGGCCGGCAGCGGGGTGACCGCCAACATCATCCAGGTGCGGACGATCGACGCGCAGCACCGGCGAGACCGCGAGCACACGAGCGAGACCGCCTCCTGGACGACGCCGGAGGAGATAGCGGCGGCGATCCTCTACCTTTGCTCCGACGCTGGCGGCGTCGTCAACGGCGCCCGCCTGCCGCTGCACGGCGCCCGCTAGGGCGCGCTGCCGGTAGGGATTCGGCTCGCCCGGCCGTGTTAGCCCGGGCCGCGCAGCTGGCGCTGGAAGTGGAAGCAACCGATGGCCAATCCGTGGTTGAAGTAGAAGCGGTGGGCGGCGTCGCGGCTCGGGCCCACCCCGGAGTCGAGGTGAAACTGCTCGCAGCCCAGGCGCTTGGCCTCGTCGTAGAGCCAATGGAAGAGGGCATCGGCGCAACCCTGGCCGCGGTATTCCGGTAGGGTGATCAGGTCGTCCAAGTAGAGCATATCGCCCCAGGCCAGGGTGTGCAGGCGGCGGAAGCCGGCGACGCCGACGGCGTCCGCAGCGCCCTCGACGAAGGCGCCCAGCAGGCGGTAGCCCTCCGGGCGCTCGCGGGCGTTCACCCAGTCCACGAACAGCTCGAGCGTGGCCAGGTAGGATCGCTGGCCCCGCAGCTCCCGCAGGACCCGGTAGGCGAGGCCGGTCTCCGCCGAGGGCAGTTCGCGTACCAGTGGAGCCATCGCGAGCCTCCTATGCGACCCCAGCCTCTGCCTTCGCTCGAGCGGAAGCTGCCACGTAGCGACAGGCGGTGTCCCTAGCGGCTTTGCAGTTCGGTCGTTGGAACCGGAAGGGGCTGACCCCGCATCCCCGGGGGCAAGTGAGCCCTCACCACGAGGGCTGCTCTCCCATAGCGTGGGGGCTTGTCCCTTAGGAGGGCGGGAGGAACTGAGCCTCTTCAGAGGAGGCACCTGTGCCTCGAGGAGAATCCGCGCTCTTGCAGCTTCCACGATTGGCGTCGGCACCAACACCAAGGGCTTCTACGACATGATGATCTATCTCCATGTAGTCGCTCCCGAAAACAAAGTCGCCTTCGTTCTAGGGGAGTCCGAGGTCTGAGGCTGGGTTGAGGCTGCACGCCTTCCTCGAGGCAGGCAGGGCTAGATGGAGAATGACTCAGAGAATCGGACGCTAGCATTGCCGTTCGCCTAGGCGCTGGGTTCCACATACCCCATCGAGAAATGCCTGTTCATCTTTCTCGCCCACCGCCGATGCCTACCTGGGTTCGTCAGGATAAACTGCTGGCGACTCGTCCTCGAGGGGTCTGGGCTCCCCCTACTTCCTCAGCGCTTGTACGACGGTTCCGCGAGAAAGGCCTGCACTGTGCTCCTCCCGTTCTTCGACCGTGCCTCTTGGGTCGAGATCGAGCCACGGGCGGTACTGCATGGAGATGGCGGCGGGCAGCTGGTACTCCACTCCAGTTCGTGCAGACAAGGCCGATGTGACGGGTGGTCAGGCGCCCTGTCTATTCGACACCGATTTCCTACGTAGGACCTGAGCGTCGAGGCGCCCGGTCCCGGTGACCTTCTCGGCGTCAGGCGGGCAGTCTCGCAGCGATAGCGACGCCAGGTTGATCCATCCTGAGAATGGGCAGTGGTTCAAGAACTGTCCCTTCGTGCTGGCACTGGTTCGGAGGTGATGGGGGCTTGAGATTCCGAGAGCGAGGCACTCACTGGCGATGGCCGACGCGAATCGATCGGTCTGCCACTACCGCCGCGGATCGTCGTCCCTGAGCCAGACTGGATACGGTCGGCCTCGCCTCGAGGTCACGGCCTCTATGCAAAGGCACTGCGGTGGCCTGGGTTCCGTAGCAGATCGGCACCCACGTCCGTCAGCTCAGCAAGTGCCACAGCACGGAACCCACGGGCACCTGTTCCATCGCCGCAGAGTCAACCGCGACGCAAGTCCAGCCGGCTCTATGCCGCTGTCTTCATTGCACGACTATCGATCAAACAGTGGGCTACGCCACAATCTGTCCGGACTGCGCCAACCCGAGTCATAGTCGCCGCCTATGGCCGTGTACATCCAACGGTTGTCGGTCTGACGCGCGGCCCGTTGGTACTGCCAACCCCGTCCATTTCTCTCCCGGTAGCCAGCGTTGACCGTAGGTCCGTCCCGCATCGACTCCCACGCTGCGGGCTAAAGTCGAGCAGCAGGGGCAGGATAGTGGCTGTACTTCCTCTACTAGCCGCGCAGCAGGTTGCGTCCGGGCCGTGCTCCCGTGTGCTCGCCCCCAGCTACGACAGCCACGCCGTTGACGAAGACGTGCTCCACTCCCCTCGCGTAGGCCAGCGGCTGCTCGCTCGTGGCGACGTCCGCCAGGGCGTCGAAGTCGAAGACCACTACGTCGGCCTTGTGGCCTGGACGCAGCAGCCCCCGGTCGTGCAACCCGTGCTGGGTCGCGGGCATGCTGGTCATCTTCCTGATAGCCTCCTCCAGGCGCAAGGTCCCCTGCCGGCGCACGTGGTGGGTGAGGTAATGGACCATGCCCATGTAGTTGAGCGGATGGCGCGAGGTCTGGCTGAGCGGGCCGTCGATCCGGCTGGTGAAGGTGTCGGTCGTGAGAATGAACAGGGGGTGGCCAACCATCGCGGCCGAGTGCTCCTCACCGAACAGCTCGGCGACCAGGAAGAGGCTGTCCATCTTGGCCCCGGCGGCCGCCAGGATGTCGAAGTAGCAGTCCCAGGGGTCCTGCCCCATGTTCTCCGCGATCTCGGGGAACGTCTTGCCGCACAGCTCGGGGAACTCCGTGCTGCTCTGCAGGCGCGCCCGCTGCCAGTCCCCCCGATGGATGAAGCGCCAATAGCGGTCGCATTCCCCCCGCAGGCGCCGGCGCACGGCGGGGTCGCGCAAGAGCGTGGCCGCCTGCGCCGAGCCCTCCGCCAGAACCCACGGCGGCAGGATGCCCTGCATCTGGCCGATGCCCTCGCGCAAGGGCGTCGTGTCGGTCAGCACCTCGACCCCATCCCGGCGGGCCCGCTCCAACATCGCCACCGCCTTCTGCCAGGCACCGGGCGCGGCGCCGGTGTTCTCCCGTACGTTGAGGTGCGAGACCTGCCCCTTAATGCCCGCCCGGCGCACGATCGCCAGGAACTCCTCGATCGCCGCCTCCAGGCCCTCGTCGCGATTGCGGATGTGGCTGGCGTGCATGCCCTTGTGCTCGGCCACCACCTTCGCCAGGCGCATAATCTCTGCGGTGGTCGCCTGGCGCCCCGGCTCGAACTCCAAACCGGTGGATAGTCCCAGGGCCCCGGCTGCCAGCGCCTGATGCAGGTAGGACTCCATCAACCGGTACTGCTCCTCACTCACCGCCGGGCCCACGACCCCCGCCGCCGTGCGCAGGGCGTTGTGGCCGACGAAGAAGGCCAGGTTGCAGGAGGTGCCCATCGCGGCGATGGCACCCAGGTAGTCCTCGAACGAGTCCCATTCCACCGGGCCCTCGTAGGCGTACATTCGCAAACGAGCGGTGACAGCCTCGCGGGAGGCGGGGGTGAGGGGCCAGCTGGCTAAACCGCATTGGCCGACTATCTCGGTGGTCACGCCCTGGCGGATCGTGCTCTCCGCCGTGGGGTTGGCGTGGATGGAGAAGTCGCTGTGGCTGTGGGCGTCGACGAAGCCCGGGCAGACGATCTTGCCCTGTGCCGCCACTACATGGGTCGCCTGGGCGCCCGGTAGCGGCCGCACGTCCACGACCCGGTCGCCCTCGATGGCCACGTCGGCCTTGTATAGAGGGTTGCCGGTGCCATCGGCCACCCAGCCACCGCGGATGAGAACGTCCAGCATTCCGCACCTCCCTACTATTGCTGCAGCGCCTTGAAGGCCTCGTCGACGATCTGCAGGGTCCTATCGACGTCGGCCTCGCTGTGGGCCACGGAGACATAGAACTTTTCGTTCGGGTTAACTAGGAGGCCGCGTCGCAACAGTGCGATGGCCCAGCGTAGCCCCAGCTGCTTATCTGCCGTGAGCAGATCCTCCCAGCTACTCAGCACCTCCCGCTCGGTGAAGCGTACCCCGAAGACGACATCCTCACCCGGGCACTGCACCGCGAAGCCGTGGCGCGCGCCCGACTCCTTGATGCCCTGGCGTAGCCGTCCGCCGATCTGGTGGAAATGCTCGTAAGTACCAGGCTGCGAGAGCACGTCGAGCGCGGCGTTGCCGGCCGTGGCGCAGATCGGGTTGCCGTTAAGGGTGCCCGAGGCCCAGGCCAACTTGCTCCACTCGGTCCTGCGTCCATCCAGCGGCGCCATGACGTCTCGCCGTCCCACCAGGGCCGCCATGGGGAAGCCCCCGCTCATCGCCTTGCCGTAGGTGGCGATGTCGGGCACCACACCGTACCTCTCCTGGGCCCCGCCCCAGGCGATCCTGAAGCCGGTGACCACCTCGTCGAAGATGAAGACGATGCCGTGTTTCCTGGTCGCCTCGCGAAGGGCCTCGAAGAAGCCCGGCTTCGGCGTCAAGACGCGTTGCAGCGGCTCGACGATCACCGCCGCTAGGTCGTCAGCATAGCGCTCGATCATCTCGACGGCGTGCTCGGTGTCGTTGAAGGGGGCAACCAAGACGGTCTCGCCTATCTGCGGTGGGATGCCGGCCGAGTCGGGCTTGGCTCGCGGGTAGTCGGAGGGCTGGCTGGGTACGGTACCCCAGAGGGCGTAGTCGTGCATGCCGTGCCAGCCGCCCTCGAACTTCAGCACCTTCGTGCGACCGGTATGGGCACGGGCGACGCGCAGGGCGAAGAAGGTGGCCTCGGTGCCGGAGCCGGTGAAATGGACGACTTCACCGCAGGGGATCGCCTCGACGAGACGCTTGGCCAGCCTGATGGCGTGTTCGTTGAGGAAGTAGTACGTGGTGCCCTTGCTGAGTTGGGCGGTTACAGCTGCGGTGACCGCGGGGTGACCGTGGCCAAGCAGTGCCGGGCCTGAGCCGAGGTGATAGTCTATGAACTCGCGCCCGGAGACGTCCCAGACGTGGCTGCCCTCGCCCCGAGCGACGACGAGGTTGACGTCGGGCGGCAGCACAAACAGGCC
>JAMCYS010000134.1 GCA_023473795.1 Chloroflexota bacterium | reverse complement strand
GGCTAAGACCGGACGGCCATAGAGCCCTTCACAGCGGGGGATCGACAGAGTAGGATAACGACAAGCCGCACGCCAGGGTGGGTGAATTGTTTGGCCGAGCCCTGGGTGAATTACGTGGCCGTCGACACCCTCCTCCCTTAGCCCCTTCCGCGTAGTGTAGTTGACCGGCGAGTTCCCGAGAGATCTCCCCCAGGGGGCATATTCTCGCCAGTTCACTTCACGAAAGGTGAGTGGGTATACCCAGACTTCGCTCGTACGACCGTTCGACTGTTGTCCGACGCCTACGAGCTGGAGCGTCGGCTGGGCCACCGCTCGCAGCGCTACATCCATCCACCGTTAAACCAACCCACCCGAGCCGGTGGCAGCCACGTACGTGGAGAGGTTCTAAGAGCACGACACTTGGGGACGTTGGTGGATACCAGGGCCATACCCGCTCTCTTCGCGCCATCCGACCTTCAGCTCTTCGTCTCACCTCCAGGAGGATGCGTTGTTCCCACCACTGGTGAGAAGTCTTCTTCAGCTCGCACTCTATGCAGCGACGGAGGAGGTGCTCAATATCACGAAGAGTCTCCTGAGGGTCTAGCTCAACTTGGTTGATTGTCTTATCTTGGGGACATCTTTGGGCAACGATGAGTTCCATACGAGGTCCTGAATGCGCAGGTATTCAAGTTGTCTAAGAACATATCGTACACGCGCATCCAAGTTCTTGAGACTCTCGGCCTTACTTACTCGGCTAACGAGGCTGTTGCTGTTGCCGGGAGCCACGAGCTTAGGTCTCACCATGGAAACCTGCCGCAGAAGGCCGATGACCTCACTCAACCAATTGCGGTAGAGAACTTCGTACCTAGCCAGAATCTGCTGCTGCGACCTGTTCTTCTCCTGGCGTAGCAAGGTGTGGGCGAGTTCTCTCCCGTATCCCCTGGCCCGTCGGCTGCCAAGAAGTTCTAAAGCGATCTCCCCGGCGCCCTCAGATAGCAGACTTCTAGCAAGATCAGCCCTCGGGGCATTGAGTGCTTGCAGCTCTGATTGCAGGCCGTTTAGAAGCGCGTTGCCTCGCTCCACTAGCAGAGCCATTCTATTCTGTATCGCGTGGTCCACTTAAGTTCCCAACTGCTCCCAGCGACTATTCCGAAAACGGCTGCAACCACTTTGGCCGAGCAAGCAAGGGCACCTACCTTCAGCACGGGTGGCTCAACTGCTCAGCACCGATCCGCTGTATACGTGCAGCCGCTGAGTGACCTCTGGCCCGGAAGCGTACCAGAGGGCCCGCCAAGCGCATTATCTGGCGAATGAGGGCTAATGTCCAGGTATCGGAGCCGGGGCCGGATGATCGAATACCCTTCCCGCCACCATCTGGACCTACGAAGACAGTCACAAGCACGCGGTCGATCATAATGGGCTCAGCTTAACGACCGCGGCCACGAGCGGGTGGCGCCTCTTCCTTGCGCGGCTCCTGTCGCAACCGTAGCCTCGCCGCCCCTCCATCTAATTCCAGATCAACCACTAGCCGACGCTTGCTGTCTTCGACGGCCTGCATTCGTGTGATCGTCCTCCCCACGGCAGCGGCGATCTGGGCATCGACCGAGAGGTTACGCGCCGCACAGTACTGGGCAACCTTCCAGCGCAGAATGCTTCTCGCCCCCTCGCTTAAGCAGGCGACAGGTCCGAAGAGTAGATGCCTGCTGACCGGCACAATGCGTCCCAGATCGACGTAGCCCTCGTCCATCTCCGGCCCATCTACCACCGGGAAGTAGCCTACGGCCTGGGCGGTTCTTACCGCGTCTTCCCTCGTGAAGCGCAACTGACCGTAAGGTAGAACCGGGGCCACGAGAAGGGTGCGATCAAGGCTCTCGTCCTGCCGGGCTACTTCGATTGCCTCGGCCTCAGCGCACCCTGCCGCCAGCAACTCGTCTACCCTGGCGTTGAACTCCTTGTCGATTGCGCAGTCGTCACTCACCACCACCGCTGGTCCAAGCCAGCACTCCGCCGCCGACGCGGGCAACGGGCCATCACCTGCCCACAGGTCATAGACCACGCTTGAGCTGCCATCCGGCGGCGGGGCAGGTTGCGGGTAGACGGCTGCCGTTCGCTCGCCTCTAGCCCGCAGGACGACGGTGGGCACGACTACGATGTCACCTTGCGCCCAGTCGTCCTGTGGCGGGGCGTAATACAAGGCAGGGTCGTCGAGCACCCCCATACGCTACTCGCGCCCCCGGCGGTGGCGCACGCTGGGTGAGGTCGCGCCCAGGGTGACCATCTGCTCCTCGGTCATGGGGGATGCTTGGGGAGGCAGCCGGCGCTGGCGCTTGTGTCCGCGCCCGACTCGCTGAGGTACCTCGCCCGAAAGCAGGCGACTCATCAACTTGGGGAACGCCGAGCGTCCACTGAGCAGAGCCCCGGCTACCAGTGGTGCCACCTCCTCAGGGTGACAGCGCGCGGGCCCCACCAGCCAGAAGCAGGGGCTGATCTCCACCCAGGTGAGTTCGGCCTCTGGTTGCACGTCCGCCGTCTGGCGCAGATCCACTGGAATCGTGGTCACTCCCCGCTCGCGAGCAAGGGTGGTAAACGTTCGCATCTCTGTGGCCTCGTTTCTGCTTTATATATCCGCATTATAACTCCGCATCAGATGGCCGTCAAGAAGATGCGAAGCAATCTAGCGATGGGCCAGACAAGTGTTCTACGCTTAGCCGTTTACCGTCTCAGATCTGATCTGGGGCATGAGACTGATGCCATGAGCAGGCGATATGCCGGCGCGGTGAGGCAACAAACCGCTGCCAGCATGATGCCCAAGTACGCGTCGGCATGAAGAAGTACCTTTGTCTCACTAGCTCAAAAGCCCTTGTCCACAGGACCGCACGATTTCACGAGTGTCTCACAGACCCAAAAGCCCTTGTCCGCAAAACCGCACTATTGCAGGAAATGCCCCTGGGCAACAAAGAAGCCCGATATATCGGGCTTCTTGGCTTTGGTGGCAGGGGGCAGATTTGAACTGCCGACCAAGGGCTTATGAGTCCCCTGCTCTACCACTGAGCTACCCTGCCAGGCTCATTGGGCATCGAGGATTATACTAGGGCACGCTCTCTAGTGTCAAGGCAGACGGCAACGGCGTCCGTCGCCAGGGAAGGTCGCCGCGGGCAGTCCGCCACGGAAGCAACATCCTGCGTACTAGCCTGTCGGCTGCCCAGGAGCGGATCCTCTCCCGGGCAGCCTCTCTGCTGCGTCTCCCCTACTTCCGGCTCGCCCAGTCGGCCATGAAGCGGTCCAGGCCGTTCTTGGTCAGGGGGTGCTCCACCATTTGAGTCAGCACCTTGTAAGGTATGGTGGCGATGTGCGCCCCCGCCTTCGCCGCCGCTACGACGTGCAAGGGGTGGCGGATGCTGGCGGCGATCACCTGCGTGCGCAGTCCATAGTTCTTGTAGACGCTGACTATCTCGGCCACTACGGCGATGCCGTCGTG
This sequence comes from Chloroflexota bacterium, assembly GCA_023473795.1. Classification (GTDB taxonomy): domain Bacteria; phylum Chloroflexota; class UBA6077; order FW602-bin22; family JAMCYS01; genus JAMCYS01. Next base: position 37,436 of record JAMCYS010000134.1, on the reverse strand, counting down.
GCCGATGTCGTCCAGGCGCCCAAGGAAGGGGCTGACGTAGGTGGCGCCGGCCGCCGCGGCCAGCAAGGCCTGGTTGGTGGAGAAGCAGAGCGTGAGGTTGGTGCTAATGCCCTCGGCGCTGAGCACCTTGGTGGCGCCCAGACCGGCCGGCGTGATGGGTACTTTGATGACGACGTTCCGGTGCCATTTGGCCTGGTCGCGCGCCTGCGCGATCATCCCCTCCGTATCCAGAGCCGTTACCTCGGCGCTGATCGGCCCGTCTATCAAGGAACAAATCTCTCTGATCGTCTCCTGGAAGTCGGCGCCTTTCTCCTTGGCCATCAGGCTGGGATTGGTCGTCACACCGCTGACTACTCCCCAGGCCGCGGCCTGGCGAATCTCCTCCAAGTTGGCTGTGTCGAGAAAGATACGCATGGCTGTGTCCCAACCTCCCAATCTCTGTTTACGAGCGCTTGTGGCAACCGGCGACGATAGGGTCCCCAAGCGCTTCGTCGGACAGCGCCCGACGCTGGCGGCGGTCAACGTCCGGGGCTACGCCCAGACTTGCTGCAAGGGCAGTGGCCGCTGATCGCCATCGCGGAAGAAGGCGCGGGCGGCGGCGATGAAGCCCAAGAACAGCGGGTGCGGCCGGTTGGGCCGCGACTTTAACTCGGGGTGGAATTGCGAGCCGACCATCCAGGGATGGTCCGCCAACTCGGCGATCTCCACCAACCGACCGTCGGGCGACCAGCCACTCACCACCAGCCCCGCCTCGTTCAGCGGGTGCAGGTAGTCGTTGTTGAACTCCCAGCGGTGCCGGTGGCGCTCCGAGATCTCCGATCGCTGGTAAGCGCCAAAGGCCTTACTCCCCGGCACCAGCCGGCAGGGGTAGTGCCCCAAACGCATGGTCCCGCCCTTGTCGGCGATGCCCCGCTGCTCCGGCATCAGGTCGATCACCGGGTGCGGGGTCGAGGGATCGAACTCGGTGCTATTGGCGCCCTCGAGGCCGAGCACGTTGCGGCTGACCTCGATGACCATCATCTGCAGCCCCAGGCAAAGTCCCAGATAGGGCACTCGTTGCTCGCGCGCGTAGCGAGCAGCGTTGATCTTGCCCTCGACGCCCCTGTAGCCGAAACCGCCCGGCACCACGATGCCGTGCAGGTGACGCAGCGCCTTCTCGGCGCCCTCGTCCTCCAGGGCTTCGGAGTCGATGTACTCGATCACCGCTTCCACGCCCAGCTGCAGCCCGGCGTGGCGGATCGCCTCGCGCACGGAGATGTAGGCGTCCGGTAGCTGCACGTACTTGCCCACCATCCCAATCCGGATCTCCGGGCGAGAGTGCTGCATCGCTTCTACCATCGCGCGCCACTCCTCCAGCTGCGGCTCCGTGGCCGGCAAGCCCAGCTTGTGAACGATGAAGTTGCCGAAGTCGGCGTCCTCCAGGACCAGGGGCACGCTGTAGATGCTGTCGGCGGTGAGCAGGGGAATGACACCCTCGGGCTCGACGTCACAGAAGAGGGCTATCTTTTCGCGGACGTCGTCGCTCATTTGGTAGTCGGAACGCAGCACCACGGCGTCGGGCTGGATTCCCATACTGCGCAGCTCCTTGACGCTGTGCTGAGTGGGCTTGGTCTTGAGTTCGCCCGTGGAGCCGATGTAGGGCAGGAGGGTAACGTGGATGTAGAAGCTGTTGCCGTGACCCAGCTCCCGGCGGAGCTGGCGGATCGTCTCGATAACGGGCTGGCCCTCGATGTCGCCGACGGTGCCGCCTACCTCGACGATGACGACATCCGTGTCAGAGTGGCGACCCATGGCTAGGATGCGCTCTTTGATAGCGTTGGTGATGTGAGGAATAACCTGGATTGTGCCGCCGAGGAAGTCGCCCCGCCGCTCCTTGGCAATCACGGAGGCGTAGATCTGACCCATGGTGACGTTCGACTCGCGCGTCAGGTCCACGTCCATGAAGCGCTCGTAATGGCCGAGGTCGAGGTCGGTCTCGGCACCGTCGTCGGTGACGAAGACCTCGCCGTGCTGGTACGGGTTCATCGTGCCCGGGTCGACGTTGAGGTAGGGATCCACCTTCTGGGCCGATACCCGCAAACCGCGACTCTTGAGGAGGCGGCCGATGGAAGCGACGGTTATGCCCTTGCCAACGGAGCTGGCCACACCGCCCGTGACGAAGACGTATTTGGGCATAGCTTCTCCTTTACCGGGTGCTGTCCCGGCGGGCTGCGATGCTCTGATGCCGGACTTATTCTACCAAAACGGCCCCGCTCGTTACCACCCAAACGACAAGCGCTGCCACAGGCTGTTCGGCAACCCCACCTGCCGCATCTTCTCCTGGGTGACCTCGACTGGGTAAGCCACCCGCCGGAAGGTCAGGGTGCGCTCCACGGTGTCTAGGAACCCGTAGGCGGCGCGCGGGTCGCCGTCCCGCGGCTGCCCCACGCCGCCGGGATTGGCGATGAACCGCCGGTCGCCATATTCCAGCCGGTCTCCTGGTTGCGGCCGCCGCGCGGCAGCTCGCTCTCCGGCCGTCGGGGCAAGAAAGATGGCAGGGACGTGCGTGTGCCCGACCAGACAATAAGGAGTAGCGAAGTAGGGCAAGTTGGCGGCGGCCTGCCCCGCCCCCAGGATGTACTCCCAGATGGGCTCGCGGGGGCTGCCGTGCGCCAGCGTGAAATCGCCCACGACCGACTCCGTGGGCAGAGCGGCCAGCAGATTGCGGTTGGCGGGGGTGAGACGCTGCCCTGTCCACTCGGCGGCGCGGCGAGCGTCGGTATTGAACTCCGCTGTGTCGACCTTGCCGACCGCCGCCCAGTCGTGGTTGCCGGCGATCGCCAGGTGAGGCAGAGAGAACACCGCCTCTACGCACTCGTTGGGGTCAGGGCCGTAGCCCACAATATCGCCGAGGCACCAGACCTCGTCAAAGGGGGGCAGTTCAGCCAGCACCGCCTGGAGGGCGGCGAGATTGCTGTGGATGTCGGAGAGGATGGCTACTCGCACGGCTTGCGCTTTTCTCCCGTCCAGAGCACCCAACGAGTATAGCACACGGGCGGCGTGGCGACAAGGCGAGCCCCGGTGTATAATGCTCGGCGTGAAGGTTAGCGAAGTGGGGGAGTTCGGGCTGATCGACCTTCTGCGGAAGGAATTCGGCGCCACTGCCCCTGGGGTCACCGTACAAAACGGCGACGACTGCGCCGCCTGGCGCACCGCCGGCACGGCTCTCGCCACGACCGACACAATGGTCGAGGATGTTCACTTCCGCTTTCGCACTATCACCTGGGACGAGCTGGGCTGGAAGGCCCTGGCGGTCAACATCAGCGATATCGCCTCCATGGGCGGCAGCGCGGACTACGCTCTGCTCACCCTGGGCCTCAGCGAAGCCGCCAGCGTCCCGGACCTGCTGCAAATGGCGCGTTCGCTGGCCGACTGCGGGCGGGAGTTCGGCACGGCCGTGATCGGCGGCGACATCGTCTCTTCCCCGAAAGCCTTCTTCGTCACCGTGGCCCTCTATGGCCACGTGCCAGACGATGGTTTGGGTCCGCCCCTGACCCGTTCCGCCGCCCGCGTCGGCGACCAGGTGGCCGTCACCGGCTGGCTGGGCCGCTCGGCGGCGGGATTCAGAGCGCTAAACGAGACCGTTTCAGACCCCGCCGCGGCGCTGGCCGAGCTGCGCCGGGCGCACAATAGACCGTGGCCGCGCCTGCGAGAGGGACAGGCCCTGCGGGCAGCCGGGGTACAGGCCTGCATTGACATTAGCGACGGCCTGGCTGCCGACGTCGGCCACATTGCCGAAATGAGCGGCTTGGGCGTGCGCCTGCGGGCGGAGCTCCTGCCGGTGAGCCCTCAAGTCAGCCGGGTCTTTCCCGCCGACGCTCTAACCCTGGCGCTGTATGGCGGCGAGGAATACGAACTGGCCTTCGCCGCTCCACCCGCGGTGACGGCCCGCGCGGCGGCCGAGATCGGCCGCTTGGGCACGCCGGTCACGGTGGTCGGCGAAGTGGTGGCGAACCATCCGGGCAAGGTCTACTTGCTCTGGCCGAACGGCCGAGAGGAGATAGTCGGCAAGGGAGGGTTCGACCACTTCCGTGACTGAGGCAGAGGGCAGTCTGGATTTGACGAGCCGCAGCGCGGCGCAGACCCGCCGTCTCGGGGAACGGCTGGGCGAGCTGTTGCAGCCGGGGGACGTGGTGCTGCTCGAGGGTGAGTTCGGCGCCGGCAAGACGGTCTTCGCCCAAGGGATAGCCCGCGGTCTCGGGGTGACGGAGTACGTCACCAGCCCCAGTTTCACTCTGGTCAACGAGCACCGGGGCAGGGGCGGAGTGACGGTCTACCACATCGACCTCTACCGCTTGGAGGACCCGCGGGAGGCCGTGGACCTCGGTTTGCTAGATGTTCTGGCTGGAGAGGGTGTGTGTTTGGTCGAATGGGCCGAGCGCGTGCGGGATCTGGTAGGCGATGAGTACCTCCTGGCCAGGTTGAGTGTAATGGGCATCAACAGGCGCTCTCTCCATTTCGAGGCCAAAGGGCCGCGCCACTCGGGGTTGCTCGGCCGTTTCGCCGCGGCTGGGGCGGGGCTGTAGATGCTGGCCGCGCTGGATACGTCAACCAAGTACGCGGGCGTCGCTCTTTACGACGAGCGTGGGCCGCTGGCCGAACTGAACTGGCTGGCGGGCAGCAATCACACGCGCCAGTTGCTGCCGAATCTGGAAAGTCTCTTGCGGGCACAGGGCGCGACCGTGCAGGATTTGCGAGTGGTGGCCGTGGCGCTGGGGCCGGGCAGTTTCAACGGTCTGCGCGTGGCCCTGAGCACGGCCAAGGGCCTTTGCCTGGGCCTGGGCGTGCCGCTCGTGACTGTTGGCACGCTGGCGGCGACCGCCTTCGCCCAGCGCCTGGGGGGAGTGCCCATCTGCGCGACGGTGGACGCCGGGCGCGGCCAGCTTTACGGGGCGCTCTTCGACCCTCGGGGCGAGACCTGGCCGGCGACGGGGATCAGTGGCGTCCGGCCGCTGCCCGAACTGCTGGCGTCGCTGGATGGGCCGACCATCTTCTGTGGCGAGCTGGGCGCGGCGGGAGCGGCGCTGGTGACGGAGAGTCTGGGCAGGGCAGCGGCAGTCGCCGGGCTGGGAGCCGGACTGCGCCGGGCCGCCTGCCTGGCCGAGCTTGGCTGGCGGCGTTGGCAGGACGGAGAGGTCGCCGACCCGGCGACGGCCCAGGCGATCTACGTGCAGCGCCCACCTCTGCCGTCGCCGGCTAGCCCAGCGTGACTAGGGTCCACATGTCGATCGAGGGAGCCGACTAAGTTGCCGTACCACATACGAGCGATGCGCGTGGAGGACGTGGACGAGGTCGTCCAGATCGAGCACCAATCGTTCTCTCTGGCCTGGCCGGCGTCCGCCTACCGGCGTGAGATACGCGACAATCGCATGGCCAGCTACGTCGTCATCGAGCGGTTGGGGGCCGATAACCGGCCGCCCGAGCCGCCGCGGGCGCCTACCCATGACGGGCGAGTGCGCCGCTGGCTGGAAGGGCTGGTGAGCAAACGCGGCGAACTGCTCCGCGCCGACCAGCCCCATCTCGTCGGCTATGCCGGCACCTGGCTGATGCTGGACGAGGCCCACATCACGACCATCGCCGTGCGCCCGGAGTACCGCGGCCGGGGCTTCGGCGAGATGCTCATGATCGGGCTCATCGAGAAGGCGACGGAAGTAGGCGCCCGCTGGGTCACGCTGGAGGTGCGGGCCTCCAACACGGTAGCACAGAATCTGTATCGCAAGTACACCTTCCACGCCGAGGGCGTCCGCAAGGGCTACTATAGCGACAACAACGAGGACGCCGTTATAATGTGGAGCGACGACATCCGCACGCCCGAGTTCCAGACCAAGTTCCGGGCGCTGAAAAGCGAGTTCGAGCGGCGTCGTCTGGAGGACTCCTAAAGCTCCCGTGTCGGCTACACTAGTACTCATCGACGGCAACGCCCTGGTTCACCGCGCCTTCCACGCCCTGCCGCCGCTCACCACCGGCAAGGGCGAGCTGGTCAATGCGGTATACGGCTTCGCCTCCACGTTACTCAAAGTGCTGAACGAGGTCCGCCCCGAATACGTGGCCGTGGCCTTCGACCGCGCGGCACCAACCTTCCGGCACGCCGAATACGAGGCCTACAAAGCGCATCGCCCCAAGACACCCGAGGGCCTGCCGGAGCAATTCACGCGCGTGCGCCAGCTGGTTGAGGCCCTGGGCATCCCCATCTTCGAAATCGACGGCTTTGAGGCTGACGACGTGCTCGGCACGCTCTCCCGGCAGGCAGAGGAACGGGGTCTGGCCGTGCTCATCGTCACCGGCGACACGGATGCCCTGCAGCTGGTTTCACCTGCCACCAAGGTGCTAACCCCACAACGCATCTTCTCCGAGACGACGATCTACGACGAGGAGGCGGTACGCCAGCGCTATGGCCTGGAACCAAGGCAGCTGATCGATTTCAAGGCGTTGAAGGGCGACGCCACGGATAACATCCCCGGCGTGCCCGGTGTGGGCGAGAAGACCGCCCAGAAGCTGCTGCAGGGGTTCGGCGACCTAGACAGCCTCTACGCCAACTTGGACCGTCTGCCGGAAAAGCAACGAACCCTGCTGGCCGCCAACGAGGCCATCGCCCGGCAGAGCCGGCGCCTGGCGGCCATAGTGCGGGACGTGCCGCTCGAGCTGAACCTCGAGCGCTGGCAGGGCGGACGTTTCGACCGCGCCAGACTAGTCGAGCTGCTGCGCGAGCTGGAGTTCCGCAGCCTGCTACCACGCCTGCCCGGCGCCGCCGCGGCTGCCGGCGAGCCCCTGGCGGCCCCGGCCGTGCCCGAGACCGCGCAGCAAATGGAACTCTTCGCCAGCGAATCTGCCAAGGGGCCGGCGTCGGTGCAGGTGGCACCACCGCCCGCCCTGGGGAACTACCAAGTAGTCAGCACACCCGCCGCCCTGGAGGAGCTGGCGGCCGCGCTGGGCCGCGCGCCCGAGGTGGCAGTCGACGTGGAGTCTACCTCCCTCGACGCGATGCGTGCCGAGCTGGTTGGCCTCTCTTTCGCCGTGGAGCCGGGCCGGGCCTACTACGTCCCTGTGGGGCACACGCCAGAGGCCGCCGCCGCGACGGGGCAGCTGGCGCCAGAGCAAGTCTTCTCCCGGCTGGGCCCTCTGCTCGCCGATCGGGCCACTCCCATGGTGGGCCACAACATCAAGTACGACTTGCTGGTGCTGGCCGGAGCCGGAGCCGAGCTGAAGGGCATCTACTTTGACACGATGCTCGCGGCCTACCTGGTGGAGGCGGCTCAGCGCCCTCTGGGCCTGAAGGACCTGGCCTTTTCGCGGCTGGGGCTGGAGCTGACGCCGATCCAGGAGCTGATCGGGCGGGGGCGCAACCAGGTAACGATGGCCCAGGTGCCGGTGGCAGCGGCCGCCAACTACGCCGCGGCCGACGCCGACGTCAGCCTGCGCCTGCGCGAGCAGCTGGAGCCCGAACTGCGCCAGCAGGGGTTGTGGCAGCTCTTCGTGGAGGTGGAGATGCCGCTCGTGCCCGTGCTCGCGAAGATGGAGCAAACGGGCATCGCCCTGGACGTTGCCTACTTGCAGGCGATGTCGGCCGAGCTCTACCAGCGCATCAAGGAGCTGGAACGGCGCATCTACGCCGAGGTCGGCTACCAGTTCAACCTCAACAGCCCGCAGCAACTGGGCAGCGTGCTCTTCGAGGAGCTGGGGCTGAAGGGCGAGAGGAGAACCAAGACCGGCTACTCCACGGAAGCGGCCATCCTGGACAGGCTGCGCGGCCAGCACCCGGTGCTGGACATGATCCTGGAGTATCGCCAGCTGGTGAAGTTGAAATCCACCTACGTCGACGCTCTGCCCGCGCTGGTCAATCCTCGCACCGGACGGGTGCACACCTCGTTCAACCAGGCCTCGGTTTCCACCGGGCGGCTCAGCTCTAGCGACCCGAACCTCCAGAACATCCCTGTCCGCACGGAGCTGGGGCGGCGGGTGCGACGGGCCTTCATCGCCGGCAAGCCCGGTCATCTTCTTATCTCAGCCGACTACTCGCAGGTCGAGCTGCGCATCCTCGCCCACATCACCCAGGACGAACGCCTGGTGAGCGCCTTCGCCGCCGACGAGGATATTCACGCGGCCACCGCCTCGGAGCTCTTCGGCGTGCCGCTCGGCGGCGTCACCTCTGAGATGCGCCGCTTCGCCAAGACCATCAATTTCGGCGTGCTCTACGGGATGCGGGAGTACGGGCTATCTCAACGGGCGGACCTCTCCATAGAGGACGCGACCGAGTACATTCGCCGCTACTTGAGCAAGTACAAGGGCGTACAGGGCTATATCGACCACACGCTGGCGCAGGTGCGGCGCGAGGGTTACGTCACCACACTGCTTGGGCGGCGCCGCCAGATTCCCGAGGTCAACTCCCCCGCCTATCCTGTGCGCCAGGGCGCGGAGCGCATGGCCATCAACGCCCCCATTCAGGGCACGGCCGCGGACATCATCAAGATAGCCATGATCAGGCTGGAGAAGGCTCTGGCGGAGCGCGGCCTGCCGGACGCGCTGCTGCTGCAGGTGCACGACGAGCTAGTTCTGGAAGTGCCCGGCGAGCGTCTGGTGGAGATAGCCATTTTGACCCGAGAGGTAATGTCGGAAGCTTTCCCATTGAGCGTGCCCTTGAAAGTGGACGTGAGCGCGGGGCCAAACTGGGACGACATGCGGAGCCTCGATGCCTGAACTGCCCGAGGTGGAAACGATTGTCTGTGAACTTTGCCCGCTCACAGTGGGCAGAGGGATAACCGACATCGAGGTCCTGTGGCCGGGGAGCATAGCCGGCGCGACGCCCGAGGAGTTCGCCGCTCGTTTGGTAGGCCGGACGATCGACGGGCTAACGCGGCGAGCCAAGTTCCTCCTCTTCCACCTGACCGGCGGCGATGTCTTGCTCGTTCACCTGCGGATGACCGGCCGGCTGGTGCTGCGCTCGCGAGGGGCCGCGGAAGAGCGCTTCGCCAAAGTTATCATCGGGCTGGAGGGGGATGAGGAGCTGCGCTTCACCGATATCCGCAAGTTCGGGCGCTTGCAGTTGGCTACCGCCGAGGAAGTTGTGGATCTGTTGGGTAGCCTGGGGCCAGAGCCGCTGGCCGAGGAATTCGGCGTGGCCGAACTGAAACGGGCGCTGGGCAAGCGCAAGGCGCCGCTGAAGTCGCTGCTCCTGAACCAGACCCTGCTGGCAGGGGTAGGCAACATCTACGCCGACGAGGCGCTGTTCCTGGCGGGACTCAATCCGCAGCGACGGCCGCGGAGTCTGTCCGAAGTGGAGTGGCAGGGCCTGCACGCCGGCATCCGCCGCGCCCTGCAGGCCGGGATCGAAGACCGGGGCACCACCTTCAGCGATTTCCGCGACGGGCGGGGCCGTCCAGGCAACCACCAGGACAGCCTCAGCGTCTACCGGCGCACGGGCCAGGCCTGTCCCCGCTGCGGCGGCACCATCGCGAGAACCGTGATCAGCGGTCGCGGCACTCACTTCTGCCCGAGTTGCCAGGTCTAACGAGCGACCCCTACTGGAAATGCAGCAGGCTGGAGAGATGGTTGCCGTCGGCAACCGGCCCCACCACGGCCAGGCTCAGCCGATCGTCGGTGAAGAGGCGGTGCGCCGCCCGCTGCACGTCTTCGGCGCTGAGTCGATCGATTATGTCGATAACCTCGTCGACCGAGAGCACCTGGTCGAGCAGAATCTCCTGCGAGCCGACCCAGGAGGCTATGCCCCGGGTGTCCTCCAGGCGGAGGATCATCCGTCCCTTCCAGAACTCCTTAGCCTTGGCCAGTTCCTGGCTGGGCGTCGGCTCCTTCATGCGAGATATTTGCTCCATCAGTGCGGCAACTGTCTGGTAGACTTTGCCAGGCTCGACCCCGGCGTAAGCCACCATCGCGCCTGTGTCCTGGTAGTGGTTGACGTAGGAATGGACGTCGTAGGCCAGGCCACGCTTCTCCCTTATCTCCAGAAAGAGCCGGGAACTCATGCCCTCGCCCAGGATGACGTTCAGTAGATCGAGCGCGTAGCGCTCGGGGTCGAGGTAAGAGATCGCTCGCAACCCGAGCGAGACGTGCGCCTGCTCGGTGTCCTTCTCCTGTACGCGCAGGCGAGGCGCCGTCTGATCGATCACGGCAGCCGGTGGCGGCGTGAGGGGCGGTCCCTGCCAATCCCCCAGGCGGCTGGCCAGGTCGTCGACGATGCGTTCGTGCTCGAGCGCACCGGCGACGCTGATCACCGTGCTGCGGGGAGAGTAGCGGGCAGCAAGGTAGCCCAGGATATCCTCGCGCCGCATGGCGCTAACCGTCTCTTTGGTGCCGCCCACGTCACGCCCCAGGGCCTGATCCCCCCACATGACTTCGTCGAGGATCACGTCCACCCACTCTCGCGGGTCGTCGGCGATCATATTCAATTCTTCCAGGATGACCCGCCGTTCCTTCTCGATCTCATCTCTGTCGAACAGGGAATGGCGCAGCACGTCGGTGAGAATGTCGAGGGCAACTGTCGTGTGCTGCTGGGCAACCTTGGCCCAGTAGACGGCCATCTCTTTGCCCACTTCGGCATTGATGATACCGCCCACGCCCTCGATCGCCTCGGAGATCTCCTGCGAGTTGGGGCGGTTCTGGGTACCCTTGAAGAACATGTGCTCGAGAAAATGGGCCACGCCCGCCCTCCGCGGGTCCTCGTGGCGAGAGCCGGCGGACACGAAGAAAGCTAAGCTTACCGAGCGCGCGTGCGGCATATCAGAAGTGAGCACGCGTAGCCCGTTGGGCAGCGCGGTTTTCTTGTACAACTGGCACCTCCAGCCACCACGGTGAAGGGGGCTCTGGTCGCCGAGCCCCCCTCCATACGGAATTATATCCTTCGCCAGGAATGATCGTCAACCAAGCCGCCAACCCGCCAACCTCACCCGCTTTTCAGCAGCTAACTTGACAAGCGGATGAATTCTGGTATAATGCAGCCAAGTCCGGTGGGGGCTTGCACTTTTCGACAATCTGGGTCTGCGGTCGGCATTTCGGCGGGTTGCGTTCAATCTGGGCGAGGTGCTGGTTCTTCCGCGGCGGGCCTGGGTCGCGAGGGCGGCAGAAGCCAAACGCGGCGGACCTGCCGTGTCGTCTCGTCGCCGGGTGTGCGCCACCGGCAGGGGCGGCAGCGGGCGGATCCCCGTCGTCGCGGCGGGCTTGAGGTATGGAGGTGGTGAACTCGCGGTCTTACTGATGGTGTCAGGACCCTCGGTGGGGCGCGGCGGTCGCCGTGCCGACTACCGATGGTGGCGCAGAAGCCTAGCGCTCGTGGAAGTTCCAAGGAAGGATCAAGCACCACTATGACCGATGCCACTTCCATCTTCAAAGACAAGGCCCTGAAGTGTCGCGAGTGCGGCGCGACGTTCGTCTTTACCGCGGGCGAGCAGGCCTTCTTCAAGGAGAAGGGGCTGCTCAACGAACCGCAGCGTTGCCCTGCCTGTCGTGCTACCCGCCGGAGAGAGCGCGGTGGCACCGGCGCGCGCGAGATGCATCCAGTCGTCTGCGCCGAATGCGGCATTCCGACGTCGGTCCCCTTCTTGCCGCGTAACGACCGCCCGGTCTACTGCCCCAGCTGCTACGAGAAGATGCGCGCCCATTCCTAGGCGTAGCGTCCGGGGCTGCGTCGTCTCACCGCCTGGCCAGGCCGGTTATCGGCCTGGCCTTTCGTTGCCTCGGCCACCAGGAGCAGCGTATTGCGGACCTTGGGCGATAGTGTATAATACCGGCCCGACGCCCCGGAGCCTGGTCGGACCCCGTCCAGGCCGTTCCGTGGCACGACTCTTGCGTTGGGCACCGCGAGCCCCCTTGCTTGACGGACCGTAACGGCCAATCAGGCAGCAGAGTCGGTTTGCAGTACGCATGGTGGAGTGCGGAGCATGGTAAGGTTTCAGGCTGAGGAAAAGGCCAAACTCAAACGGCAACGCGTCGAGCAGGCGATCAAGCTTGCCATGGAGAACCAATGGGAAAAGGCAGCGGAGGTCAACCGCAGCATCATCGACCTCTTCTCGGGCGATGTCGACGCCTATAACCGCCTGGGCAAGGCCCTGACGGAGCTTGGTCACTATCCCGAAGCTAGGGACGCCTACCGCAAGGCCCTCGAAATGGATCCGATGAACCGGATCGCGGAAAAGAACCTGGCTCGTTTAGTCAACGTCGACGTTAAGGAAACCAAAGACAAGGCCCATCGCCAGCTTGACCCTCGCCTGTTCATCGAGGAAACGGGAAAGACGGGCTTCACTTCTCTCGTCCAGCCCGGGCCGAAGGGGACTCTCTCCCGCATGGCGGCTGGCGATGAGGTCTTCCTAGTGCCAGAGGGACGAGCACTGGTGGTGCAAAACGCCAAGGGCGAGCACCTAGGCAAGGTCGAGCCCAGACTTAGCCAACGGCTGATCGACCTGATGCACGGCGGCAACAAGTACGTAGCAGCGGTCTCTACGCTTGGCGAGAATCAGATCGCCATCTTTGTCCGTGAGACTCTGCGCCACCCCAGCCAGGCCGGCCGGGCGTCGTTCAAGCCGAGCGAGGGCACGGGCGTCCGGCCCTACATCAAGGCCGGCATGCTCCAGTACGACTTCGAGGAAGACGACGAAGACGATGAGGGCATAGAGGAGGACGAGGCCACTGGCGAGGACGGCGAAGAGGAGACAGTCAGCCCGGAGGTGGAAATCGAACCGGACGAGAGCGGGGCCTAGGCAGACCAGGGCAGCGGCCCGGTTGCAAGACGTTCAGAAGGGGGTATGCACGAGTTGGCCAGGATACGCGTGGTGACGGACAGCACTGCCAATCTGCCGCCGCAGCTCGCGGCCAGCCGAGGGATCGAGGTCGTACCGCTGCAGTTGCTGATCGACAGCCAGTGCTATGCCGATGGCATCGACATTACCAACGACCAGTTCTACGACCTGCTCAAGCACTGTAAGGCTCTACCCACGACGTCTCAGCCGTCGGCAGGCGAGTTCGTCGCCGTCTACGAGCGCCTCCTCAAAGAAGGCGCGGATTCCATCGTCTCGCTGCATATCTCACATCACCTCAGCGGCACCTACGCTTCCGCGGTAGCCGCCCGCGCTTTGATGCCAAAGGCCAAGATCACTGTCATAGACACGCTGAGTGTCTCGATGGGTCTGGGATTGTTGGCCTTGCGCGCCGTACAGGAGATAGAGGAGGGGGCAGATCACGAGCAGACGGTGGCCACGATTGAGCGGCTCGTGCCGAACGTGCGCGTGTTGTTCGTGGTCGACACGCTCGAGTATTTGCACAAAGGCGGGCGGATCGGCGGGGCCTCGGCCCTGCTGGGCAGCCTACTAGACCTCAAGCCGATTCTGGCGATCAAGGAAGGCATTATTCAGCCTGTAGAGCGGGTGCGCACGAAGTCGAAAGCCCTGGATCGGCTGATGGGCCTGATAGCCGAGGACCTGCCCGTGAGCGCGCGCCCTCACGGCGCTGTGATTCACGGCAAGGGAGACCACGAAGCGGCGCTACTGCTCGGATGGTTGAAGGAGCAGTACGACTGCGCCCAGCTACTCATCGGCGAGGTCGGTCCGGTCATTGCGACCCATACTGGTCCTGGGGTCTTTGGCGTCACCTACTATTGCGAGTCCTGAGCTACGACCACGTTCCGAACTGCAAAGACCGGGCTGGCGCTGTCAACCCGGTCTTTGTGTTACCGTTATCTTGCCGTCGTAGCGGCCTAGCCCTCGTTGATGGCGTGCTCTTGAATCAGGAAGAACGAGGAAGTATCGTTGAGGTACTCCAGAGTCTTGTCCAGCAGATTGTAGTGGCCCATTTCCTCAGCGGCCAAGTAGGCAAACAACGCCTTGCCATCGGGATCGTCCACCTTGTCGCGACTGCTGGCGTACGTGTGGTAGCTATCGGTCTCGGCCTTGAGCGCGAGCTTCAGGGCCTCGACGTCGTCCGCGCTGGCCGGCACCGTTTTGGTCAGCTTGTTGGCGTCGAAGACCGAGGGCAGTTGCCATCGAGCAGGCTGGCGAGAGATGACCTCGCTCTTCTTCGCCCAGGTGCCGGCGGTGGCCAGCTGATCGTGAACCTTCTTGAGTTTGTCGTAGTGCTCGCTCTCGTCTTCCGCTAGGGAGCGAAACATCGTCTGCCCCCTGCTATCGGCAGTACGCTCCGCGGCTTTCAGGTAGAAAGCCTTACCCTCGGACTCGAACTTCATAGCCTGACTCAGCGTCGCCAGTGCGTCCTTTGTCTCCCACGCCATGTTCGTCTGCGTCCTCCCTTTAGCCTATGTGAGCGGCTCTTCTCTGCCCGGGGCTGGGCCTGGTTGGCGCCGTCCGCCACACGCTCCATATAAACATAGGCCCCGGTCAAATAACTGTCAACAGCCACTCCTGGCATTCGTGCATAATCCCGTAGGGGCGGGCGTCTCTGCCCGCCCGCCAGCCATGTCCCCGAAGCGTAGCGAAGGGGGCGGCCGCGGCGGCCGTAGCGGCGTAGTTGCCAGCTCGGCGTGGGGATTAGACGGGCGGGCGGGTACGGAGCCCCGCCCCTACCGCCATACCTGCCAGTTATGCACGAATGCCAGCCACTCCGGGTCCGGCTGGCTGTCCGCTGACAAAGCTTGCCCGTCCGCCGGGCGTCAGCCGTGTTTCGCTCTGCCCCCGCTAACCGGCGCTGATCGGGCCTGGCAGACCCCAGACTAGGAACCGACAGAGCGGCGGCCGAGGATGATGGCGACCGCAACAAGAAGCAGGCCCAATGCCAGGGCCAACTCCGCTTCCCAGAAGAACGAGCGCACCGATTGCACCCCAGCTTCCCCTTGAGTGTCGGGGGCGCTCGTGGCTGACGATGCGGGTGGCGCCACGGGGGCGGCTGTGGACTGCGGCGCCCGCGCTAGGGGCGCTGGCGCCGATTCGGCCGGAGCGGGGGACTGCCCAGCGACCTGAGGCGGCACGGGCGACGGGACCTGTGCGGCCGTGGCCGGAGCCAGTATCGCACCTGCCGGCGTCGGCGCAAGCGGTGCGCCCGCGGCCGGGGCGGCGGGTGCGCTCGCCGCCTTTGCCGCGTCGGCCGGCTCGGTCGCCGCCGGTGCCGGCGCGGCAGCAAGCGCCTGAGCCGGGGCGGTGTTCGTTTCCGCTGTGGGAGCGGCGGCTGCCTGCGGCGCCACTTTGCGGGCGGCAGCGGCCGTCGCCCGGCCACTGTCCCCGTTGGCGGCCAGGCCGGTAACTTTGGCGGGAGCAGCGGCCGGCTGGCTGGCCCGCGACACGAACGCCGCGGGCAGGCCGGCCTGCAAAGCGAAGGCGAAGAGAAGGACCAGGCTAGCCGCCAGCGAGACCGCGAGCCGGCGCAGGTAGACGATGTTGCTCACGGTTGGTGGCACCTGCACCCGAGCCGGTGGCGCCGCTAGCGCGAATGAGCGAGAAGGGCGAACCTGTGGCAGGGTCTGTAGCCCCTGCACGACCAGTCGCAACTGCTCCAACTCCAGCTGGCAGTCCGCGCAAGACGCCAAGTGCTGTTGCACCAGCCGAGTCTCCTCGGGCCGGGTCCTGCCGTCTATGTAGGGCGAGAGCAAAGGTCCGATACCTTCGCAACCCTGCTTGTGCTGCCAACCGCGAAGAATGTTCACGTCATTTCACCGCCATGGAGAAGACGGAAGCGCCCCGGCAAAAGTTCCCTTTCCGCCAGTAGAATCTCGCGCAGGCGGCCACGGCCGCGGCTAAGACGGGACTTGACGGTGCCGAGCGAGCATTCCATCACCTCGGCTATCTCTTCGTAACTGAAGCCCTGGACGTCAGAGAGAACGACCGCCGCCCGCTGATCCGGGGGCAATTTGGCTAGTCCCTTGGCGATGGCGCCCAGCATTTCGCGCGAAAGCGCCAGACTCTCGGGGGACTGGCTGGGCTCAGTTGATAGCCCCAGGTCATCCCCAGTCTCGAGCATACTCTCTAGGGAGCTCTGCTGATGGCGCTGGCGTGCCCTGAGGAAGTCGTAGCAGCCGTTGGTGACTATGCGAAGCAGCCAGGAGCGAAAGGAGCCGCCGTGAAACTGGGGCAACGCCCTGTAGGCAGCGATGAAGGCGTCCTGCGTCACGTCTGCGGCGGCGTCACGGTCGCTCAGCATCCTATAGGCCACGTTGAAGGCCAGGTCCTGGTATGCTTCAACCAGCCGGTTGAAGGCCCGGACCTCGCCTCTCAGGCTGGCGGCGATGAGGCTGCTCTCGTCCATTGCTGCCCTTCTGGTAAGGCTCTTGTGGGCCGGCACGAATATACGGCTGACGTGCTGCCAAGTCAATAAGGTCGCCCAGCGGCCAGGCGTTTCCCGCGGCAAACTCCTTGACGTCAGGGTACGCCACCCGCTATTATGTTGACGGAGTCGCGTTGGCGACGTTGGTTTGGTTGATATTCAGCCGAGCACGCGCGGCAGCGGCACTGTTCTTTGATTCATATTGAGGCTGCAGCGCCCCAAGCATCACCGCCACCCGGTTGACGCTGGCAGTAGACCGGCAGGACGGCGGCTCTCCGCTCGTTTGGCGGGAAGACTTAATTGGCGGGCGCAAGCCTAGGGGTGATGGAGAGATGAAGATCGGGGTTCTAACGGGCGGCGGGGATTGCCCAGGGCTAAACGCTGCCATTCGGGCCGTGGCGCGCCGCGCCCTCAGCTATGGCTGGGACGTGGCAGGCATTCAGAACGGCTGGGCCGGTATGCTGGATGGCGGCACCATTCGGCCACTGACAGCTGAATCAGTCTCCGGGATACTGCACCTGGGAGGTACCATGCTCGGCACCTCGCGCACCAATCCGCTCAAGCGCGAGGACGACATGGAGATGGTGAGCGACAATTTCCGACGCCACAAGCTGGAGGCGTTGGTCGCCATCGGCGGCGATGACACGCTTAGCGTGGCAGCCGGCCTCTTCGATCGGGGACTACCCACGGTGGGCGTGCCGAAGACCATGGACAACGACGTGTCGGGCACGGACTACTGCATCGGCTTCAACTCGGCCGTGAGCACGGTGGCGGATGCTCTGGACAAGTTGCACACCACGGCCAGTGCCCACCACCGTGTGCTGGTGGTAGAAGTGATGGGCCGTGACGCCGGCTGGGTCGCCGTCGTCGGTGGTTTGGCTGGCGGGGCAGACTACGTAATGATCCCGGAGGAAGAGACGGAGCTCGACGACGTCGTGCTGCACCTGGAGGGGCGACGACAGCGGGGCAAGGACTTCAGCATCATCGTGGTCTCCGAGGGTGCCAAGGTCAGGGGCGCCATGGAACGCGAACTTCACGAAGTCGACGCCTTCGGCCACGTTCGCCTCGACCAGCGAGCCATCGGCGAGACCGTGGCGCGGGAAATCCAGAGACGCACCGGCTTCGAGACGCGCGTCACGGTGCTGGGCCATCTGCAGCGCGGCGGCTCGCCGACGGTCTTCGACCGGGTCCTGGCGACGCGCCTGGGAGTGGCTGCCGTGGATTACGTCAAGGAAGGGCGCTTCGGCTACATGGCCGGACTGCAGGGCGACCAAGTGGTGCCCGTGTCACTGCGAGTGGCCGTATCGGCTAACAGAGTAGTCGACAAAGGGCTCTACGAACTGGCCAGGATCTTCTACTAGACAGGCTCTCCCCAACGCCAACGAAGAAGCGGAGTCGAACCGACTCCGCTTCTTCGTTGGCCGGCACCGCGAACGGTTACAGTCGTCGTTTGGTCATTCCTTCGTCGGCATTGGCGTAGGTGAGCATGTGCGGTTTCTCATCGATCACCGTCTGCACGTGCACAGGTTGGCCCCACAGTCGGTAGAGATAGGGAAGAGTACGCTCGGCGTATTTCTGGTCCAGCTCCTGTCCCTCGAAGACGTGTTCAATCAACAACTCTCCCCGGCCCTCGAAGTTGCCGTCCGTGACCAGCAGGTAGGGGTGACCAAAGTTGGACATGCTGTTGACCAGGAAGTCGCGCACTTCCTCCCAGTTCTCTTCGTCCTGTCTAGTTTCTTCTCCTTCTTGCTTGTAGACGTGCAGATCCAGCTCCCTAACCAGTTCCTCAGTCAGGTAGTTGCGTAGGAAAGAGACGTCGCTCTCCGTCTCGCGGACCTCGAAGATCTTCGCCCGCCCCTGCCCGGGCTGCCGGCCGTACCGCGCGCGTTCCGCGGTGGTAGGATGGTCCCAGCGACGCTCGAGGTCTTCGAAGAGCTTGAAGCCCACATAGTACGGGTTGAGCTGCTGGCCGCTAGGGCTAAGCACGCCGGCGTGCAGGCGGGCAAACTCAAAGGCTTCGCCGTCTGTCAGCTCGAGCTCGCGCATTATGCGCGAGTGCCAGAAGCTAGCCCAGCCCTCGTTCATTATCTTGGTACGCATTTGCGGCGTAAAATAGAGCATCTCCGCGCGCACTATCGCCACGACGTCGCGCTGCCAGTCGCTAAGGGCAGTGGAGTTCTCCATCAGAAAGAGCAGTAGATCCTTTTCCGGTTCGACTGGGAACTTGGCCTGTTGGGCGGGTGGCGCCTCATGCTGCTCTTCCAGAAGACCCACGCTGAGCAGGTCGTCATACGGCCCCTGACGCTGGCGAGGGCGTGACACCACCTTCAGTCCGCGCTGCCGCTCCTGTTGGCGGCGAATGATCTGGTTGGGGTCCACGTGCTCCTGGAGGGCCAATACCGCGTCCAGGAACTGCTCCACCGCTAGTTTGCCGTGGCGGTACTCGTAGGCGCGGATGCGGTCGGCGTTGACGGCAGCGCTTTCCAGCATATCGCGCGGAGTCTCCTGGAAGTAGACGTTGTTCTTGAAGAAGTCGGAGTGGCCGATCACGTGGGCCACGACCAACTTGTTCTGCAGGACCGAATTGGAGTCCAAGAGGAAAGCATAGCACGGATCCGTATTGATCACGAGCTCGTAGATCTTGTTGAGCCCATAGTCGTACATAGTCTTCATTTCTTGGTAGGTGCGCCCGTAGGTCCAGTGCGAGAACCTGGTCGGCAGTCCGTAGGCGCCGAACTCGTACATTATGTTGGCGGGCACCAGTTCGAAGCGGAGGTCGAACGGGTCAAGGCCGAAACCGCGGGCTACGTCCCAAGCACGGCCAATGGCTTGCTCCAGTTCCGTTACTTCGCGATCCATATCGACTACGCCGCCTCTCTTTCCTCCAAATCAGCCGGCGCCTCGCGACGGGCGAAGAATCTCTTCAGAGCCGGATAGACGTCTTTCCGGTCGGTGATGGTGACGCCTATGAAGCGCTCGGTACGTATGTTTTGGAAAGCCGACATCAGCGTGCTGAGGGAGCGATAGCCGCCCTCCTGAATCTCGCCGTAACCGAAAAGGTTCGACATATCGATCAGTTTGTACACCAGCTCGACGCAGAGATTGTTGTCCTTCTCACCCCAGTTGTCCCCGTCCGAGAAATGGATCGGATAGATATTCCACAGTTGCGGGCTGTAGCGCTCGCGGATGACCTTCAACGCCAACTGGTAAGCAGACGACACCTTAGTGCCACCACTTTCCCCCAACTTGAAGAAGGTTTCCTCGTCGACCTCTTTGGCCTCGGTGTGGTGCGTGATGAAGACCAGCTGCACGTTGCTGTACTTGGTCCGTAGGAAGCGAACCATCCAGAAATAGAAACTGCGCGTTATGTACTTTTCGAACTCACCCATGCTGCCCGAAACGTCGCGCATGGCGATGACCACGGCATTGCTCTCCCGGCGAACGTCGCTCTGCCAGGTCCGGTAGCGGAGGTCCTCGTCGCGCAGGCTTTCGTAGGCTGGGTGCCCGCCCATGGCGTTGCGGCGGATGTTCTGAATGATCGTCCGCTTCTTGTCCAGATTGGCCAGGCTGCCGCTCTTGCGCAGGTCGGTAAACTGGATGTCAGGCGCCTCCAGCTCCTGGCCACCTTTGTTCTCCATGAAGGGCAGACTCAAGTCCTCGAAGAGGACATCTGCCAGCTCGTCCACCGTAACGTCCGCCTCGAAGTAGTCGAGGCCCGGTTGGTCGCCGGCTCCCTTGCCCCGACCCGGGCCCACGGTCTGCCCGTCTTCGGAGCCCTGCTCGCCGGGCTCGCCTTTGCCGGAGCCCTGGCCGGCCTGCCGGCTCTTGTTGGGGTCGAACCGGAAGTGCGGCAGCTCCAGCGAACGCACCGGCACCTTGACCACCCGCTTGCCATCGGAGGAGATTATGGCCTCCTCGCTAATGATGTCCTGCAGGTTGGCTTTGATGGCCTCTTTCACCTTCTCGTTGTGCCGAGCCTGGTCGATCGGACCCCTACGGTAGAGCGACCAGTCGCGCTTGGAGAGATTGATAATACGTTCCACTGTAGCGCCTCCTCTTTCCCCATCTGCTGGAGAAACCCCACCTACGTACCCACTAGCCCTGCTCCGGCGCCCTCCCGGGGACTCATCGAAACCGCGTCCCCGGGGTTCCGTGCTCACCCGGACAGCTCGTCCGGGCGGTGGCTGATTTACCGGTTCAACAGCGTCCCCACGTACTGCAGGAGCTCTCCCGCACAGATCCGGCAGTAGCCGTGATCGGTGATCAGGCGCTCGGTGACGTCGTTGATCCGCCGCATCTGCTCCGCGTCCGGCGCCTTGACCGACGTGGTCACCCGGATCACGTCCTTGAGGTCCGCGAAGAGTTTCTTCTCGATAGCCTCCCGTAGCCGCTCGTGCGCCGTGTAATCGAACCGCTGCCCATGGCGGGTTGCCGCCGACATACGGATCAGTAGCTCCTCGCGGAAGGTCTTCTTGGCCGTCTCCGTGATGCCGATTTGTTCTTCGATCGAGCGCATCAGACGCTCGTCCGGCTCTACCTCTTCATCCGTGATTGGATCACGCAACTTGGTGCGATTGCAGTATGACTCGACGTTGTCCATGTAGTTGTTGAAGAGCGACTTTGCCGATTCCTCGAAGGAGTAGACGAAAGCCTTCTGCACTTCTCGTTTGGCCACGTCGTCGTACTCCCGTCGCGCCTCCGCCAATAGATTCAAGATCCGTTCCCGCTCCTCGCGGCCGATAGTGGTGTGCTGGTCCATGCCGTCGCGCAGGGCCCGCAGGGCATCAAGCGGGTTGATGCACTTGACGTCGTCCTTCACCAGCGCGGCCGAGAGCCGGTTGATCACATAGCGGGGAGAAATGCCCGTCATGCCCTCGCGGCTAGCCTCTTCCCGCAGTTCCTTCACGTCCTTGGCGGTGAAGCCATCCACTTCCTCGCCGTCATAGAGCTTGAGCTTCTTCAGAAGGCTCATTCCAGCCTTCTTCGACTCCTCCAGACGAGAAAGGATGGCGAACGTGCTAGCCACCTCGAGCGTGTGCGGCGCGATGTGCACGTCCCGCAGGCCGCTTTGCCGGATCAGCTTGTCGTAGATGCGCGTCTCATCCGACACACGCAGGTTGTAGGGCACTTTGACCACGATGATGCGGTCTTGCAGCGCCTCCGAGCGCTTGTTAGCGATGAAAGCGTTGTACTCGTTCTCATTCGTATGGGAGACGATCACCTCGTCGGCGTAAATCATCGAGAAACGACCGGTCTTGATGTTCTGTTCCTGAGACAGGGTGAGCAGGCCGTAGAGGAACCGCTCATCCGACTTGAGCATCTCGATGAACTCCATCATGCCTCGGTTGGCGATGTTCAGCTCCCCGTCAAAGCGGTAGGCTCGCGGGTCGGACTCACTGCCATACTGGCCAATCGTGGCCAGATCGATACTGCCGGTGAGTTCAGAGATATCCTGCGACTTGGGATCGCTGGGCGAGAAAGTGCCAATGCCGACTCGGGTCTTCTCCGAGAAGACGACCCGCTCCACGGGCATCTCCTCGGCCCGGTCGCCATACATCTCGCGTAGCCGCACCTGGCAGGAGGGACAGAGATCGCCCTCGATGTAGATGCCGTATTCGCGCTCGATTTCTGGGCGCATGGTGTCCGGGACGAGGTGCAGCGGCTCTTCGTGCATCGGGCAACCCTTGATGGCATAGACGGCACCCTCGTCGCTGCGCGTGTACTTCTCCAGGCCCCGCTTGAGCAGGGAGACGATCGTGGACTTGCCGCCGCCAACCGGGCCCATCATGAGCAGGATGCGCTTGCGGATCTCGAGTCTGGCAGCAGACGACTGGAAGTACTCAACCAGTTGATCGAGGCTGTGCTGCACGCCAAACAGATCGTCCTCAAAGAAGCGATAGTGTTTGACCCCGTCCTCGCCCACGTAGGAACCAGCCGCGGTAATCATGTCGTAGATCCGGGCATGCGACAGCCGGGCCAGGCTGGGGTTCTTGGCGACTAGATCGAAGTATTCCTTGAAAGTACCCTGCCAGCCCAGCTTGCGTTCCTCGGCGCGGTACTTCTCCAAACGCTCGACTAGGTTCATTCTCGATCCGCTCCTCCCTGGTCCGCACGGTGCGCTCTCGGACCTACCTCAAAAAGGCACAAAAATAGCTGGCTCTCACCGAAGTGACTTGGTGAGAGCCAGCCCGTTCGCCGGCTATCCGCCTCTCGCTTACCCCATCGCCGTACAACTAACCGGCACGCAGGGCCTGACCCCTCAACCAGGTTGACGTTGCGCGGTTCCGGGGCAGCATTGCCGCCGGTGGCTCAGAGCTCTCAGCCCGGAGGTCTTCGGTGAACAACCTGCGGGATGACCAAGCGATTTTGCTTCCCTTCCCTGGCATCCTGTGGTTTTGTCATTCGCCTTACCTTTGCTTCGGGATAGTTCGGCACCGCCGCTCACCCCAGGGGAATCGCAGCTTTTGTGCCATTCCGCTTACACCCCAGGCGTCGGCAACGGCGTCAGCCGCGGCTGCCAAGCGCCACTGGCTAGCTCTTCTCCCCGCCTCGCGGTCGGGATCTTCCCGCCAGTTGCACCAGGCCCCACGCCAGCCGGCCCAAGGTGGGGCGCAGCTGGGTGAGTACGACAAGGCCCGCTTCGAAGATTAACGGGCCTGAAGCGGCGAGACGACGGCCCATCTCGCTGTTCTGCCACGCCCCCAGAGCCTGACCTCGCCTGGGAACCAGCAACAAGCCAACTCCCAAGCCAATCGCGAGACCTGCCAGTAGTCCCCCTGCCAGGTCGCTCCTGTTGACCTCCATCTTCACAGCCGCACCTCCGATACCTTGATAAAGACTACGAACGGCGGAGGGTCAACTAACGCTGCACGCCGTGCAGGTAGCCGCTCAGCCAGGCGGCCTTCGAGTACAACCAGATGTCTGGGCGCACCGCCACGCCGCTGGCGCGAGCCACCAGACCGTCCAAGCGCTCTGCCAGTCGCCGGAACCTGCCGAAGAACGAGCCCATCTTGCCAAGTGCAAAAGGCGCGCCTTTGACCACCGCCACCGCCAGGACCGCCAGCGGCACCAGAGTGAGCAGTATGGACCAGAGAAGCAGGTAAATGGCCGCCCAGGCAGCGGCGGCCGTGAACCCCTGCGCTGCCCAGACGACGATCAGGACCACCAGTGGAACGACAGCCAGTAGTCCGACCATTACCGCGAGGACAATGATCAACGTGCGCATTACGGGCACCCCCTCACGTCATCTTGACGACTATGTCGGTGATAATGTCCGCCGCCTCGTCGCCCCGGTCGGCAGCGTTGCTCAAGTGACGATACACTTCGCGCATCTTGAGCACGTGGACTATGCCGTTGACGTCGCCGGCCAGGGAAAACAGCTGGCTCAGCGCCTCTCTGTAAATGGACTCGGCTCGATTCTCCAACCCCTTGGCGCGCAGGGCGTGGTCGTTGGCCACCCTGGGGTGGTTCTTGAGGTGGCGAACCGCGCGATATAGCTCCTCACCCGCGTCGCGCAAGACGGACACCATCCGGCGTACGTGCTCGTTGGGCTCCACCTGGAGAAGCGTCATCTCGTCCACAGTGGTATAGGCGTAGTCGAGTACGTCGTCGATTGCCCGCGAAAGGGCAAAGATGTCTTCGCGGTCGATCGGAGTGACGAACGTGCGGTTCAATTCCTCGATTAAGATTCGGCGCAGGTCGTCTTCCTCTTTCTCCAGCTCCGTAACCTGTTGGGCGTCCTCCTTGCTCCCCGTGTTGGCGAAGGTCTCCAGTGCTCTCAGCCCCCTCAAGGTGATAAGCGCCTGCTCCTCAAGCATGCCCAAGAAGTCCGCTCGCCTGCGCCCGAAGAGGATGTCCCTAAGCCCCATTCTGCCGCCTCATTATCGGGAGAGCAACCAATACATGCCGCCGGCCAACGTGCCTGAGACCGGCATCGTCACCAACCAGGCGATGACGACGTTGCGCGCCAGTTCCCAACGCACGGCCGAAAGACGATGGGCCGCGCCGACGCCAATAATAGCGCTGCTCATCACCTGACCGGTGCTCAGCGGCGCTCCCAGCGCGGTGCCGCCCAAGATCACCAACGCCGCGGCTGTTTGGGCGCTGAAGCCGTGCACCGGGCGGATCTTATAGAATCCACTACCCACGGTACGCAGGGTCCGCGACCCTCCCAGCGCAATGCCCAAGGCCAGGCCTGCCGCGCTAAATGCAACCACCCAGAGTGGCACCTGTCCTCCGGTGGACACACCGGACGCGGCCAGTACCAGTAAGAGCATGCCCATCGTCTTCTGGGCGTCGTTGGTGCCGTGGCTCAAGGCCAGCACGATCAGAGTCACGGTCTGCGCCCGCTTGAACCAGTAGTTGACGACGGGCGTAGCCACGCGCAGAGCCACCAGCAGCAGCCGCAGGCCAAGGTAACCAAGGGCCAGTCCGGCCAACGGCCCGACGACCAACGCCAAGAGAATGCGCAGCAGCCCCGCCGCCTGAAGGGCCTGCGTCCCGCCCGCCGCCAAAGCGGCCCCTACCAGACCGCCCACCAGAGCGTGCGACGAACTTGTCGGTAGGCCGGCGAAGGCAGAAAACACATTCCAAACCAGCGCGCCAAGCAGGGCCGAGCCCACCAGCAGGACGCTAACGGTTGCGGGTTGCACCAGGCCCGTGCCAATCGTCGTCGCAACGGCCGTGCCAAAAAGGAAGGGCCCGGCCAACTCGGCGAGGCTGGCCAAAGCCAGCGCCCAGCGTGAGCTCAGGCTGCGCGAGGCGATGGCCGTCGCCACCAGGCTGCCGCTGTCGAGCACGCCGTTCAAGTAGGCAAAGCCAAAGGCGAGAACGATTACTGTTAGCGTCTGCCAAGTCACGGCCATGTTCATGTTCTGCTTGCCTACTAGAGCGTATTGTAACATCCAACGGCGGCGGGGGCGAACGGGGGTCCGACAGTCGGCAGTCCAAGCTGAAATAGCCCCGCCCGAGCGGCGAGGCAGGGCAGCAGCAAGGTATGGTCGCGAGCGCTAGAGCGATGCAGAAGCGGCTCGGGCTACTTGATCACCTTGCGGGCCGCGAAGCGGCCGACCTTGATGGCGATGTTGGCGCCCGGCATGATGGTTCCGATCGTGTCGGCGCCAATATCGAACAGGTCGTCGTTTTGCAGAACGCGGGTGACGTGCTGTACGATCCGGCCGCCCTCGGTACGAGTATCACCCGTGAGGGCGTCTACCTCCACCACCTGGCGCTTCTGTTTCGCCGCCCAGAGATACTCGACGGCGTACACAGGCCGGTAATACAGAGTCAGTTCCTCAAAGTCGACGCTATCTTCGAGAATGGTGTCGGCTTCGAAGGACTTCATCAACAGTGTGACGATCTTGCGGACCACCACTGAGCTGCGCGCTTGGGGCGGGAGAACCACAGCGCCGTTCGCTTCTAGGGTGGCCAAGTCAGGGACTTCGTTCTTGCCGTAGGCCAGGAACTTCTTGAAATCACCCTCCCGCCCTGAGACGGCGTCGACCAACATCTCCTGGCGGGACTCCTCGCGGCAGTGATCCAGCGCTGGCAGGTCGAAGGTCGGGTTCTTGCCCGCGGCCGCCGAGTACTCGTGCCCCTCGACGGTGACGGACTGCACTTCCGGCGGAACCTCGACGTGATAGACGTGTTGGCGTTCATAGACGTAGCGCGCCGTGGCTGCCGCCAGCCAGAACGGCTCGAATCTCAGCTGCAAAGCGGCGATAGTGATGTCCTCGGCCTTGGGGCGCTGAAAGAGCTTGGCCACCTGGCCGAAGACGTCCACCCGCTTGGCCAGGGCCCGCTCCTCCACCTCCTCCCGCGTAAGAGCCGCCTGCAACTCGACGATCCGCTCGGGGCAGAAATTGATCTCCACCGCCATCTCCATGACTAAGAATACGGGCCAGATCGCTCGTCCGACGGAGCATTATACACTCGCCGGCCGGGTATTACAGCAATCTCGCGACCGGTGTGGTGAGCCTGCGCCGGCCAGACTGAGGCCCGGCCGGCGGAGTAGCCAGCGGCCAGGCCTCGGCGAGTAACCAGAGCGGAGGCGTGGTGAAATGGCGTTAGGCCGGCGCTGCCCCGTCACCGTCCGATCCTCCCGCCGCCGGCAGCGGTTGGCGGCTGGCGAAGAGCCGGCGGAAGACGCCGGTGAGATCGTCGATCAGGGAGTAGGCCACCGGCACCACTACCAGGGTGAGGATGGTACTCGTCGTCAGGCCGCCGATGACCGCGATGGCCATCGGCTGCCTAACCTCGGCGCCCGCGCCGTAGCCCAGAGCAATCGGCACCATGCCGAAGATCATGGCGATTGTGGTCATGAGGATCGGCCGCAAACGCACGGGCCCCGCGGTCAGTAGCGCCTCGTCGCGGGCGAGTCCGCGGCCCCGCAGGGTATTGGTGTAATCGACGAGTAGAATCGAGTTCTTCGTCACTAGGCCCATCAACAGGATCACGCCGATCAAGCTCACCATGTCCAGGCTCTGGCCGCTCGCCCAGAGGCTGAAGAACGCGCCCAGGAAGGAGAGCGGCAAGGCCAGCATGATGGTGAATGGGTGGACGAAGGAGCCGAACTGCGAGGCCAGAATCATATAGACGAAGAGAATAGACAGAAGCAAGGCGAAAATGAGGCTGCTGAAGGCCTCCTCCATATAGGTGGTGGTACCTCCGAAGGTGACGGTTACTCCCTTCGGCAAAGGCAGCTTGTCGATGGCAGCGTGGGCATCGTTCGTGACCTCTCCCAACTGCCTGCCAAGGTAGCTGGCGCCGACGGTGACCTCGCGCTGCCGATTCAGCCGGTCGATCTGTGCCGGACCGGAGCCCGGTTCGAGATTGGCCACGGCCGAGAGCGGCACCAGCCGGCCTTTGGGCGTCAGCAGCGGCAGCTGCTCTATCGCCACGGCGCTATCACGGTCGGCCTGCTGCAAGCGAACGAGGATGTCTATGTCCTTGTCCGTGCCGCGGAGCGTGGAAGCGACCTCCCCGTTGACCAGGGCGCGCACGGTGGCGCCGACCTGGGCGGTGGAAACCCCCAAATCCGCCGCCCGTTCCCGGTCCATTACGATCCGCAGCTCCGGTCGGCCGGACTTGAGGCTGCGGTCGATGTCGACCACACCCGGGATGCGAGAGAGCGCTTGTAACACCTGCCGCGAGGCGTAGTCGATACTGGCTAGGTCGTCGCCCCTAACCTGCAGCTGCAAGGGGCGGCCGCGCACGTTGCTGGCCGAGGAGCTGAGCATGCCGGCCAGGCTGTTGGCTTGCATGTCGATGTTGAAGCGCACCCGCGAGAGCGTGGCCAGCTGAGGACGGACGTCGCTCTGGAAACGATCGAGCAGCCCCCTTTCTTTCAGGTGGACTTTCAACCAACCAGTCTCGGTCGTACCGTCGTCGGAGCCAACCGACGTGACGACACGCTCGACGTAGGGGACCGCCATCACCATCTTCTCCGCCTGCCGAGCGGCAGCGTCCATCTCGGTGAGCGATGTGCCGGGAGGCATCTCCAGGTTAACCGTGAGGTCGCCACGGTCGAAGTCGCGAATGAAGGATCGCTCCAAGATCGAGGCGAAGATGCCGCTTCCCACCAGCGACACTAGCCCGACCAAGACGATGGCCAGCCGGTGTCGTAGAGCCCAGCCGAGGACGCGGCGGTAATAGCTGTCGAGCCGACCGTAGGCGCCGCTGCGGTGGGTGGCCTCTTCCCGGGGTTTGCGGCTCGGCCGGAAGAAGTACGCCGAGAGCATGGGCGCAAGTGTGAAGGCCTCGAAGAGCGATAGCAGGACCGCGATGACGACCGTGAGGCCAAACTCACGCAAGAAGCGGCCGGCGATGCCCGAGGTAAAGGCGATGGGAGCGAAAACGGCGACGATGGTAAAGGAAGTTGCCAGCACGGCTAGGGCGATTTCGGCGGTCGCTTTGCTGGCGGCAAGGCGCGGGTGCTCGCCCTCCTCGGTATGCCGGAAGATGTTCTCGCGCACAACTATGGCGTCGTCGACCAGCATGCCGATCGACAAAGAGAGGGCCATAAGTGTGATCATGTTCAGCGAAAAGCCGAGACTGCTCATCAAGACGAAGGAGCCCAGCACGATCACCGGCAGGCCAGCCACCGTGACTAGGGTGTTGCGGAAGTTGCGGAAGAAGGCCAGAACGACCAGCGCCGCTAGGATGGCACCGATGACCAGCGTTACCATCACGTCCACCGTTGACTCGCGGGTGAAGACGGACTGGTCGTCCACAATAGCCAGATTCAGCTGGGGCTGACTAGCCTTGATTTCCTCCATCTTGGCCTTGACCCCATCCGCGACGCTCACGGTGTTGGTGCCCGATTGCTTGAGGATAGAGACGAGTACGCTGTCCTTGCCGTCGAAGCGGCTGGTGGAACGCACCTCCATGTAGCCGTCCTTGACCTCGGCTATGTCGCGGAGGTAGACGGTGGCGCCGCTCGGCGTTTGAATCGGCACCGAGGCCAGCTGATCGACGCTGGTGAACTCGCCCGCGGAGCGGACTAGACGTTCTTGGCTGCCTTCGTTGAGACGGCCGCCTGGAATGTTGACGTTCTCCTGTTTGATCGCCGAGATGACCTGCTGTACGGGCAGCATTAGGGCCTGCAGCCTGGTGAGTTGCAGGTTGACCTGAACCTGGCGCTGCAGACCGCCACTGACCGTCACTGAGGCCACTCCCGGCACGCGCTCCAGCTTGCTCGAGACCTCATCCTCCACCAGAGTGCGCAGGCGGTAGGAATCCAGACTGCCGCTGGAGTCCGAGACGGCCAGTAACATTATGGGGGTCGACGCGGGATCGTACCGCAGCACATCGGGATCGTTAGCGTCGGCGGGCAGTGTTCCTTTCATGCTTTCCACCCGCTGGCGCACCTCGTCGGCGGCCTGCTTGGAGTCGTAGTCCGTGTCGAACTCCACCATCACCACCGACACCGACTCGTTAGAAGTGGAGCGCACGTTCTTGACCCTGTTCAGCGAGCTGACGGCACGCTCCACCGGCTGGGAGAGCGAGCTCTCCACCTCCTGCGGCGTGGCACCCGGGTAGATGGTGCGCACGACCACGACCGGCACGGAGAAATTTGGGAAGAGGTCCACGGGCATCCGCGTGTAGGAGATCCAGCCCACCACCATTAGGGCGATCGTCACCATGGTGACGAAGACCGGCCGCTTGATCGATAGATCAGAAAGCCACATCGTCTTAGCCGTTGACCGCGATCGGCTGGCCGTTGCTCAGTCCATCGGCGCCACTGGTGACGACATCCTCTCCCTCGGCGACGCCCTTTACCACCTCGACCACCTTGCCGTTGACGAAACCAAGCTTGACCTCGCGTAGTTCGGCGGAGCCCCCGTTGCTGACGAAGAGCACCTTCTTGCCGTCGCGGTCTACTACGGCCGTGGCTGGCACCAGGAGCGCGTCCGACTGCTGCCCGGTGACTATCGAGACCTGGGCGAACATGCCGTCCAGAAGTCGCGGATCCGACTTGGGCCTGATCTTAACCTGGGCAGCGCGACTGCGCTGGTCGATGGAGGGCGCAATCGCCGATAATTCGGCGGGGAACTTCTCCCCGGGATAGGCTGCCACGCTGAGCGTCGCCGCCTGGCCTACTCGCACCCGGCTCAGCCGGGCCTCCTCGACCTGCACTGAGACCTCCACATCCCGCGCCACCATCACCAGGATCGGTCCGGTGGGGCCCACCATCGAGCCCTCGGCGGTCAGCCGCTGGGCCACGATGCCCTCGAGAGGCGAGATGATGGTCGCCTTCTGCCGCTGCAGCTTGGCCAGATCGACGGCGACCTGCGCTTGCTGAACAGCGGCTTTCGCGGCGTTAAGGTCGTTGGCCGTGTAGGGGTTCTTGGCCAGAGAGAGCTGCTGCTCTGCCGCTGCGACCGCGCTCTCGGCCTGGCCTATGTCGTGAGAAGAATACGGTGCCTTCGCCAGGGCCAGCTGCTGGCTGGCGACGTCCACCGCCGCCTGCAGCTGAGCCAGCTGCTCCGGTGTGGGCGGGGCGGTGAGCTGGGCGATCTGCGCCTCAACTAGTTTGGTATTCTCGTAGGCGACGCCGGACTGCGCTCCGCCAATGTCCTTGGAGAATAACGGGGTTTGGAGTGAGTGGCTCGTGCCATCGTTGGTGCGACGCGATAGCTCCTCCACGTTCTGTTGGGTGAGGTATTCCTGATCCTTGGCTATCTTCAGTTGCTGTTCGGCGATAGCCAACTGCTCGGGCGTCGGACCCTTCTTGGCCTGGTCGAGGCGGGCCTGCGCCGCAGCTAGGTTGGCCTCGGCCTGGGCGATAGTCTCGGCTCGACCTCCATCGTTCATGGTGGCGAGTCTCTCTTGCGCCGCCTTCAGGTTCGCGCTGGCCAGCGCTACCTGCTCGTCGCGCGCGCCGGCTTCCAACGAAGCCTTCTTGGCCTGGGCGCCCGCCAGGGCCGCTTCCGCCTGGGCCACCTGCAAGTCATAGGCGGAGGCATCGACCTCGGCTATGACGTCGCCCGCTTTCACCTCACTGCCCACGTCTACCGCCAGGCGCTTGAGTCTGCCGGCAACCTCCGGCACGATAGGCACCTGGGCCCGCGTCTGCACGTTGCCGGGGTATACCAGGCTGGCCTCGATCGAGCCCCTCGCCGCCTTCACCACGGTCACCGCGGTCGGCGGCGGGGTGGCCACGGGAGTGGGCGCCGCCGAGTTGCTCGTGCAGCCAGCCATTGTCAGCAGCACCGAACCCAGAATAACCACCTTGGTCAGCACGCTCTTGCTCATAACCGGTGCAATCTCCTTATGTCACTGAAGGCCAACAGACGCTCGACGACAGATCCGATTCACACCGAGATCCTGTGGGAAGGAATCAGGTCGGGGGCCACGTCGTGCAGCGCCCCCAGAGCCTGAGCCAGAATGCGCAGCTCCGGCAACGAAAGCTTCTCGAGGAGAGACAACATGTTTTGTTGGCTCACGCGATGGGGAAGTTCGATGGTCTCGCGACCCTTCTCAGTGAGGCGGACTACCACCAGGCGGCGGTCTTCCGGGTCCTCCTGACGAACGAGCAAACCCTGCTCCACTAGGCGGTCAACTATGCCGGTGGCAGTAGACAAGGCCACTCCCAGCGACGACGCCAGCTGGCCCATGCGCAGACACTGCTGCTCGCTACCGTAGACCAGGATGAGGGTTTTGAGCTGGGGCATAGTCACCTCGATGCTCAGCCACTGATCGAAGTAGCCGGCGCGAACCTGCCAGTACAGCCAGCCTTCGAGGCTCATCACGTCGCCGATCAAGCCTCGGCGCTCCGTCTCCGAAGACGAGTCAACCATTACTTGCCCTCCAACCGTTCGCCAAAACGAATACTTCGTGGCACACAAACAGTACGACCTAGTGAAAGCAAATCTACCATGCGCCTAGAATGCCGTCAACTGCCAACCTGGAACTGCGACTATTAGGAGTCCAGGCAATCCATCACCATAGCTTCACCTTGCCATGGGCCAGGCAGCCCAGCGGCCTGGCTGTACACCCTCCAGACCATATGCTATAGTTGGCCGCAGCCGGCACAGGAGGGGCACTGACGACCTTCGTAGAAAAACTGTTGGCGTCGGCGCGGCGCAACCGCAGTCTACTCTGCGTGGGCCTCGACATCGAGCCGTCGCGGCTGCCGCCGGGCGTGCGCGATGCGCCTGGCGGCTATCTAGCGTTCAACAGGGCCATCGTCGAGGCTACGGCCGACCTGGTCTGCGCCTACAAGCCCAATCTGGCCTTCTACGAGGCGCTGGGGGTCGCCGGCTGGGAGCTGCTGGCCAGAACGTTGGAGCTGATTCCCCGCGACGTGCCGGTGATCGCCGACGCCAAGCGCGGCGACGTAGGCCACACGATGGAGGCTTACGCCCGCGCCCTGTTCGAAACGCTGGGCTGTGACGCGGTTACGGCCAGCCCCTACCTGGGGCTGGCAGCCCTGCAGCCCTTCAGCCAGCGAGTGGACCGGGGCGTATTCGTTCTCTGCCGCACGTCAAACCCGGGAGCGGGAGAATTCCAGGATTTGCTGCTATCGCCGGGGGCAGGCGAAGAGCCGCTACCGCTCTATCTCGTGGTGGCACGGCGGGTCGCCGCGGCCAACGCCAACGGCAATCTGGGTCTGGTGGTCGGAGCAACGTTCCCCGAGGAGATACGCCGCGTGCGGGCGGTGGCCCCCGAGTTGCCGGTGCTCATTCCAGGCGTGGGCGCCCAATCCGGAGATTTGGAGCGGGCCGTCCGCTATGGCGTAAATGATCAGGGGGAGCTCGCCATCATTAACTCCTCTCGCGGCATCATCTACGCCTCGGCTGGAGACGACTTCGCAACGGCGGCAAGGCGGGCGGCCACGGCGTTGCGGGCAGAGATCAACAGGTATCGCCAATGGTAATGGAGATTCGGCTCGGCGACGTGGTTAGTATGCGCAAGCAGCACCCCTGTGGCAGCTTCGAGTGGCGCGTGGTGCGGCTGGGCGCGGACATCGGCATTCGCTGCCTCAAGTGCAACCGTCGCGTGCTGATTCCCCGCAGCACGTTTGAGCGGCGCATCAAGGCATTCATCTCGCGCGGCGAGCCGGCCCCTGCCCTCAGGCCGCCTTCGTCGCCGGCAGCGGAGGCGCCGGGTAGCGACGAGGCCTAGGGACTTGGCTCCCGGCAAGCGTCCGCTCCATGACCACATGGCGCAAGTGAACCCCGAGACAGCCGACATAGCCATATATCGCAACCGCAACTTCATGTTTCTCTGGTTGGCCCAGGCGGTGTCGCAAACGGCCCAGAACGCAATTTGGTTCGGCCTGCTGGTTGTAGTCGAGGAATACACCCACTCCACAGCTCAGATGGGCCTGGCGATACTGACGACGATCATACCCTCCATCCTGCTGGGCATGGTGGCGGGAGCGCTAGTCGACCGGATGAGCAAGCGGCAGGTGCTAGTCAGCACCAACTTCCTGCGCGCCCTCGTCGTCCTGGGATACCTCCTGTACGACCGCTCCCTGGCCTTCGTCTTCGCGGTCAACTTCGTCTCCTCGACGGTAACCCAGTTCTTCGCGCCGGCGGAGGCGGCAAAAATCCCCCAGCTGGTTTCAAAACGGCAGCTAATAACGGCGAATTCGCTCTTCAACCTGACCTACAACGCCGCCCAGATGGCGGGCCTCGTGCTGCTGGGGCCACCGCTCGTCAAGTTCTTCGGCCCGCAGGTGCTGTTCTTCGCCGCCGCTGCCGCCTTTGGGGCGGCAGGGATACTGGTCTGGCAGCTGCCCGCCGAGGCACCGCCCGAGAGGACCCTGGCGGGCATTGACAAGAGCGCCATGGTGCAGCACGTCTGGAACGACGTGATCGATAGCTGGCGCTTCATCACCTCCGACAGGCGCACCTCGCTGGCTATGCTGCACCTGACCACCGCCTCGGCCCTGATGCTGATCGTGAGCGAGCTGGCCCCCCGCTACGTGGTCGCCGTGCTCGGCATCCGTCCCGACGACGCCGTGTACGTGCTTGCCCCGGCGGGCTTGGGGGTGATCATCGGCACTAGTCTAATGGGCAGGCTGACCGCGCGTCTGAGCAAGGAGAGGCTGGTAGCAACGGGACTGGCAATGATCGCCGTCTTCCTGAATGCGCTGGCCGTGGTGCGCAACCTTGGCGATGCCGTGATCGCGCCTGCGTTGAGCTGGGCGGCCGTGCCCGGCGGGGCCAGCGTCGTGCCGATCGTGATGGTCATCGCCGCGATCCTGGGTCTGGCGTTATCGTTCGTGATTATCCCCTCGCAGACCATACTGATGGAAAGGGCGCCCGCCAGCACGCGTGGGCGCATCTTCGCCGTGCAAATCGTCCTCGGAAACGTCGCCTCCATCTTGCCCCTCGTCTTCGTCGGCGCCATGGCCGACCTCGTCGGCATCAACGTGGTGATCATCCTGGTCTCGGTCGGTGTGCTGGCGATCTGGGCTGTGAGCACGGACAGGTTCGCCGACCGCTTAGCACAGTGGCGAGCGGACCACAGGTTGTAACTGGCGCGGCTCCTGCAAACCTGCGGGGAGCACTGCTTGCGGGGGTGTCGTGCTTGCCCCTATAATGTGCGCCGGCAGCGGCTGCTGAGAGCGCCGGCTGCCACTTACTTCTGAGGAGACTGAGTTGACCGCCGCGCTAGAGCAAATGGTAATCCCTTTCCTCGAGCACCTCTTCGCCAGCATGGGCTACTTGGGAGTCGTCGTGGCAATGACCATCGAGAGCGCCTGCATCCCGTTGCCCAGCGAACTCGTTCTGCCGATGGCCGGCTGGATGGTGGCGCGGGGGGTGTGGGACTTCTGGCTGGCAGTTCTGGCGGGTGTAGCCGGCAACACGCTTGGCTCGTGCATTGCCTTTGCCGTCGGGGCCTATGGTGGCAGGCCGCTGTTGCGGCACTACGGGCGCTATGTGCTCATTTCCGAACACGACCTGGACCTGGCCGACCGCTGGTTTTCGAAATACGGCGAATGGGCCGTCTTCTTCTCGCGGGTGCTGCCCGTGGTGCGGACGTTCATTTCGCTGCCGGCCGGCATCGCGCGCATGAGCTTCCCCAAGTTCCTGCTGTTCAGCATCTTGGGGGCAGTGCCGTGGACCATTCTGCTGGTCTATGCGGGCAAGCTGGCGGGAGACAACTGGACCAGCATTCGCGCCTTCCTGCACAACTTCGACTACGTCATTCTGGCCGTTCTGCTGGCGGCCGTGGTCTACTACATTTACCGGCATCTGCGGCGGGCGCCGGCGGCGGAAAAGGAAGCGAACTAGCGCGCCTCCGCTGCCGGATCGACGACGAGCAATTGGCTTATGGAGCGGCGTTGGCTCGGCAGGGGCCGTCTCCGGCGGAGTCCACGTGCAAGCTACACTCGCCCGTTTGCTGGCTTGACCTGACCGCCGCGGCGCGCGGCACGGCCCCCCCGGGGGGCATCGGCCGCGTCGAGAAGTCCCAGCGTACGGCCATAGGCTTGCCGTCTAAGTGGGCGTGCCTTAGCCTGGTGGGGGCGTTTGCGGACAAGAGACCGATTGTGTTATAATCCCGACTGCTGGCGACGAACGCGCCAGGGCCGCTAGCTCAATTGGCAGAGCAGCTGACTCTTAATCAGCCGGTTCACAGTTCGAGTCTGTGGCGGCTCACCCAAAAAGCCCGAGAAATCGGGCTTTTTCTCTTGGTGGCTCGGCGGGGAGTTGCGCATCGGAGCAAAACCGGAGCAAAAGAGAACGCCCCGCAACCGAAGCTGCGGCGCGTCTTGAAGGTAGGTGAAGCTCGTGAACGCCCTCTACTACGGCGCCAACTGGACATCTTGCGCCGCTACGTCAAGGACGAGACGTTGCCACAGTTCAGGAGATGGTCGAAGTCGTCATGGCGCCAGTAGATCGGACCGGCTTGCAGTCGAGAAGTTGGTTAGCGGCATAGCGATAAGCTTTTCATAGGCCGAGGAGGGACCAATGGCCTGGTACGACGACGAAAGCAAGCTAACTCAGATCGTTACCTACAAGAACGCCAAGGAGGCTTCCAAGGAGGCAAACAGCGCCCTCAAGAAGGGCTGGACACTACAAGGGAGCAACGCCGCGAGCGGGCACGCCAACGTCGGCCGTTCGGCCGCGGCTGGCGCAGCCGGGGTCGCCCTAATTGGGGCCCATCGGCCTGATTGGCCTGGGCCTTGGCGGGCGGACCGAGGGAAAGATCACGCTTACTTACGTGCGCACGCCGGAATGGATGGCTGCTTACACCCTGGCCGAAGAGGCGAGACGACAGGCGGAAGCCGCCGCGGAACAAGCCAGACAGGAGGCGCGCGCCAGACAGGAGGCTGAGCGGGAAGCGGCTAAGGCCAAGGCCCTGGTCCTCCGAGAGGCGATGCTGGCGGCCATGTCGCCGGACGAGCGGACAGCGATTCTAACCGCCGAGCGACGTAGGACTCAGCGGGCGGGCGGCTTCACGGTGGGCTTATTGCTTCTGCTGATCGGTGCCTTGTCGTCAAACGCGGGGGGTCATCCTGGGCCTAGACGTAGTAGTGGCTACGGCCGCCCTGACCGACTTTCTTGGCCTGCGTTCACGGGTGCCGCTGCTCGCGTCGGGCCAGCGCCGGCAGGCTCTTGCTTTTTGGGGCGCGCTGGCAATGGTTGGGATACTGGCGATAGCGGGTGCTATTGTTGGTTACGGCAGCTCTGCCGAGCTAACGGCAACCCCTCAGCTTACTTCGGCTAAGAGCACAGAGACTACTGCGACGCGGATCGCTGTCCAAACACCAGCGCCCGACGCAGGCAAACCCAGCGCGGTTGACGCGAGGATCATGGTTCCATCGGCTGCGGTCGGACAAAGCGGCAACATGGAGCAGTACCTAGTTCCTGGAAGCAACGCGAAGGACCTACTCGCTTTCTACATGCGCACCCTGCCGGCCGGCGGGTGGAGAATCGATACTACGACTTCCGATCCCGAAGGGAAGCATCCGGGTAGTGGCGGCGCACGAAGCCTCGATGTCTGCATGGCCCCGGCTGTCTGGCGAAGTGTGGTCTTCGGCGATGAAGCCAGCGGGACAGTGCTGTTCGTGACGGCGCTGCCTGACACCGATCCCTGCCGGTGAAACCGAGGGGCTGGTAGAGGACTAGCTGCGGCGCGGCCCATATACTGCCCGTGCTCAAGTTGCTGGCCGGCAAGGGCATCGACATGCCGCCGCTCGGCCAGGTGAGCGTTACGTTCAAGAAGGCGCCGAAGGCAAAGGCGGCGGCGGAGACCGTGCCCCTACCCTTTGGGCAATAGCGCCGGCGCTGGTAGTGGCCTTTTGGCCAATAAGGCAGGAAAGGGGAGAATATGTCGTCTGAACTGGCAATCGTGCTCAGAGAAACAGACGGACTCGCCCGTTGTCCGGAGTGCGGTAGGCCAAAGACCGCTAGCAAAGGTCCTACGCTGGCTAGGGTAACCATCAGAGAGAGAGTTTATGTGCCAGGAATGCACAAGCCTCCACCGGCGCTGGGCCGATGATCTAGAAACACTCATTGATGGTTATAGGAAGATCCCACCGGACGTCATTCGAAGCCTGTACCCGCTGGCGGGCGAGGAAGACGCGGTTGTCCAAAGACCGCTCTGTCGACGGCCACGTAATTCACCCAGGGCTCGGCCAAACAATTCACCCACCCTGGCGTGCGGCTTGTCGTTATCCTACTCTGTCGATCCCCCGCTGTGAAGGGCTCTATGGCCGTCCGGTCTTAGCC
>JAMCYS010000132.1 GCA_023473795.1 Chloroflexota bacterium | reverse complement strand
CTAGCGCCGCCAAGATCGGCACAGGTCCTTCCTCTTCCAGAGACCGTTTCAGCGGCCTCAACCATTCCTCCGCCGCTTTGCTGCCTTGGCCGAACACCGCGTTGGCCGCCGTACCCAGATGCTCGAAGGCGTGGTAGATATCCAAGATCTCCACCACTCTCACCCCAGCTACGCCCAGAAACGTCGGCGCGTAGCGCCAAATCCAGTCGGCACCGTCCCCCAGCACCACGACCATCGTCACCAGCGCTCCCCCCAGGCCCCGCCGGCACGCCTCCAGGTAGACCCGCCACCAGAAGATCTCGGCGCTCTCAAACCCGGCGCAGTAGTTCGGTTTGCCCATCAGCAAGGTGCCGCGCCCCGTCTCCACGTCTTCTTGTGCCTTGGGCCCCAGCGGCGCGGCTAGCCCCACCTTCACCTCGTGCCAGTTGTCATCCACCTCGTGCACCAGCACACCGTCTACCTCCACCAGCAGCAGCGGCGATTCCGCCCTCACCTCCTCCTTCAGTATCGGCTCCTTACCCGCCCGCGCCAGCGCTATGGCCGTTTGGGTTTGTGCTTCAGCCACCTGCCCGATGCCTTCGGTAACGCGCCGCACTGCCTCGTCCCTCAACTCGATGCGCAACGTCTCTGACAAGGCGTCCACCGCATCGGCAAAGGAGTCGTCGATCCCCAAGCGAGAGGCGACACGCTGCAAGCCGGGCGACAAGGCCCCGGCCCCGATGCCAAGCCGCTTATAATAGCGGCGGACAGTCTTGGTCTGTCCAAGGTACCCTCCTTGGTCGCAAGGGCGTTGCTCCGCCCCCGGCCGCTTGGAGGGTACCACCCCTTCCCATTTTGACCTAGAAGCAGCCGCCAGCACGCCCACCAAACACCACAACCGTGTGTCGCATCCAACAGAGACAACCACACTTGAGGAGGTACTAGCGTGCGGAAGGTCAGTGAAAACTAGGAGTCCATTTCCATGCTTATGTCCAAGGCCTTGGCGGAATGGGTCAGCGCGCCGACCGAAATGAGATCGACGCCGCACTCGGCCACCGCGCGCACGGTGTCCAGGTTAATACCCCCTGAGGCCTCAATGATCGCTTGCCCGGCAATTAGACCTACAGCTCGCCGCATGCCGGCGATGTCCATGTTGTCTAGGAGAATAGCATCGGCGCCGGCGGCCAGGGCTTCCTCGACCTCGGCCAGCAATTCCACCTCAACTTCGATTCTTACGGTGTGCGGCACCCGCTGACGGACGCCCCGCACCGCGTCTGCCAGACTCCGACCGGTAGCCCGCACCGCGGCAAGGTGATTGTCTTTTATTAGGACCCCATCGCTCAGGCAGAAACGGTGGTTGAAGCCACCGCCAACCCGCACCGCGTACTTCTCCAGGAAGCGCAGATTCGGGGTCGTCTTGCGGGTGTCGACGATGCGCGCGCCCGTGCCCGCCACCGCCGCCACGTAGCGCGACGTGACGGTGGCGATGCCGCTCAGCCGCTGCACGAAGTTCAGCGCCACCCGCTCTG
Source organism: Chloroflexota bacterium (assembly GCA_023473795.1). Classification (GTDB taxonomy): domain Bacteria; phylum Chloroflexota; class UBA6077; order FW602-bin22; family JAMCYS01; genus JAMCYS01. Next base: position 39,674 of record JAMCYS010000132.1, on the reverse strand, counting down.
CCTTGAGCATGCTGGCGAGGGGGCCCCGCACAACTGCCAAGAGCGCACCCGGCTCCACGCGGCTGCCGTCGGGGACAATGACCTCCACCTGCAGGGCAGGGTCTGCTGTGGTAAAGACCGACGCGGCGACCGTGATGCCGGCGAGGATGCCCTCCTCCTTGGCCATCAACTGCGCCACACCCTTTAGGTCTGGCTCGATAAGGCCCTCGGTCGTCACGTCGCCCCAGCCGAGGTCTTCGGCCAGGGCGGACGCCACGATTCGTTGCACTGCGGCGCGATCTAGCAACATGTTCAACTCCCCCAATCTACCCGTTTCCTGGCAGAGCCCTGCCCGCACCATCGGTGGGGACTCTCGCCTAGCCACAACCTCGCCCGCCCACCACTCGCTCCTACAGGCGAAACTGGGCAACGTGCAAGGTTGAAGGTACCGGCTAGACTCACCTAAGCGGTGGGCGCGTTCTCTGAAGGGTAGGAACCGCTTCCTCTACCGACGAAGCGAGGCTTGGGATGCGGAATGCCAAGCGGCGCCGCCAGGCGGCATCCTCACGCGGGAAGTCCACGCGTCGATGCGCCCCCCGCGTCTCCCGGCGCGCCAGCGCCGCCGCCACCACCAGACGCCCGGCCAGGAGCAGATCGCGCAGCTCGTACTCCGGGGCGGCAGTTGGGGCCGGCAACGAGGCCGCCCACCGCGCCAGTTGCCGCCCGGCGGTCGCCAACGACTCCTCCGAACGCCGCATCCCCGCGCAGTCCCACATCAAGACCTGTACGTCCGCGCTCTCCACTTTGGGTCCTCCCGCGGTCGCCGGCGCATCGCCCGCTCCCGCGTGCCCACCTGGCAGGCCTTGGCGAGCTTCTCCAGCGGGTGGGCCAAAGCGACATTCCTCGGGGACGGCGGTTGTCAGGGGCTCTTCGCCGCTGGCCGACCCGCAGGCTGCCGGATCCGGGAACCCAGCCGGCAGGCTGTCACGCTCTGGGGCCCGCCGATCCTGACCGACCAGCATCCGCCGGACGATGCGTGATCCAAACACCAATGCCTCCAACAAGGAGTTGCTGGCCAGTCGGTTGGCGCCGTGAACGCCGGTGCAGGCGACCTCGCCGCAAGCGAATAGGCCGGGCAGGTCAGTCTCCCCCCAGAGATCTGTGCGTACGCCACCCATCATGTAGTGCGCCGCCGGCGCTACCGGGATGGGACTCTGAGTGATATCCAGGTCATACTGACGACAGAACGCGGCAATCGTCGGAAAGCGTTGCCGGACCTGTACGGCGGGCAGGTGGGACAGGTCAAGGTAGACGCAAGGGGCGCCGTGGCGAGCCATTTCGGACAGAATAGCCGCGGTGACGACGTGGCGCGGCGCCAGCTCAGCGCGTCTGTCGTAGTCGGGCATGAAGCGGTGGCCCTCGGTATTGAGCAAGACGCCGCCCTCGCCGCGGGCCGCCTCGCTGATGAGAAAGCGCGGCGCCTTGGGCAGCAGCAGCGCGGTGGGGTGGAACTGGCAGAACTCAAGGTCGGCAACGCTGGCCCCGGCGCGATAGGCGAGAGCCAGGCCACTGCCGGTGGCCACCGACGGATTGGTGGTCTGTTGGTAAAGGTGGCCCGCACCACCGCTGGCCAGCACGACGCAACGGCCGCCATAGCGCACGGTCTGCCCAGCGCCACGGTCTAGGGCGACGACACCACGAATCGCGCCGCCCACTGTGACCAGCTCGGTCACCAAATGGCGCTCGCGGATAGTGACGTTCCGCGCCTCTTGAGCCAAACGCCCGAGGGTAATCTGGATGTGCCTGCCCGTGGCATCGCCGCCGGCGTGGAGCACGCGCGGCCGGCTGTGGGCCCCCTCCTGAGCCAGGGCCGGCTGGCCGTGCTCCCGGTCAAAGGGCACGCCTAAGCGCACAAGATCGGCGATACAGCCCGGCCCCTCCTTCGTCAATACCCAGGCTGCCGCGGGATCGCTGAGGCCAGCGCCGGCAACCAGCGTATCCCGCCAGTGCAGCTCCGGCCGGTCTTGGGCGCCGATCGCCGCGGCGATCCCGCCCTGGGCCTGGTTGGTGTTGCTGTCGTTCAGCCCAGCTTTGGTGAGCAGCAACACGCGCCCGTGCCGCTGGGCCTGGAGGGCCACGTACAGCCCGGCGATGCCGCTGCCGATGACGATACAGTCGTACACGAATGCTAATCCTCTCTGCCGTCAAAGTGGTGGAGCGCCAACTCCCCAACGCCGCGTCCAGGCGCTGCCGTCAGGTGATCGCCAACATGCGATCGAGGGCGATCCGGGCCCACTTGGCCACCGCGGTGGGCACGACAATGCGGTTGACCACCTCATCGGCGAGCAGCCGCTCCAAGACCCAGAGCAGGTAGGACGGATGGATGCGATACATCGAGCTGCAGGGGCAGACAACCGGGTCCAGACAGGAGACCTGTTTGTCAGGGTGTTCTTTGGCAAGGCGATTGACGAATTGCACTTCCGTGCCTACTGCCCACTGGGAGCCCGCGGGCGCCTCTCTGATGGTCTTGGCGATGAACTCCGTCGAGCCCACCGCGTCGGCGGCGAGAACGACCTCCGAGCGGCACTCGGGATGCACAACCACGCTGACCCCTGGCTGGCACTCTCGTGCCTTGGCGATTTGGGCCGTGGTGAAGCGCATGTGCACCGAACAGTAGCCCTTCCAGAGGATCAGGCGGGCGCGCCGCGGTTCACCGGCGTCAATGCCGCCCTGAGGCTCCGCCGGGTCCCAGAGGACGACGGCGGCGGGATCGAGGCCCAGTCGCCGGGCCGTATTGCGCCCAAGATGCTCGTCGGGAAGGAAGAGTACTCGCTCACCGTGGTCGAGTGCCCAGCTGAGTACGGCTGACGCGTTGGCGGAGGTGCACACGGCGCCGCCGTGGGCGCCACAGAAGGCCTTCACGTCGGCCGAGGAGTTGATGTACGTGACCGGCAAGATGCTCGATCCGCCCAGACTGCTGACGGCCTGCCAGCACTCGTCGACGGCCTCCAGCTGGGCCATATCGGCCATCGAGCAGCCAGCTTCCAGGTTCGGCAGGATGACTTGCTGCTCGGGGCCGCTGAGCAGGTCGGCGCTTTCGGCCATGAAGTGCACGCCGCAGAAGACGATGAACTCGGCGTCACGCCGGCTCGCCGCCTGCCGCGCTAATTGGAAGGAATCGCCGCGGAAGTCGGCGAACTTGATGATCTCGTCGCGCTGGTAGTGGTGGCCGAGCACGACCACGCGTCGTCCCAGCAGCGCCCGCGCTCGCGTCAGGCGGACGTCCAACTCGACGTCATCCAACAATTGGTAGCTCGGTGGCAAAGGGGGCTGGCAAGGTCGCGCCGGCTGGCTTGCCAGGGTTAGGGCAGTCTCGGTGTGTCGTTTGAATCGCCGCGCAATCTCTTGCTCGTTAGGGCCGAGAGGGGCAGCTTTGCTTAGACAGGCCGCGGTCTCCATAGGGCCTCGCCAGGACCACGAAAGTACGCGCGCCGGGCCGGCTAGCTATTGCCAGACCCGCCGCGCGCCCACAGCACAATGGTCCACTGGTGAAGATGGTAGACCGCCAGACATGTCTTGTCAAGTGACAAGACAGCCTTCAATCCTCCTCGGAGTCTTCAAGGAGATAGCCCTTGTCGTGTAGTGCTGCTCGGGCCAGAGCAAACACTTCGGGTCGGGAAGCCTCCACTGTGTGAAGGTGAACACCCTTCGTGAGGGCGGAGAGCAGGCTGGCCTCGGATACGCGCAGGCGGTCCATGAAATGGCGCACGTCCTCGCGAGACTCGAGCCTGAGCAAGCCACGGAGCTCGCCGTAGAGAGGGTGTTCGACGACGACGTCGATTACCCTCAGTCCGAGGTCGACCATCGTCAGCAACTCGTCTTCGGTAGCCTCGCGACTATGACGGCAGGCGAGTATCGCACGCAGAGCCACTGGGGCCAGACGCTCGGCTAGCAGGTACCCGAATGGGGTGGCAACCACCCCTTCGCCGCGAGCCCGGAGCAGAGCGATGTCTTGGACGACGGCCTGACGACTGACTCCCATTCGCGTGGCTAATTCGCCGCCCGTAATAGGGCGCTCGCTCGCGTGAAGCAGGGTCATGATCTCTTGTCGCCGCTCGTCACCCGTCCGGTCGCATCCCGATGGTTCCCCGTATTCGCTGCTCACGGCTAACATCATAACCTTGAGTGACAGGTGGTGACAAGACAGATATTGCGTGCGAGCGTGCTGCCAACCGTCCAGAGGACATCTTGTTCCGTTGAGGTGAATACCGGAGTGGTAGAAGAGGCTCCCCGTATAGGGCCCATTATGTCGGCGGATTGATGGGGAGTGGCAGTAGGCAAGGATGGGGACAGGGCTTTCTCATGTTATCGGCCAATCAGGCGTGCGCTGTGTCTAGTAGTGAGTGTATGGGGCGGATAGGCAGGCAATGGGAGGTACGAAAACGGCCGTTCGTGGTCAAACTGTCGTCGACAGACAGCGCCTTCAACCAGGGGAAGCCACGGATGAAGCCTATTATAACGTTCAGCCCAGCGGTAGCCCGCTTACATGAGAAAACCCTGGCCGTCAAGCGGCTGGCTTGACATCAGTCCCGTCGACAACGTGGAGGGCTCTGTGCGGTTCTCCTGGTTTCGAGCAATGCTTAGCCTGCTACCACGCCCATCGGTTTGGCAAGCTCGCCGCACCGCTGTTCAGGCTGACAGGACACAACCTGCTCTTGGTCTGCTTGTCAGGCAACGAGGGGTAGGTTCCCTGATCTGGCCGTCGACGATGGTTATTCTGGGTTGAATTGGGCGATGATGAGGTGTTGTGTGTCACCCCGATGTTGGGTAGAATGCAACATATGGGTGACAGCGCTGGCAGGAATTCCGATCATAGCTGCTTCTTCAGCGTGGCTTCAGGACAGCACGGCTACTTCACAGCTCAGCAGGCACACGCCTGTGGCTTCGGACGATATCTCCTCACCCACCACACACAAAACGGTCGCTTCCTCCGCATCCGGCGGGGCCGCTATCGCCTCCGCGATTACCCGTCCTGGCCGCGGGAAGAGATCGTAGTCGCCTGGCTTGCCGTCGGCAAGGAAGTGGCCGTCGTTTCACATGAGAGCGCCCTCGAGATGCTCAGGCTAAGCGACGTGACTCCCGCCTCGATTTTGCGGGCATCGCCCCGATCGAAGCGCCGGCGTTGCCGCTTGAGCAGCACTTCGCAGAGAAGGTCCACGCTCACACGCGCACCTATCAGAGCGGAAGACAGAGCAGCCGCGTCAAGGATCTGGTCGGCCTGGTGCTGATCCGTTCATCGGCCACCTTCGAGGCGGGGCGTCTGCGACAGGCGCTCCAAATGACGTTCGAGGGCCGTGGCACGCATGCTCTTCCCGCGGCACTACCGACGCCACCGGTAGACTGGGGGCCAGCATACCGAAGGCTTGCACACGAGGTTGGGCTGGACCCGGACATCCACGAAGGTTACCGCCTCGCCGCAGCTTTCTTGGATTCCCTCCTTGGCGGAATCGTGCCCAATGGCGCACTTTGGAATCGAGTCCTCGGACAATGGACGGAGTAGATAGCATTGGGCGCAAGGGGATGGGCTCGATTGCTGCAATAGGTGATGGCTCAACGATGTGCCCGGCGCAGTCACGCGTATTTCCCGCTTTGCCGCCCTTGCGGTGCTGAACTAATCAGTTAGCAGCCCAGCGACCAACATTTCGCCAACGGTACCATTCTAGAACATCAGCGACGCCAGCTACGCAGTGAGAGGAATGAAAGACAGTCAGGACAAGGGACAATCAGGACAAGGGACTGTGACCTAGGTACTGGAGGGTCTTCCAGGCGTCCTTATCCTCACAGTGATGAGCAAATCGGCAAGTCCCTAGGTCAACATGGACAAGCGACTCATAAGCCCTTGGTCGTGGGTCCGACTCACACCCCTGCCACCATTTGGCAAACCGACGGCGTGCGCTCCGGGCCTTGTCAACCGCCGTGCCTCGCCGGACAGTCCGCAGTGTATACTGGGAACGCCACAATCTCGATACTCGCTTCCCGGGAGGCAGACCGATGGCCGTGCGTGAGATTCTGCAAATGGGCAACCACGTTCTCCGTCAGGTTGCGCGGCCCGTGGCAGATGCAACCGACCCCGCCGTAGCGAATCTGGTCGGCGACCTGCGCGACACGCTCGCCACCTGCCGGGCCGCGACGGGCTACGGGCGGGCCATCGCCGCGCCCCAGGTCGGCGCCGACCTGCGCCTCGTCTTCCTCAACGTCGACCACCCCTGGCCGCTGGTCAACCCCTCGATTGTGCAGAGTAGTGCCGAGACAATGGTTGTCTGGGACGCCTGCCTTAGCTTCCTCAGCATCTTCTTCCAGGTGCAGCGGAATCGCTGGATAGACGTGCGCTACCAGGATCTGTCCGGCGCCTGGCGGCAGTTCCGGGCGGAGGGAGACCTCTCCGAGCTACTCCAACACGAGATCGATCACCTTGAAGGCATCCTGGCCGTCGACCGTATCGTCGATACAAGGACGATGTGCACGCGGGAGGAGTTCGAGCGCCGCTATCGCGCCGAGAGCCCCTACGCGCTTCGTTCGTGAGCCGGCGATTCGTCTTTACCAGGGAAATCGCCCATCTAGTAGCCGCCGACGTCTCCCCCGTGCTGTGACCTGGACAACCGCCCACAGGGACGGGCCCGGCAGAGACGCCGGGCCCTACCAGCGTTTAGGTTATCACCAGGACTGGTAGCCGTCGGCGTCTCTGCCGACAGCGTGCTGGAGACACAGCCCCCACCAACCCGAGGTCTCACTGGGAGCTCCGGTCCCTGGTGGGAGATGTCGGCGCCCACCAATCCTTCACGCCAGAGGGCGAAGAGCCTTTGAGCCGAGCCAGCGGCAGTCGGCTATAATTCGAGTAGGTAGCTCGCCGGCTGGCGTGGAGGTCCGCTTTGCCCTGGTCGCAGATCTTCGAGTTTGAGCCGTTGGCGCTGGCCAGTGTGTTGCTGCGCACGGTAGTGGTGTACTTCGCCCTGCTGCTGGGGATTCGACTGGCCGGCAAACGCGAGCTGGGCCAGATGACGCCCTTCGACCTGATCGTCATTCTGGTCATATCTAACGCTGTGCAGAACGCCATGGTTGGGCCCGACACGTCCCTAACCGCGGGGCTGCTGGCGGCTTTCGCCTTGCTGCTCATCAACTGGGGCATCAACCGGACCGCTCTAAAGTGGGCCTGGTTGGGCCGGCACGTGGTCGGCACGCCCACTTTGCTCATCAACAACGGGCAGTTCGTCGACGAGCATTTGCGCCGCGAGGGCATCACTCGGGACGAAGTCCTCATGGCACTGCGTGAACACGGCATCTCCGACCCTGCGCAGGCGCAATCCGCCGTCCTGGAAGTTGACGGTTCAGTCAGCGTGGTGCCGATGGGCGCCGAAGTCAAGCGAACCCGACATAGACTGAGGGGACGAAAGCCGACACAGTAGAAACCTGCTGCGGCTTGCTTTTCGGGGCCCGTTGGGCTATCCTACTGCCGAATCCGCCTAATCCGAAACTACTAGCCTGATGGTGTAGTGCGCGTGCAAGGCATAGTCATCGCGATCGATCCGGTCGCCTTCACTCTGGGACAGTTCGCGGTGCGCTGGTACGGCGTGGCCGTGGTCGTCGCCATTCTCGCCGGCTTCGCCCTGGGGTTGCACGAGGCAAAACGGCGGCGCTTAGATGTGGATGAGGTGGCGAATCTTGGCCTTTGGGCGGTGGTCTGCGCGATCGTCGGCGCGCGGCTCTTCCACGTTCTGGACCACGCGACCTACTACGTCGCCAACCCGCAGGCGATCCTGGCGCTGTATGAAGGCGGCCTGAGCATCTACGGCGGCATAGCCGGCGGCCTCCTGGCGGGCGCCGTCTACGCCTGGCGAGTGCGCTTGCCGCTGTTCGTCGTACTCGATTCAGCCGCTCCCGCCCTCATTCTGGCGCAGGCCGTGGGCCGCGTCGGTTGCCTGATCAACGGCGACGCCCAGGGGCTGCCTACCGATTTGCCGTGGGCGTTCACCTACGTGCATCCCGACTCGCTGGCCCCCGAGCTGGGCGTGGCGGGCCATCCCTATCCACTGTATGAGATCATCTGGGACGTGGTCGGGTTTGCCATCCTCTGGCGTCTGCGCGGGCGCTGGCGGACTAGCGGGACCCTCTTCCTCGCCTACACCGTCTACTACTCGCTAGGGCGCTTTCTGCTCAGTTTCGTGCGTCAGGAAACGATCGCCTTCTGGGGTTTGCAGCAGGCGCAGGTCCTGGCGCTGGCGGCGTTGTTCGCCGCAATCATGGGCTTGACTTACTTGCTCAGGCTCCGCCAGAATCGCCTGGACCCCGACCCGCGGGGTCTCTAGATCGGGAAGAGGAAAAACTTGCTGGCCGACCGCGACCCTTTCGCCGCACAGGATATCTCGCCCCGCCGGCGGGCCCTCGACCGGGCCGCCCAGGCTGTTTTCGTGACCACCCAGGAGTTTCTGGCCGCCCACTGGCTATTCCTGGTCAACACCACGCTGGGCCTCTACATCGGCTTGGCCGTGCTTTCTCCTCTGGCGAGCGCGGCTGGCCTGGCTCCGCTCGGGCGTTTCCTCTTCTCGGCCTATGCCTACGCCTGTCACCAGTTGCCGGGACGCTCTTTCTTTCTCGCCGGCTATCAGGTCGCGTTCTGTGAGCGGGACGTCGCCATCTACTCCTCTATGTTCTTGACAGGCCTCTTCTATGCCACGCGGCGGCGGCGCATCCGGCGGTTACCACTGTGGGTATATCTGATGGCGCTGGTGCCGATCGCGCTCGACGGGGGCACGCAGCTGTTCGGCTGGCGTGAGAGCACGTGGGAGCTGAGGGTGGTGACCGGCGCGATCTTCGGCGTCGCTTCCGTCTGGTTCCTGTTCCCCTATATGGAGTTTACCATCGACGAACTGGCGTCCCCAGGTCCGGCCGGGCGGGAGGCTGCGCTACCTGGCCGGCCGCCGGCTGTGGCAGAGGAGTAGAACGGTGCGGTTAGCCAGGCTACTATCGCTCGCCCTGACGGGGCTCGCCTTGCTGGCGGCAGTATTGGTCGTTTCCCCGGGCGCAGTGCAGGCCCAGCAGAGCGCGCCGCACTTTAAGCGGCTGAAGGTCTCCATCTGGCCGGAGTACGACGACCCGCGCGTCCTCGTGATCTATCAAGGCGACTTCGCCGATGAGGTGACTTTGCCGGCGACGGTGCGCTACATCCTGCCCCAGGGCACCGAGGTTCATGCCGCGGCGGCGATCGATGCCCAGGGGCAGTACCTCTCGGTTGTGCCGCGGATCGCCGCCGGCGATAGTCCCAGCGCCACGGTCAGCATCGACCAGCGCTCCACTCAGATCGACTTCTACTATCAGACCGCGACCGGCGCCGGCGCGCGCGGTATTGCCTACACGGTGCGCCCCCCCGGGCAAGTGGACAGCCTGCAGGTAGAGATACAGAAGCCTCTGCGCTCCAGCAACTTCGTCGTCTCCCCGGCCGCGACGGTCTCCTTCGCGGACGCCCAGGGCTTCCAGTACCAACGCTACGACTACAGCAACGTTGCCGCGGGCGCGGAGTTGCCGTTCAAGATCAGTTACGAGAAGCCTGACGCGGTGCCCTCGGTGGAGCCGCGGCAGAGCGGCGTGGCAGCCAGCGCTGGGAACCAGTATGCCTTGCCGCTCGTGTTCGCCGCCTTGGCCGCGGTCGCCCTGGGGGTCTACTTCTACCTGCGCGGTCGTCCCCAGCCGCGACGGGTGCCCGCCGGCGCGGTCTCCCGCCGCCAGGGTGGCAAACGCAAGCCGGCCCTGGCGGGAGCGGGGGAGGGCACGGTTAGCGTGCGGCTGGCTCCCCGGCAAGGTGCCGGCAACGAGGAGCGATTCTGCACTCATTGCGGCAGCAAGGCGCGGCCCGAGGCCGTTTTCTGCACGGTGTGCGGCAAGCCGCTGAAGAAGGCGAACTAGCCGCCGTCGGGCTGGCCCCGAGGGAGGCCAGACGCGGCGGGGGGTCCCGCGGGCGCTTGGCTTCGCCTTGCGGCGGTGGGAAAGCGTGTGTGATAATCAGGCGCGCGGTGTGTAGCACGGCACGCCGGGAGGTTAGCAAATGGCCAAGGACAGCCGGGCCTGGGAACCCCCAGTGGTAGCGCGTCAGCGCAGGCGGGGGCTGAACGTCAAGTTGATCGTCGGGGCCGCTGTGATCCTGGCCGCGGTGGGCTACCTGGTGTTTTCCGCGGCCCAGTCGGCGGGCGTGTACTACCTGACCATCGCCGAGGCCCAGTCGGGCCACGCCGGTAGCGGTCAGGTGAGAGTCACCGGCAAGGTGGTGGCCGGGTCCATCCAGTACGACGCCAAGACCATGCAGGCTCGCTTTGCCATCGCCGATGGCCCGAATAGCATGCCCGTCGAGTATAAGGGAGTCCTTCCGGATGCCTTCGTCAACGACGCGGACGTGATCGTGGAGGGCCGCTACAGCCAGGGCCAGCCCTTCCAGGCGAAAGACATCCTCACCAAGTGTCCCTCCAAGTACGAGAACGCCGACGTTACCCAGATGACCAAGAACTAAGCTAGAGGAGCCGACGCCCTTGACCGATATCGGCTATATCGCTGTCCTGTTGGCCTTCGTCGTCGCCGTTTACTCGGCCGTGGCGGCCGTGCTTGGCACGCGCGAGGGCTTCCCCGAACTCGTCGCCAGCGCCCGTCGCGGCGCCTACGCCGTCGGCGCCCTCGTCACCCTGGCGGTGCTCGTCTTGGCGTACGCCCTGGCGACCAGCGATTTCGGACTGCGCTACGTCTACGAGCACACCAGCCTCGACATGGCGCTGGCCTACAAGCTGTCGGCCCTCTACGCCGGCAACGACGGCTCGTTGTTGTTCTGGGCTTGGATTCTCAGCCTCCTTTCGGCGGTGGTGGTCTATCGTAACCGCGCCGAGCGCACCTTCGCCCCTTACGTGCTGGCGACGACGATGACTATCTTGGCCTTCTTCACTTTGCTGGTGGCGCTAGTGGCCAGTCCCTTTGACCGCATCCCGGCGGCCGTAGACGGTCTGGGCATGAACCCGATGCTGGAAAACGTCGGCATGCTCATCCATCCGCCAGCGCTGTACCTTGGCTACGTCGGACTGACGATTCCCTTCGCTTTCGCCGTGGCAGCGCTGGTCACCGGCAAGTTGGATGGCGACTGGCTACGGCGGGCGCGCGGTTGGGCGCTCTTCGCCTGGCTGATGTTGGGCGTGGGCAACGTGCTCGGCGGCCAGTGGGCGTACGCCGAGCTCGGTTGGGGCGGCTACTGGGCCTGGGACCCCGTGGAGAACGCCTCGCTTATGCCCTGGCTGATCGCCACTGCCTACCTGCACGCCGCGCTGGTGCAGAAGCGCCGGCCGATGTTCCGCGTCTGGAGCATGGCGCTGGTGACGGCCTCCTTCTTGCTGGCCATCTTCGGCACCTTCATCACCCGCAGCGGCATTATCTCTTCCGTGCACGCCTACGGTCAGTCTTCGCTGGGGCCTTTCTTTCTGACCTTCCTGGGGCTGGTGACCGTCTTCTCCGCCGGGCTCATCATCTGGCGGCTGCCCACGCTGGGGCAGGGCGAGGAGCTGGAGTCCTTCTGGTCGCGGGAGAACTGGGTATTGATCACCAACATCATCCTCGTCGGCTCGGTGTTGGCGGTGATGTTCGGCACGCTCTACCCTCTCTTCTCAGAGATGGTTGGCGGGCGCAAGATCGAGCTGGGTAAGGACTTCTACAACCAGGTCGATGGCCCGTTCCTCCTGGCGGTCATCGCCGTCCTCGGCATCTGCCCGATACTGGCCTGGCGCCGCTCCGATAATCAGCGCCTCGTGCGCGGCCTGGCGGTCTCCGCCGGCCTGGCGGTTGTCGTGGGCGTGGTCCTGGCGGTACTGGGCGTGCGGCAGCTGATTCCGCTGCTGGCTTTCGTCATCTGCGCCTTTGTCATCTTCAGCCACGCCGGCGAGTGGTATCGCGGCACGCGGGCGCGCCAGCGTGCCCGGGGCATCAATCCACTCGCCGCCCTCGGTGGCATGGTCTGGGGCAATCGCCCGCGCTACGGCGCCCACGTGGTGCACGTGGCCATGGCCGTGATCGCCATCGGCGTCGTGGGTTCCACCTTCTTCGTCAGCCAGGCGGAGGCCAACCTCAAGGTTGGCGAGACGATGACGGTGGGCGGCTACACCCTCAAGTACGAGGGCATGGCGGAGGACGCGACCGCCACCCGGGAGATGGTCTCGGCCACGCTCTCCGTGTGGCAGGGGGACAGGAGCTTGGGCGCCGTGCGGCCGGAGATGATCTTCCACCAGTCCTCCGATCAACCGGTAAGTGAAGTGGCCATCAACACCAACCTGCGCGAGGACCTCTACGTAATCCTGGCCGGCTGGACGGCCGATGGCACCGCTTCGTTCAAAGTGCTGATCAACCCGCTGATCGTCTGGATCTGGATTGGCGGCGGGCTGCTCCTGCTGGGCGGTTTGATCGCGGCCTGGCCCGAGACACGGGCCCTGACGCTGCCGGTGGTCGACGACAAACTCGAACCGGCGCCCAGCGCGGCCTAGGGCGAGGAGGGGAAGAGTTGGTATTGGCGCTTGGCCTAGTGTTGACGGTGGCGGTTGTGGTGTACGTGGGCTACCCACTCTTTGCCCGCCAGAGCGTGCCCGTGGAGGACGCCCTGGAGCTGGCTATTGCCCAGCGACGAGGCAAGGTCCGGGCGGCCGTGGCGGAGCCGAGGGCTAGCGCGGGCGTGACCTGCCCGGCCTGCGGCGCCCGCAATCAAGCTGACGATAAGTTCTGCGCCCGCTGCGGGCGTTCCCTCGCCCAGGCGCAGTGCGCCCGTTGTGGTACGGCGTACGATGAAGGAGACGTCTTCTGCGCCAAGTGCGGGGCGCCCCTGAATGGGAGGTCCAGGTGAGGCGACTCTCTTGCGCCGTTCTCCTGCTCCTGCTGGCGGCGACCCTGCTGGCGCCGGCGTCCATCTTCGCGCAGACGGCTCAGGGCAGCATCACCGGCAAGGTGGTCAACAAGTCTGCCGGCGGCGACCCGCTGCCTGCCGGTCTGACGGTGGAGCTGGTCGGCCTTTACGACGGGGCAGAGACGGGCCGCACGGCGCCCGTCGGCGCCGACGGCTCCTACTCGTTCAACAACTTAGCCGCCGATGGCAAGTCCTACGTCGTGACCGCTACCTTTCTGGGCACAGTCTATGGCACGGACGAGATAAGCCTCACCGCCGCTAAGCCGACCGCGACGGCGGAGCTGCCGATCTACAACACCACGACCGATGCGGCCAAGGTGAGCCTGGCCCGTAACCACCTGATCGTGGATTTCGACTCCGACAACAAGCTGCTGGTGGTGATGGATGTCTTCTCCGTGGCCAACGACGGCGACCGCACGTACGTGGGTGGGGACAAGAAGAACGCGGCCGGCAAGAGCGTCACTCTCAGCCTGCGCTTGCCCACCGGCGCCACGCACGTGCAGTTTGTCGACGGCGTCGGGGAGCAGCTTGCCAAGGTCGTGGACGGCGTCCTGGTGGACACGGCGCCCATAGCCCCCGGCGGCAGGCAGCTGGTGATCAGCTACTTCGTGCCCTATCAAGATGGCACGGGCGCGCTGCTGCGCGCTCTGGACTATCCCGTCGCCAAGGTCAGCATCGTCGTGCGCGACGTCGGCGCCCAGATCACGGGCGAGGGGCTGGGCCGCGCCCAGCCCCTGGATATCGGTGGCAACCACTATCAGCAACTGCCGGCCGACAACGTGCCCGCCAATCTCTCCGTCGGCATTCGACTAACCAACATTCCGGACAAGATCGCCGCGGCCAGTACGTCCGCTACAACGGCGCCGGCCGGCACCGACAAGCTGGGGCTGGCCGTCGGCGGTCTGGGCGCGCTGGTGCTGGCGCTGGGCATCGCCTATCCCGTGCTGCGTCGCCGTCGCCGGGCGCCGTTGCCTCCGGTCGAGTCGCCCAATAGCGACGGCGAATGGGAGCGGCTGGTGGGTGAGATAGCCGCCTTGGACGATGACTACGAGGCCGGCACGCTAGACGAGGAGCAGTACCAGCGCCTGCGGGTCGAGAAGAAGGCCCAGCTGCTGGTCGCCTCTCGGCAATCAAGAAAGGCCTAGCTCGTGGTCACGACGGCGACGCGGCAGGCCCAGCAGACGGTCGCCCCGGCCATCTGGACCCGGGGAGTGAGCAAGACCTTCGGCCATTTCCGGGCTCTGCGGGGCATCGACCTCAGCGTCGAACGGGGCGAGTTCGTGGTCCTCTTTGGCCCCAACGGTGCCGGCAAGACGACCTTTCTGCGCATTTTGGCGGGCCTTAGCAAGCCAACGGCGGGGCGGGTGATTCTGGACGGCAGCGACCTGGCGGCCGACCCCGGTGAGGTGCGGCGTAAGATCGGCGTCATTTCGCACCAGACGTTTGTCTACGACGATCTCACGGCCGAGGAGAACCTGCGGTTCTTTGGGCAGATGTTCGACGTGCCGCGGCTGGGCCAGCGGGTGGCGGAGGTGCTGGCGCAAGTAGGGTTGAGCAGACGGGCCCACGACCGCGCCCGCACCTTTTCCCGGGGCATGCAACAGCGCCTGTCCATCGCCCGCGCCGTGCTCCACAACCCGCCGATTCTGCTGTTGGACGAGCCGGATACGGGCCTGGACGAGCGAGCGGCGGAGATGCTGCACGCCGTCATCCGCGGCCTGGAGGGCGAGAAACGCAGCGTGCTGCTCACCACCCACCACTTCGAGCGCGGTCTGGCCATGGCCTCGCGGGTTTGCCTGCTGGCGGAGGGACGGCTGGTGCTGGACCGGCCGCGCGCGGAACTTACCCCGGACCTGCTGCGGCAGGAATTCGCCCGGCTCGCTGGAGGAAAGGCTTGAGCCTATGATATCTGTGAAGTATCGCTATTGGTCTCGCCTGCTGGGCGCCGGCGCCTTCGTGGGCCTCTTGGCGGGGCTCTACATGGCGTTGGTCTACGCGCCGCCCGAGGCGACGATGGGCGACGTGCAGCGCATCTTCTACTTTCACCTGGGTTCGGCCATAACCGCGTTTCTGGCCTTCGGCGTGACCTTCGTGGCCGGCCTGCTGTACCTTGCCCGGCGCGAACGCCGCTGGGACGCCATCGCCGCCGCTTCGGCCGAAATCGGCATCGTCTTCTGCAGCTTGGTCCTGGTGACCGGTCCCCTTTGGGCCAAGCCGGCCTGGGGTACCTGGTGGACCTGGGACCCCCGGCTGACGACGACGCTGGTGCTCTGGCTGATCTACGTCGCCTACCTGATGCTGCGCTCGGCGATGGAAGACCCTTCCCGGCGAGCTCTCGTCTCCGCCGTCTTCGGCACCGTCGGCTTCGTCGACGTGCCCATCGTCTTCATGTCCATTCGCTGGTGGCGCACCATTCACCCGGTGATCGTGGAGGGCGGCGAGCTCAACCTCACTCCGCCGATGGTCTTGACGCTCGTCGTTGCCATCGTCGCCTTCATCACCCTCTACTTCTACCTTCTCGTCGAGCGCACCCGCCTGCAGGCAAGCGAAGACGAGCTGGAGCGACTGAAAGCCGAGCATTTCGCCGAGCGTGGTTTGACATAAATGCTTATCTCGGCTAATATTCTGGTGGTTCCCGGTGCGACTAGCCGGGAAGAGGAAGCGCAGTGAATCTAGAGTACGTATTCGTCGCCTACGCGGTAATCCTGTTTGCCATCTTCGCCTACGTCTTCTCGTTTTCGCGGCGCCAGAGCAAGATCGAGCGCGAGCTCGAGGAGCTGCGGCGTGCCTTGGAGGGCGGCGAGGAGCACCGCTAAACGCCGAAGTCAACGTAGGCCCGCCGGTCGCACTTCCTGGGCTCTGGCGGGTCGAGGCGCCCCTGCCTGCAAGGTGCTGAGCGACTTGCAGGCTTTCTGTTCGAAGTTTCGGAGGAGAAACATATGCTCGAGATCCGCTGGCACGGACGGGGAGGTCAGGGCGTAGTCACGGCTGCCAAACTCCTCGCAGCCTCGGCCCTGCGCGAGGGCAAGTACTTCCAGGCCTTCCCGGAGTATGGCCCGGAGCGGCGCGGGGCGCCGGTGCAGGCCTTCACCCGCATCGACGACGAGCCGGTGCGCGTCTTCGCCCACATTGCCGCCCCCGACGTGGTGGTGGTGCTGGACGAAACGTTGCTGGGCAAAGTGCCGGTTGCCGACGGCCTGCGCGAGGCCGGCACGGTGGTGGCCAATTTCCGCGGCACGCCGGCGCAACTGCGCGAGAAGCTGGGCTTGAAGAACGGCCACGTCTTCACGGTGGATGCCTCGCGCATCGCCTCGGAGACGCTGGGTAAGCCCATCACCAACACGCCGATGATCGGTGCCCTGCTGCGAGCGGTGTCGGCAGTCCAGCTGGATAACGTCGTGGACGAGTTGGCCGAGAAGTTCAAGGGCGCTGTCGCCACGAGCAACGTCAGCGCCGTGCGGCGAGCCTACGAGGAGGTGCGGGGGGAATGAGGACCGACGAAGAAGAGAGGGCCGGAAGTGCGTCGCGGCCGATGCCCGAGAAAGAGGGCAAGCGCGGCTGGCGCGACCTGCCGCTGGGTGCGGTTGTCACCGAGGCGGGTAGCGCCCGCGCCTACGTCACCGGCGAGTGGCGCAGTGGCCAGCGTCCCCTTCTGGACACCAACCGCTGCACCAGCTGCATGATTTGCTGGGTCTACTGCCCCGACGCGGCCATCAAGGTCGAGGGTGGCAAGGTAGTGGGCATCGACTATGACCACTGCAAGGGCTGTGGCATCTGCGCCGCGGAGTGCCCGGCCCGACCCGAGGCGGCCATCAAGATGGTAGCTGAGGGCGAGGAGGGTTAGAGAGAAATGGCAACCACTACCAGCAAACGCCGTATCGCCATCAGCGGCAACGGCGCCGTGGCGCAGGCGATGCGACAGATCAATCCGCACGTCGTCGCCGCCTACCCCATCACGCCGCAGACCGACGTCGTGGAGGACTTCTCTCAGTTCGTCGCCGACGGCCTCGTGACCACTGAGTTCGTGCCGGTGGAGAGCGAGCACAGCGCCATAAGCACCTGCATCGGCGCGGCGGCGGCCGGCGCTCGGGTAATGACGGCCACCTCCTCTCAGGGCCTCGCTCTGATGCACGAGGTGCTCTACATCGCCGCCGGCATGCGCCTACCGATCGTGATGCCCGTCGTCAACCGGACTCTGTCGGCGCCGATCAACATTCACGGTGACCACTCCGACTCGATGGGCTCTCGCGACGCCGGTTGGGTGCAGATCTACTGTAAGAACGCCCAAGAGGCTTACGACACGGCGGTCATGGCCGTGCGCGTCGCCGAGCATGACGACGTGCGCTTGCCGGTGATGGTCTGCTACGACGGCTTCATCACCTCCCACGCCCTCACCAGCATCGAGCCGCTGGCCGACGAGCAGGTGCAGGCCTTCGTGGGCAAGCACAAGGCCCATTACCCCTTGCTGGACACGCAGCATCCGGTCACCTACGGGCCGCTGGCCCTCTTCGACTACTACTTCGAGCTGAAGCGCCAGCAGGCGGAAGGCATGTTCCAGGCCCCACGCGTCATCCAGGACGTCGCCGAGGAATACGCTCGTCTCTCCGGCCGCTACTACGGTCTAGTCGAGGAGTACCGCCTCGAAGGCGCCGAAATGGTGGTCGTGGTTCTGAGCTCCGCGGCGTCCACGATGGAGGTCGTGGTGGACGAGACGCGGGCCCAGGGCGTGCCGGTGGGGCTGCTGCGCGTGCGAGCCTATCGTCCCTTCCCACGAGCGGAAATTCTGCGGGGCCTGAGCGGAGCGCGGGCCGTGGCGGTGCTGGATCGGGCGGACGCGCCGGGCGCGGGCAACGGCCCGGTCGGCGGCGACGTGCGCTCGGCCCTCTTTGAGGCCGAACGCCGGCCTCTCTTTATGAACGGCATCTACGGTCTGGGCGGACGCGACACCGGCCCAGACCTGCTGCGCCAGGTCGTGGAGCGCCTGCAGGGGGCGCTGGCGACCGGCAAGGTGGCGGAGCCGCTCTTCTACCTGGGCGTGAGGGGAGACTAACCAATGGCACCGATCAATCTCAAAGAACTGGCGAAAGAACAGGAAGGCCTGAGCAGCGGGCATCGCATGTGCGCCGGGTGCGCCGCGCCCATTGTGGTGCGCCAGATAATGCACGCCGCGGGCGGGCCGGTGGTGGCCATCAACGCCACCAGCTGCCTGGAAGTGACGACGAGCGTCTACCCCACCACCGCCTGGAACGTGCCCTGGCTGCACAACGCCTTCGAGAATGCCTCGGCCACGGCCGGCGGCGTGGAGACCGCCCTGCGGGCTTTGTGGAAGGCGGGCGAGATCACCGAGGACGTCAAGATCGTCGTCTTCGGCGGCGATGGCGGCACGTTCGACATCGGGCTGCAATCGCTTTCGGGGGCGCTGGAGCGCGGCCACAACTTCGTCTACGTCTGCTACGACAACGAAGCGTATATGAACACGGGCATCCAGCGTTCGAGCGCGACCCCGCGCGGCGCCTCGACGACGACCAGCCCGGTCGGCCGAGCCCAGCTGGGCAAGCGGCAGACCCGCAAGAACATGACCGAGGTCGTGGCGGCGCACCGTATACCCTACGTTGCCCAGGCTTCGCCCAGCCACTGGCGCGACCTGATCACCAAGGCGCAGAAGGCCTTCCAGGTGGATGGCCCCGCCTTCCTCAACGTCATTTCTCCCTGCGTCCCTGGCTGGCGCTACGAGTCGCAGGACACCATCAAACTGGCCAAGCTGGCGGTGGAAACCGGCTACTGGCCGCTCTACGAAGTGGAGGACGGCAAGTACCGCTTCACCTACAAACCGCGCGAGCGCAAGCCGGTAGCCGAGTTTCTGGCGGCGCAGGGACGTTTCCAGCACCTGTTGAAGCCGGGCCGCGAGGACGAGCTGGCGGCAATGCAAGCGGACGTCGACGCCCAGTGGGAGGAATTGCTCCGTCGGGTCGGCGAGTAGGCGGCGCCGTTCGTGCTATAATCTGTTCAGTGACCGACCTCTGGGGGGCGCAGGCGACTGCGCCCCTAGTTCGTGGCGGCCGGAGGCTGGCAATCCCTACCGTCGCCCTTTTCACCTTGGGCTGCAAAGTCAACCAGGCCGAGACCGAGGACCTGGCGGTGGCGTTCGCCCGCGCCGGCTGCCGGCGTGTCGACTTCCCCGCGCCCGCCGACATCTACGTCCTCAATACTTGCACCGTCACCCACGTGGCCGACCGCAAGTCGCGGGCGCTGCTGCGCCAGGCACGGCGCCTGAGCCCCGAGGCCCTGGTCGTGGCCACCGGCTGCTACGCTCAGGTCGCGCCTGAGGCGGTAGCCGCCCTCGGCGTCGACTTGGTCGTCGGCAATACCGACAAGCACCGTCTGGTCGAGTTGACGCTGGCCGGCCGTTCGTTCGCTTGTGGTGAGAGCTTGCTTGTGGAGCGGCCGCGCACCCGCGCCTTCCTTAAGGTGCAGGATGGCTGTGACAACCACTGTACTTACTGCATCGTGCCCCGGGCGCGCGGCGCCCAGCGCAGCGAGCCCTTGGCGAGCGTGTTGACGCGGGCTCGCCAGCACGAGGCCGAGGGCTGCCGCGAGCTGGTGCTGACCGGGGTTCACGTCGGCGCCTATGGCAGAGACTGCCCGGCGGTTGGCCAGGAACGGCCAGACCTGGCGCTCCTTCTGCGACGCTTGCTGGACGAGACCGGCCTGGAGCGAATCAGGCTGTCCTCCATCGAGCCTGAAGACCTGACCGATGATCTACTGGCCCTGTGGCCGCGCAGCGGCGGCCGCCTCTGCCGCCACTTCCATTTGCCGCTGCAGAGTGGCAGCGATGCGGTGCTGCGGCGCATGGGTCGCCGCTACCGCGCCGCCGACTTCGCTTCGCGGGTCTCGTCCGTCCGTGCCGCTGCCCCCGGGGCGGCAATCACCGGGGACGTGATGGCCGGCTTCCCGGGCGAGACGGCGGACCAGCACGAGGAGTCCCTGGCTTTCATCCAGGCCATCGGTTTCGCCGGCCTGCACGTCTTCAAGTACTCGCCCCGCCCGGGCACGCCTGCCGCGCGTTACCCGGGACAGGTCGCGCCGTCACTCGCCAAGAGGCGCAGCGAAGACCTGCAGGCGGCGGGCGCCGAATCGGCGGCGCGGTTCCAGGGGGCTCTCGCCGGCGAGAGCCTGCCGGTTCTCTTCGAAGAGAGCTCGGGCGGGTACTGGACCGGCCTGACCGACAACTACGTCAGGGTCTATCTGCCAAGCCGGGAAGACCTGCATAATCGTCTGCTGGTGGTGCGTCTGGTGGCGCCCTACGGCGAGGGTCTGCTCGCCTCGCCGGCTTAGTGCCGCTCGGCAATCGCGTAAGGAGTCTGCATGGGCTGCCTGTTCTGCGGAGTCGTTCAGGGAGAGAAACCTGCGGATATCCTCTACCAGGACGACTTAGTCACCGCTTTTCGCGACATCCGGCCTCGCGCACCGGTGCACTTCCTTGTTGTCCCGAACGAGCACATCCCCTCGGCCGCCGATCTTGGCCCGCGGCACGCGGAAGTGTTGGCGCGGCTGTTCGTCGTCGCCCGGCAGTTGGCCGAGCGCGAGGGCATCGCCGACAGCGGCTACCGGCTGGTTTTCAACGTCGGTCGCGACGCCGGGCAATCTGTCGATCACCTGCACCTGCACGTGCTCGGCGGCCGCCCCCTGGCCTGGCCGCCGGGATAAGGTCCGGTGCCTTTGGGAGGGCAGGGGTGAGGGTCCCTATCCACGGCGGGTGCAAGCACCCGACCCTCATCCCCCAGGGGGAGAAGGAGCACCGGACCCTCGCCTCCAACTTCCGCCAAGCGCCTGCGGCCCGCCTAGCTCTGCAACTGCTTCTGCGCGATGGCCAGGCACTCGTCGGTAATGGCGCAGATGTCGTCGATGTCCGCTTTGGTCGAGACCAGCGGCGGCGCGAAGGCCAGAAACTCGTTGCCCGTGCGGGCGAGCAAGCCCCGCTCCTTGGCCAGCCTCTCCACCAGCTTGCCCGGCTTGACGCTCGCCGGGAACGGCTCCCGGTTAGCGCGATCCTTGACGAACTCCACGCCTTGCAGCAGGCCGGCGCCGCGCACGTCGCCGATAATCGGATAGCGCTCGGCTATCTCCTCCAGGTGCCCGCGCAGGTACGCACCCAGAGTGCGCGCGTTGGCTACCAGGTTCTCCTCCATTATCTGACTGAGAACCGCTACGCCCGCGGCGCAGGCCAGCGGATTGCCGCCGTAGGTATGGCCGTGGTGGAACTCCTTGCGTTCCTCGGTTGCGCCGTAGAAGGCTTCCTGCACGTGGTCGGCGATCAGGATGGCCGCCAGGGGCGCGTAGCCCGAAGACATGCCCTTGCCGCAGGCGATGATTTCTGGGCTCACACCGTAGTAGACGGCGCCGAAGGTCTCCCCCAGCCGTCCGAAGCCGCAGATTATCTCGTCGAAGATCAGGTTGATGCCGTGCTTGGCCGTGGCTGCACGCAGTATGGCGAAAAACTCCCGCGGTGGCACGACAAAGCCGGCGCTGGAGATGGAAATCGGCTCCATAATGACGCCCGCCACGGTCTCGGGGTCCTCGGACTCGATTGTCCTCTCCACGATGCGGGCGCAGGTGATGCCGCAGCTGGGGTAGGTCTTGTCGTAGGGGCAGCGATAGCAGTAGGGCGGGTGGACGTGAATGAAGCCGGGCACCAGCGGCTCGAAGACCGACTTGCGTTCCCAGCCCCCGGTGGCCGAGAGGGCTCCCGCGGTGGCGCCGTGATAGGCGCCGTACTTGGCGATGAACTTGTAGCGCCGGGGATGGCCGGACTGCTGCTGGTACTGCTTGGTCAACTTCATCGCCGCCTCCGTGGCCTCCGAGCCGCCGGAGAGGAACTTGACCGTGTTGTACTTGGGGGGTGCGAACTGGAACAACAGCTGGGCCAGTTCGAGGGCCCGGTCGTTCGTGCCGTGCAGGGGCGGGGCAAACGAAAGACGCTGCATCTGCTCGGTGATCGCCCGGATCACGCGCTGATTGCCGTGGCCCAGGGCGACCACGAAAACGCCGGAGAGCCCGTCGATATAGGTCTTGCCGGTCGCGTCGGTCACCCGCACGCCTTCGCCCCTGACGACGACGAAGGGGTCCTTGGCGAAGGAATCCATCTGCATGAAGTCGAGGACTACGTGGCGCAGCAGAGAGGTATCTTCACTGGGAGCGGTCATTGCTCTGTCCTCCTCTTTCGCGAGCCAGGGCTCGCGCCGTTGGCGACAGTATAATCCCTGGCTGGCGGCAAGGGAATGGCTGCCGGTCTCTTCTTGCCGGTGACCGCCGACTGCTGGCTGGCTGGGTTCTAGCCCACGGGCAACCCGATGTAGAAGGTGCTCCCCTTGCCGGGGACGCTCTCGGCCCAAACGCGCCCACCGTGGGCTTCCACCATTTGCCTGGCGATGGCCAGGCCGAGCCCGGTGCCGCCGGAGCGGCGGGACCGTGACTTGTCGGCGCGATAGAACCGCTCGAAGATGTGCTCTAGGTCCGCCGGTGCGATGCCCTCGCCGGTGTCGGCCACGCTGATCAGGTACCGGCCGCTGGCGACGGGGTCGGGACCCACGCGCACGGAAACACTGCCGCCGGCTGGTGTGTGGCGCAGAGCGTTGCCGATCAAATTGCCGAGGGCCTGTACCAGGCGAGTGGCGTCGACGTTCGCCGGCCGCAGGCCGGGCTGGGACGCGAAGGAGAGCGCCACGCCTTTCTGCTGGGCCGTGGGCTCGAAACCTCGCACCGCTTTGCCCACCAACTCCCCCAAATCCTGAGGGCTGCGCTCTAGCTTGATCTGTCCTGCCTCCGCCAGCGAGAGGTCGCGCAGGTCGGCCACTAGTTTGGCCAGCAGGTCGGCTTCCTCCTTGATGATCCCGACCTGCTCAGGGTTGGGCTCGAGCACGCCGTCGAGGATGCCGTCGGCCGTGCCCTCGATGATAGTCAAAGGGGTACGCAGCTCGTGGGCGATGTCGGCCAGTAGCGCCCGCCGGGCCTGTTCGTCTTGCTCCAGGCTCGCGGCCATGGCGTTGAAGGCCGTGGCCACGGCCCCCACCTCCTCGGTCGAGGAAATGGGCACCCGATGGCCGAGGTCGCCCGAGGCCAGGCGGCGGGCCCCGGCCGCGAGCGCGTTCAGGGGCCGCACGATTTGCCGCGTCAGCAGCAGACTCAGCGTCACCGCCAGAAGCGCCGCCGCACCTGCGCCGAGCCAGAGTCCGCGGGTCACTGTGGTCTGGAATAGATCCTCGGGCGTCGGTCCGGCGGCTTGCCCGCTCACGGAGGTAGTGGTGGCGCGTGGGCCAGTTTGCCCCATTCGTCCCGCTCCGCCCATCATCCCTGGGCCTCGCCCGCCGCTGCCGCTGGGGAGATAGTACTGCCCTACCTCTTTGCCGTCGACCAACACCGGAGTCGCGTCGCCCAGGCCCAGCTGAGACGCGGGCCGCCCCACACCCGTTTGTGCCGAATCGGCAACGACCGTCCCCTTGGTGTCGGCGACTACCAACCGCTCGTCGAAGGGCCGCGCCAGCGCCGGCAGCAAATTGTCCACTCCCTGCCAGCTGCCGTTGCTGGCGTAGTAGTCGGCCAGGCTCTGGGCCACACGATTGGCGTACTGCGTGGTGCCCGTCTGCACGTAGGCCTGGAAGCCCTGGTTGGTGAACTGGCCCGCGGCATAGGCCACAGTGCCGATGGCCACAACGGCTACGGCCAGGCTCGCAAGAAGCATTCGCAGGGCGATGCTACGTGGCGGCACTGGCTACCTCCGCGAACTTGTAGCCGATGCCGAAGACGGTCAGCACGTAGCGCGGCTTGCGGGGGTCGGGCTCGACCTTCTGGCGCAGGTTCTTGACGTGGCTATCGATGGCCCGCTCGTAGCCCTCGTAGGCCTCCCCTTGCACCCGCTCCAACAATTGCAGTCGGCTGAAGACACGGCCGGGACTGCTGGCCAACGCTTCGAGCAGCGAGAACTCCGTCGGAGTGAGCGCCAACGGCTCGCCTCCCCGCCGGACCTCGTGCCGGTCGACGTCGATCACCAAGTCACCGCGCTCGAGCACGTTGGCGGTCGGCGCGGCCGGCCGGGCGCGCCGTAGGACGGCCCGCACGCGGGCCACCAGCTCCTTGGGGTTGAACGGTTTGGTGAGATAGTCGTCGGCGCCCAGTTCCAGGCCGACGATCTTGTCGGTATCGTCGTCGCGGGCCGTCAGCATCAGCACGGGCACGTCGGAGGTGCGGCGCAACTCTCGGCAGACGTCCCAGCCGGACAGCTTGGGCAGCATCAGGTCCAGGACGACGAGATTGGGCTTCTCTTTCTGGAAGACGCTGAGGGCTTCCTGCCCGTCCCGGGCGGTGAGGACCCGGTAGCCATCTTTTTCAAGGTATGCGCGCAGGATGTTGACGATCCGTTCCTCGTCGTCGACGACCAGGATCCGTTCGTGTTGCCGCATAGTCCCGCCTCCGCTTGCTGGTAGCCAGAATTCTACCACGATCAGACGGCCCCCTGAAGGCGAGAGGCAGCCAGCGCTAGAACAGGTTCCCTTGCTCGTTGAAGGCCAGTGGCGCCAGTTCGCTGAGTTGCTCGAGCTGCGGCAGCTCCTTCACCGCTGGCGCGAGAGCCTCGGAGATGTAGAACTCCGCTATCTTCAGCGTGCTCCGGGCGCGTACCAGCTTCAGGTTCTGCCTGGCCTGCATGCCACAAGCCAGAGCGGCAATCTGGATCGCCTCTTTGTCGCTGGGCAGGACCATCGGCAGGCGCACGCCGTCCACCGCGCAGGCCGAGATGGAGTTCATGTACATGGCGTACCAGTCGATGTTGCTGGCGAGGCGCCGCGTGATTACGTCCACGTTGCCCACGCCGATGGCGTTGCCGTGCGACTGCGGCGTCACGCTCAGCACGACGACCCGCTTGTAGTTGGGCAGGCCGGGGATCTGTTTGCCATCCGGGTCCGTCTTTGGCCGGCCGATCACCAGGGGATCGACCCCGCCGGGGCTGGTGTTCTTGCCCATCTCGTCCAGCACCAGCACGTCGAGCTCCTGGAAGGGCAGCCGTGCCACCAGTTGCGCCGCCTCCTGGCGCAGTCCCGGCTCCACCTCGGGCAGGGCCTCCGGCTCCACGGCCACGATCTTGGCCGGCCTGGCGTAGGCGTTGTCGAGGATGCCCACGCCCAGGATCACCGGTTTCGTCTGCCGCACCAGCTGGAAGGCCTCTACGATCGTGTGGTAGAGCTGTGCCGTGCCCACCGTCCAGGCGTGGATCGAGTTGCAGCCCACCTGCTTGCCCAGGCCTATGGTGCTGACCTTCATCAGGCCGCTGCCGATGTGCCCCCAGGGCGAGTGGGTCTTGATGCGGTTAAGGAGGATTATAGCGTCCGCCTCGGCGGCGTACTTGTCCATGTAGACCGGCATACCCCGCGCCAGCCTGCCCAGTTCCACCACGTCCATCGTGGCCTTGATGGGGGCGCCGACGGCTTCCTCTGTGATGCCGATCTCTTTGAGGATGGTCCGCTGGCCCTCGGCGGTGGCGCCGCCGTGGCTGCCCATTGAGGGCACGATGAAGGGCTCGCCGCCCAGGCGCTTCACCTCGGCGACGATGGCCGCCGTCACATCGGGCAGGGAGGCGATGCCGCGGCTGCCGCAGGTTATAGCCACTTTGGCGCCGGGTCGGAAGCGCCCGGCCAGGCCTACTCTGTGCAGCTCGGCTTTCGTGGCCGCGCGCACGTCGGCTATCTCGGGCGTCTGGAAGTTGTGGCGCACTTTCATCACCCTGGGCAGGGCGAGGGTGGCGATCTCCGGCGTGACCGGCGATTTGGCGTAGTCAAGCGAGATGGTTGGCTGCACTGTCTACATCCTCCACGGTTCGATCATCTTACCTGGGTACGACGATTGGCGGGGCCGACAGGGTGCACTCCACACGCTCCGGCTGGGCCTGGCTGACGCGATCTACCGCAGTATCACCGGCGGGCCGTAGACCGAGTAGCGCAGCGCGTGAGCGCCCAGGCTGGCCATGAGCGGCAGCACTACCAGCGGCAGGCCGATTACGGTGAACGCGCCCGCGATAAGCAGCAGTATGCTGACGATGAACACCCCGAGGGTGACCAGTGGCTTGGCCACGGCTATGATAAGGGCGTTGCGGTAGATGCGAAAGATGGAACCGCGCTCCTGCTCCAGCAGCAATGGCAGCAAGTACATCTGCATCATCAGCCAAATCAAGACACCGTAAAGCCAGGCGTAGCCGAGGAACTGCAGGATCTGGTTGTCGATGCTCAAGTAGAAGAGCATGCTCGTAATGATCAAGGCCGTGCCGGCGAGCGATATCACGTACAGCAACAGGCTCTTCTTCCAGTACTGGCTGGTGACTTGCTTGAACAGCGCCCAGCTGATGCCCTCGCCCTTCGCCAATTCACGTGCCAGCCCGTACATGCCCACCAGCGCCGGGCTGGGGATAAACGGCGCGAAAGCCAGAATGAATAAGAGTGGCAACTGGAGCGCGGCGAACAAAGCGAAGAGGACGGCCAGGAAGGGCAAGGAGGCGATCGTGGCGATGACGCCGACGCCCGTGAACATCACCATTTCGTCGTACCAGTCGCGCGCCCCCCACTTGAGGACCGTAAACACTCCTCCCATCTTCTCTCCTATCTAGCCTATACCTTGGGCCAAGCCAGGTACATGGTGGTGGTGACGCCCACCAGAACGGATTGCAGTAGCTACACCAGTCGGCGCCAGGCAGCGCGCCCAGGCCGGCGACGGCAAGAAGCCGATCAATGCCGGCAGCAGCGCCAAGACGAGCCTAGTATCGCGCGCCAGCCCCAGGAGCGAGTCCACCAGGGTGCGCATCAGCCCACTCTCGCGGAGGATGCCTTCCAGCAGCATAATCAGGGCGATAGAAGCAGCCAGTTCGAGCGTCGCCCGCGCCGTCAGCGAACCCGCGGCGATTTCGGCCGCGCTCTCGGGAGCGATGCCGAACAGTGCGACCAAAGCCGCCGCTGCGGCCAGCATGGCCCAAACCATGTGGACGCGCCAACGCAAGAGAAACAAAACGCCGGCGAAAGCCAGCGCGACCTTGATCAGCATTACCATCAGCGGCGGCCATTATACCAGGTCCAGGCGGGGCTGTCGCCGTCGAGCGGTCGCAATTGGCACACCCGACGGTTGAAGGCGCTGAGCGCCCGGTGCTATACTCGTCGGCAGGTACGGCGAGTCGATCTCTTACTCGGCCTGGGGAGGGGTCAGCGGTGGTTCCGTGTCGCTTGGCAAGACGGTTGCCCGTATTCATTGTCATCTTCGTCTTGCTCGCGGCTCTGCCCGCCTGCGCCGCGCCGCCTCCCGAGGCCACCGCGACAGAGACCCCTGCCCCCACGCCACTGGTGGTCGCCGTGGCCACGCCAGAGCTGTCGGCTACTCCCACCCTGGAACCCACCGGTACGCCGACCGAGACGGTTACGTCCACCGCGACGGCGACTGAAACCTCGACCGCGGTGCCCACCGAGACGGCTGCACCTACAGGCACGCCGACCGCCCGGGCCACGGCTACGCCGCCGCCCAGCGCCACGCCCACCCGCAGCCCTACTGCCGTGCCGACGGCGACCCTGCCCCCGCCTACGCCCACCGCCGCACCGCGCTCGCAGGGTAGTCGCCTATTCCTCGGCTATTACGTTCCCTATGACGTCAGCTCCTGGAACTCGCTGCAGTCCCAGGCGGCCTCGCTGGACTACGTGGTCCTGCAGGTGGCTACCTTCGACTATTGCGGAGGTATCAGCAGTCGCGAGGACCGCACCCTGAAGGCGTTTGCCCAGTCGAGCGGTTTGCCGGTGCTGGCCTCGCTTTTCACCAGCTCGGAGCCGCTCAACCACGCCTTGCTCACCGACCCGGCCTCGCGGGCCAACGCCGTGCAACAGGTAGCGGCCTACGTCGTGGAGGAGGGCTACGCCGGCATCGATCTTGACCTGGAGGCGGTGGCTGCCACCGACCGCGCGGCGCTCACCTCGTTTGTCGCCGAGGTTTCGACCGCTTTGCGCGCTCGCGGCAAGCTGGTGACGATGGCGGTGCCGGCTAAGACCCGCGAGGTGACTACGGGCTGGGCCGGGGCCTACGACTACGCCGCGTTGGCGCCCAGCCTCGACCTCGTCATCATCATGAGTTACTCGTACACCACGTCCAGTTCGGCGCCCGGCTCGACCGCGCCCTACAGCTGGGTCGACCAGGTCGCGGCTTACGCCACCAGCCAGTTCCCGCCGCAGAAAGTACTGCTGGGCATGGCCTTCTACGGCTACGACTGGAACACTACGGTTGGTGGACGCGCCAAGGCCCTGTTGTATACCCAGGCGGTAGCGGTGGCACGGACCTACGGCCAGGCGATCGTGCTCGACCCCGTCACCCGCTCGGCCAAGTTCAGCTATGCGGCCGGCGGCAACGACCCGCTGCCCTACCAGGCCAGTCCGTCGGTGACGGGGCACGATGTGGTGGTGCGCCAGCCGGCCGCTTGTCCCAAGGGCCCTCCGCCCTCGCCCACGGCCGTGCCGCGGACCCCCGTGCCCACGCCCTCGCCCACGCCGGCTCCGGCGAGCCAGAACCACGTCGTCTGGCTGGAGGACGCCGCCGCCGTCGCGGCCAAGTTGGAGATCGTGTCGCGCTACGGTGCTGGCGGCGCGGCCGCCTGGCGCCTGGGCCAGGAGGACCCCGCCGTCTGGCCGGCTGTGGCTGCCTGGGCGCGGTAGGCGTCCCCTGGCGGCGATTCTCCGTCTCGACTACGGACGTACCCCTCCCACGGCTGGCCGTTCATGGAGTACACTAGAGATCGTAAGGTTCCGCGAGCGACTACGAGCAGCTAAGTCAACAGGAAGGACAGAGGCGATATGGCAGTGTTCATCACCGGCGGAGCGGGCTTCATCGGTCCGGCCCTGGCCAACGAGTTTCTGGCGGCAGGTTACGATGTCTTGGCTTTCGACCGCTACCCGCCCAACGACAAGATCCTTCGCGCCTGGGGCGACCGGGTTCACTTCGTCCAGGGCGACATCCGCGATCGCGACCTGGTTCGCTCGCTGATCAAGGAATCCGGCACCGACCCTGTCGTGCACCTAGCGGGCATCCTCACGGCGGGGTGCGACCGCGACCCCGACCTGGCGCTGGCCGTGAACGTCATGGGTATGCGCACGGTTCTGGAAGGCGCGCGCGAATTCGGCATGCGGCGGGTGGTGATGGCGAGCACCATCGGCGTCTACGGACAGAACCTGCCGCAGCCGATCAAGGAGTCGTGGCCCACGGAGCCTGACGGCTGGTACGGCGTCACCAAGTTGATGTCCGAGCAGATGGGCCTGCTCTACGTCCGGCGCCACGGGCTCGACTTCCGGGCGGTCCGCTTTGCGGCGGTGACCGGCCCGGGTCGCACCGCCGGCTCCGGCTCGGCCAGCCTCTTTACGTCTTTCATCCCCGAGATGGCAGCCAAGGGTCTTCCCTACGAGATCGAGGTCGAGCCGGACGTCATCTACCCGGTGGTGTACATCAAGGACGCAGTCAACGCCCTCTTCCGGCTGGCGACTGTGGAGCAGGCGCCGCGGCGCATCTACAACATCGGCTCCGGACGGATCGTCACCTCCGAGATGGTCGCGGCGGTAAAGGCGCGTCTTCCCGAAGCCCAGTTCACCTACAAGCCGGATCCGGTAATCATGTCCGTGGTGCGCGGCTACCGCGACTGGGAGATCGACTGCACCGCCGCGGCCGAGGATCTGGGCTGGCGCCCCGCATACTCGGCCGAGCAGATGGTGGACGATATCATCACCACGGTGCGCCAGGGATAGGCGACGACACTTTGCTCGTCGTGAGAGGTAGAGTATGCTGACGGCCGACATCCAGACGATGTTCTCCTACAACTACTGGGCCAACGCCAGAATTCTGGACGCCACCGCCAAGGTGAGCCCCGAGCAATACGTCGCCCCCGCGCCGGTGAGCTTCGGCAGCCTGCGCGGGACGCTCGTGCACGAGGTGAGCGTGGAGTACCTCTGGCGCCGGCGCTTCGAGGGGGCCTCGCCGGCCAAAGGTTTGAGCGAGGGCGATCTGCCCACCTTCGAGGCGTTGCGAGAGCGCTGGGCGAGCGAGGAAAGGGCGATGCGCACTTACCTCGCGGGGCTGACCGACGACGATATCTTGAGGATGTTCGACTTTCGCCGATTGCAGGGCGAGCGGGCCAGCAACGTGCTCTGGCACTTGCTCTATCACGTCGTCAACCACGGCACCCAGACGCGCGGTGAGGCAGGCGTTCTGCTGAGCCAGTACGGCCAGTCTCCCGGCGACCTCGACTTCACGCTCTTCCTCCGGGAAAAGGGCTAGGGGCCACACTTAGGCCGCCCGTTGCCGGCTTGCGCCCAGTCGCGCGGCTGGGCTACAATGCGGGGCGAGAGACGTCGAAGGAGAACCAGTAGGGGCGGCGGAGCAGCGCTCAGAGAGCAGGCGGTTGGTGTGAGTCCTGCCATGCCGTGGCCCCGAATTACCCTCTGGAGTCGCAGACCGAAAGTGGATCGTGAGTAGGTTGAGCCGGGGGCGCCCGTTACAGCGCGTGGTGCCTTTCTTATGAACGGCACCGGGCAAGGCCGTGCCGGCGACGGCGTGGCGAAGTGATGGTGGTACAGCGAAGGTTCAGGCCTCTCGCCCTCACGGACGGGAGGCTTTCTTCATGGCTTCGACAGCCGCTGGGAGGTGTGCAGTTGCAGTTTCGCATCGCCGACGTCATCTTCGATCTCTTCCCCGACTTCTGCGTCGGGCTGGTCGTGGCCACGGGCATCAACAATCACGGCGAGGCCGGCGCGCAGTTGGTGGCAGAGGCGTCCGCCGAGGCAGGCGGAGGGCTCGCCGCTCGACCCCTCGATCAGGACAGCTCCTTCGCCGTCTGGCGGCAGGCCTTCGGCCGTCTGGGGATCGACCCCGAACGCTTCCCTAACGCCGCCGAAGCGCTGCTGCGTCGGGTGGCCGCCGGCGAGCAGATACCGTCGATTAACCCCGCCGTCGACCTGGGCAACGCCGCCAGTTTGCGCTACCGCTTGCCGGTCGGCGCGCACGATATGGATCGACTGCGGGGCGACTTCTCCGTCCGGCTCAGTCGCCCCGCCGACCAGTTTATTCCGATGGGCCAGAGCGAGGGTGAGGCGGTGCCGGCGGGCGAGATCGTCTACGCCGACGACGCCGAAGTGCGCACTCGCCGCTGGGTCTGGCGGCTGGGGGAGAAAGCCAAGGTTACGCCTGCCAGCCAGAACGTGATCTTCCCCATCGACGGCTTCGTCGGCGTGGACGAGGCCGAGGTGCGTGCGGCTGTCTCGTCGCTGACGTCGCTGATCGAAGAGCGCCTAGGCGGCCTGGCCGCCACGTTCTTCCTCAGCAGGGAACGGCGCGCGGTCGATCTGCCCGCGCCCGTGAAGCGCGAGCCGGATGCCATAGAGCGCTTGCTCAGTCGCGGCGTCGCCGAAATCATCCCCCGCGACGAGATGGAGGGCTACCTGCGGGCGGGCGGCAAGATCCGCATCTACATCGGCATCGACCCCACCAGCCCGGTGATCCACATCGGCCACGCCGTCGCCCTGCGCAAGTTGCGCGAGTTCCAGCGACTCGGCCATCAGGTGGTCTTGCTCATCGGCGACTTCACGGGACGCATCGGCGACCCCACCGACAAGTCGGCGATGCGTGTGCAGCTGACCCGTGAGCAGGTGCAGGAGAACGCTCGCAGCTACATCGAGCAGGCGGCCAAGATCCTGGACATGAACTCGCCCAGCAATCCCATCGAGGTGCGCTACAACGGCGACTGGTGGGATAACCTGAGTAGCCGCGATATGATCGAGCTGGCGGCCAACTTCACCGTGCAACAGATGATCCAGCGCGACATGTTCCAGCGGCGGCTGGAGGAGAACAAGCCCATCGGCCTGCACGAGTTCCTCTATCCCTTGCTGCAGGGCTACGACAGCGTGGCCATGGAGGTCAACGCCGAAATCGGCGGTACCGATCAGATCTTCAATATGCTGGCCGGGCGCACTCTCCTGAAGGCGCTAAAGGATATCGACAAGTACGTCGTCGCCGTGCCTTTGCTGGAGGGCACCGACGGCCGCAAGATGAGCAAGAGCTATGGCAATGTCATCGGCGTCGGCGACCCACCCTACGAGATGTACGGCCGGGTGATGTCGCTCAGGGACGAACTGATCGTCCGCTACTTCGAGTTGTGCACGGACGTGGCGGAAGGAGAGATCGCCCACATGGCGCTGCAGCTGGCCGACGGCGTCGTCAACCCGATGGAACTCAAGAAACGCCTGGCCAGGGAGATCGTGACCTTCTACCACAGCGCCGACGACGCCCTGGCGGCCGAGGCGCGCTTCGCCCGCGAGATCCAGCAGCGCGAAGTGCCGGAGAACGTGCCGGAGGTCGTCCTGCCGCGTGGCGGTGACTGGCCGGTCGTGGACCTGCTCCTTGCCCTCGGCTTGGCCTCCTCCAAGGGCGAGGCTAAGCGGCTGGTTGATCAGGGCAGCGTCCAGGTGGCGGAGGAGAAGATCGCCGACCCCCGCGCCAGTGTCGCGGTGGCGGCGGGGATGGTGGTTCGCTCGCGCCGGCGACAGTTCGCCCGGGTGGCACTGATCCCGCGCCGGTTAGACTCGGAGGACGCGGGGGTATTGCCCAAGGAGGCGGACCGGTGAGCCAGGGAGCGCGCCAGATGCTCGGTTGGGCTAGAGAACTCCGGGGCGGCTAGGCGGACACTGGTCCTTTGACTCGACCGCCGGCCTGGTATAGCATTGGAGAAGGACACTCCCAAGGAGGCACCGGATGAACATCGTGGTTTGCGTCAAGCAGGTGCCCGACACGACGGTCACGAAGACCATCGACCCCTCCCGCCTGCGCCTGGAGCGCGAGGTGCAGGCCGTGCCCAACCCCTTTGACGAGTACGCGGTCGAGGAAGCCCTGCGTCTGGTCGAGAAGCACGGCGGCAGCGTCGTAGCCATCTGCGTAGGAGCGCCCCAGGCCCAGGACGCCCTGCGGCGGGTCTTTGCCATGGGCGTCGAGCGCGGCATTCTGGTCAGCGACCCGGCGCTGGCGGGTTCGGACACGCTGGGTACGGCGCGAGCCCTGGCCGCCGCCCTGCACGGGGAGCCTTTTGACCTGGTTATCTGCGGCCAGCAAAGCACCGACGCCACGACCGGCGTCGTGCCGGCACGGCTGGCGGCGCTGCTGGGTCTCCCTCAGGTCACCCACGCGCGCAAGGTAGCCCTCGAAGGGCAGAGACTTGCCGTCGAAAGACAGAGCGACGAGGGTTCCCTGCTCGTGGAGGTGCCGCTGCCGGCGCTGGTCAGCGTCGTCAAGGGCATCAACGAACCGCGCTATCCCTCGCTCAGGGGCATCATGGCGGCCAAGAAGAAGGAGATCAAGCAGCTTGACCTGGCCGCCCTGGGGCTGGCCGGCAGCGAGGTCGGGGTCGCCGGGGCGCGCACGCGAGTGGTGGCGCTGGCGTCTGCTCCGGCCAGGCAGGCCGGCACTGTGCGCAAGGCCGAGGGCAAAGGCGGAGTGCTGATCGCTGATTTCCTGGAAAAGGCCAGACTCATTTAGGGAGGCACGAGAAATGGCAGCCAGACCCATTCTGGTGCTGATAGAGTCCTGGCGAGGCGTCCCCAAGCGCGGCTCGCTGGAGATCATCAGTCGGGCGCGCGAGCTGGGCGAAGTCTGGGCTGTGACGTTGGGGAGGTCGTCCGGCGACGTCGTCGCCGCGCTGGCCGCTTATGGCCCGGCTCGGGTCTTCGTGGCCGAGGACGATGTCTACGATGCCTTCCACTTACTGCCGGCAGTGGAGACGGTCGCGCGCCTCATCGAGCGCGAGCGTCCGGCTCTCGTGCTGGCCACCGCCACCGTTTGGGGCAAGGACCTGCTGGGGCGCCTGGCGACCGGCCTGGGCGCCGGCCTGCTCGCCGATGCCGTGGAGGTAGACCTTCTAGAGGACGGGGTGCAGATGATGAGCCTGGCCCTAGGCGGGACGACCCACGTTACCGCCCGCAGCCTGGGCGAGCCACCCTACTTCGTCAGCGTACGCCCGAAGTCGTTCGCGGCCGTCCCGGCCACGAACCCGCCCGCGCCGGAGGTCGTAACGCTGGCGGATGCGCCTTCGCCGGCAACCCGGCTGGCCAAGGTGCTGGGCCTAGTGGCCGAGGCGGCGCAGGTGCAGAGCCTGGAAGAGGCCGACATTATCGTTTCGGGCGGGCGGGGCCTCGGTGGACCCGAGAAGTTCGCCCTCCTGCAGGACCTGGCCGACGCGTTGGGTGGGGTGGTGGGCGCCTCGCGCGCAGCCGTCGACTCGGGCTGGTACCCGGGCACGCGGCAGGTTGGGCAAACAGGCAAGACGGTCAAGCCGAAGCTGTACATCGCCTGCGGCATCTCTGGCGCTATTCAGCACAAGGTGGGCATGCAGGGCTCGGGGACGATCATCGCCATCAACAAGGACCCCGAGGCGCCGATCTTCAGGTTCGCCGACCTGGGCATCGTGGGCGACCTCTTCGAGGTGGTGCCCCAGCTCACAGCCGAAGTGAAGGCGCGGAAGGCCAGGGACGCTTAGCGCCTGCGGTGCGTAGCTGTTGCCGGCCGCTTGCCTGTCGCCTTTACCGGAGCCGGCTGGCGTGCTATAATGATCGGGCGGGCGAAGTTCGCGCTGTTCGCGGTCTCGCCTGAGCTAAATGTTAGAAGAAGAGGACCAACCTAACTGGGTGAGGGTCGCGCGCCCTCTTCCCACCTTGCAGGACAATCAGGCAACGCACGAGTCAGCGTCGGCCCGCCCGAGGCGAGTCCGACGAGGATGAGCGTTGCCTTTTGTTGTGTCTGCCATCGCCTGGGAGGAATCTGGTCTTGATCGCTGGTGATTCGCGCACGGCGGCTGTCGTCCTGGCTGCCGGCCAGGGCACGCGCATGAAATCCAAGCTGCAGAAGGTGTTGCATCCGGTCGCCGGGGTGCCCATGGTCGAGCACGTTCTGGCGGCCGTAGGCGAAAGCGGCGTGCCCCGCGCGCTCTTGGTGGTGGGCCGCGAGGCCGAGCAGGTGCGCCGGGCCCTGGGCGCGCGGGTCGAGTACGTCGAGCAGGCCAGGCAACTCGGCACCGGCCACGCCGTGGCGCAGGCACGCCCTGTGCTAGCAGGGCAGGTCGACACCGTGCTGGTGTTGTACGGCGACACGCCCTTGCTGCGGGGTGCCACGTTGCGGTCCTTGCTGGACCTGCAAGCCGGGCGCGCCCCGGCCGTCACGATGCTGACCGCCACCGCCGCCGATCCCGCGGGCTACGGTAGGATTTTGCGAGACGAGCGCGGGCGGGTGGCTGGTATCATGGAAGAAGCCGTCGCCTCGCCCGAGCAGCGGCAGGTTCGCGAGATCAACAGCGGTGTATATTGTTTCCGCGCCTCCTGGCTCTGGCCGCACCTCGAGCGCGTCCAGCTGAGCCCGAAGGGCGAGTACTACTTGACCGACCTGATCGCCATGGCCGTCGGGGAAGGCGAAGAGGTGGAGACCGTCACGCTGGCGGAGGCCAGCGAAGCGATGGGCATCAACGACCGCGTGGCGCTGGCCGAGGCCGAGCGCGTGGCCCGCTCGCGGGTCCGCGAGCGCCTGATGCGCGCGGGCGTAACCTTCGTCGATCCTGGCTCTTGCCTGGTCGACGCCACGGTGGCGATTGGCCAGGATACTGTGATCTGGCCCAACTGCCTCCTGCGAGGCAGCACCCGCATCGGCGCCGACTGCCAGATTGGCCCGGGCGCCGTGATAGAAGATAGCAGCGTCGGCGATCGCAGCCGCGTGGTCGCTTCGTTCCTGGAGTCGGCCCGAGTGGAGGACGACGTGACTCTGGGGCCTTTCTGCCATTTGCGCCCCGGGGCGCATTTGGCCGGGGGAGTGGAATTGGGCAACTTCGCCGAAGTCAAGCAATCGTACCTCGGCCCGGGCACGAAGATGCATCACTTCAGCTATCTTGGCGACGCCACCGTCGGCGCCGGCGTCAACGTGGGCGCCGGGACCATCACCTGCAATTACGACAGCGAAACTAGAACCAAGAGTCGCACGGTGGTGGAAGACGAAGTCGGTTTGGGCAGCGACACCATGCTGGTTGCGCCGGTTCGTATCGGGGCTCGTTCCACCACTGGCGCTGGGTCCGTGGTCACTCGTGACTTGCCGCCAGATAGTGTGGCCTATGGCGTGCCGGCCGTCGTTAAGCGGGCGCGTCGGCCACTAGTCGAGAAGAAGACCTAAAGGGGGGAGTTGGTAGATTTTGGAAGCCTATAGTACCTTGGGGTGGTTCGCCGGGTTCCTGTTCGCGGCCGTCAGCGCCTTCGCTGCGGGCGCCCAGGAGGCGATCACCCCTATCAACCAGGTCCGGCTGCAGCGCCTGGAGGACGAAGGCATGCAGCGGGCCAAAGCGATCGAGAGGTTGCTAGACCAGTCCGAAGTCTACGCGTCCTCGCTCCTGCTTCTCAACGTTATCGGGCTAGCAGGTGCCGCGATGGCAATGACCGTCGTGGCCTTTTTCGGCTACGGGGCGGCACCGCTGGCCGACGTCTTGCTGGCGCTTCTACTGCTGTTTGGTCTGTTGCTGCTGCAGA
This sequence comes from Chloroflexota bacterium, assembly GCA_023473795.1. Classification (GTDB taxonomy): domain Bacteria; phylum Chloroflexota; class UBA6077; order FW602-bin22; family JAMCYS01; genus JAMCYS01. The sequence continues at coordinate 3,128 of JAMCYS010000132.1, read as the reverse complement.
TGGTTGCCAAGTCGCTCGCGCTGCGCGACCCCCGACTGACGGCCCGTTTGCTGGAAGGTCCCCTCGATTTTGCCAGCCGCTTGCTGCGACCGGTCAGCGTGCCCGCCCAAGCTGTGGTTGGCTGGCTCTTGCGCCTGGCCGGCGGTCACGGCGAAAGACGAGCGGCCCTGCTGAACGAGGAAGCACTCTTTCTCATGGTTGGCGGGGGTGAAGAAGGGGTTCCGGCCGAGGAGAGCGAGCGCGCGATGATCACCCGGATCATCGAGCTGGAAGACAAGACCGCCCACGAAATCATGGTGCCCCGCATCGACGTCACCGCCGTGCCGGCTGAGGCAACGTTGGCCGAGATTATCGACCTCGTCACCGAGCTGGGCCACTCGCGCATCCCAGTATACGAAGGTAGCATCGACGACGTGGTTGGCATTCTCTACGTGAAGGACTTCCTGCCGGTGCTTCGGCAGGGTCGGTTACAGGCCACGGCCCGGCAGCTGGCCCGGCCGGCCTATTTCGTGCCGGAGTCCAAGCACGTGGATGAGTTGCTGCGCGAGTTGCGGCAAGCGCGGGTGCATATGGCGATCGTGGTTGACGAGTACGGCGGCACGGCCGGGTTGGTCACCATCGAGGACCTCCTGGAAGAGATCGTGGGTGAGATTCGCGACGAGTTCGACTTCGCGGAGCAGGAGCGCATCCAGGTCCTGAGTGAGGCATCCGCCGTGTTCGACGGCGGGGTTAGCGTCGACGACGTCAACCGCACTCTGGGGGTCGACCTGGCGACCGATGGCTTCGATACCATCGGCGGCTTCGTCTATCATCATCTAGGCACGATGGCGCACCCCGGCGATTCCTTCGTGGTCCAGGGGTTGAAGGTAGTGGTGCTCTCGGTAGCCGGGCGGCGCATCGGCGAGGTGAAGGTGGAGCGGCACGAGGCCGAGGACACAGAAGCGGACGAGCCCGTCGAAGCGAAAGCGCGGGGTCGCTGAGTGGAGTCGACCGACCGCGCGATCCAGAAGTTGCTGGGCCTGGCCAGAGCCGCCGCCGAGCGGGCCTACTGCCCCTACAGCGGCTTTCCGGTGGGAGCGGCCGTGCTTCTCGACGACGGCACGACCTTCGCCGGGGCCAACGTGGAGAATGTTTCCTTCGGCCTCACTCTCTGCGCCGAGCGCGTGGCGATGGCAGCGGCAGTCGCCGCCGGGCATCGCCGTCTAGTGGCCGCGGTCATCTACACTCCCACGGATGCGCCTACGCCTCCCTGCGGTGCCTGCCGGCAGTTCCTGTCCGAGTTCGGTCCCGGCGCGGAAGTCTTCTCCTTCTGCCGCGGAGAAGCAGTGTTCCAGGCAGTCCTCGCGGACTTATTGCCCGCTTCCTTTGCGGGGCCGAATTTGGCACCGACCGCCGGAGACAGCACCGCCCAAGGCCGAGGTTCGGGCTCCGGGTCGCGGCAGTAGATGGCGTCGCGTACCGGACCCAGCGCCACCACCACCGGCTGGCGGATTGAGTACGCGTTGGCTCTCGCGGGGCTATTCTTCTTTGTGGCCCTCAGCGTACTCGTGCAGCTGCGGGTCCTGGCGCCGCTCGATCACGCCGTTACCTTTGGCAAGCTGACCATAGAGAATCCGGTGCTGGAGGTGATCGGCGCCGTCACGGGCATAATGTTCTCGGCCGAGTTGTCCCTGGGCTACAGTGCTCTGGGGGCACTCTACCTCTGGCGGCGCGGTCTAGGGCTGTGGGCCCTGGCGCCGTTCGCTTTCGTCGTGGCCACGCCGGTTGAAATGGTGCTGAAGCGCTTCGTCAATCAACCCTACGTGCCAGCCGATCTACACAGTAGCGTCCCTTACCCGCTGACGGTGGTCGAACTCGGTGGGGCCTACCCTAGCGGGCACGCCTTGCGCACGGGCTTCTTCCTCACCTTCCTGGCGGTGGTTCTCTGGCAGAGAGGAGGCTTCGGCTGGCGAGCGGCCGCGGCCGGTGCGCTCTTGCTGGCCCTCTTCATCGCCTACACGCGGGTTTACGTTGGCGATCACTGGCTCAGTGACGTCGTCGCCGGTTTGGCATTGGGCGCATCGACTGCTCTACCCTTGGCCGCGACGCTCGCCCCCCGATTGGCAGCTCGCGCCGGCTGCTAGGCGGCTTTCTTGCCGTGCTTCTGGCCAGTCTCCAGGTGTAAGGTAAACTCCACTTCAACCGGGCTGTTGCTTGCTCTTTGTTGGGCGTCACCCTCTCCTCCTAACGGGCAGATGGTGTCTGGCCTCGGCGCTCGAGGCCGGCCGGAGGAGGTTGCAGGGCGCGTACCAGCGAGACCAACGCAACTCCCCGGGGCACACTTGGTCAGGGAAGACAGCGCATTATCGGCCGGGTGGGGGAGCGCCGCACGACCTCTACGAAGCCTGCCTGGCGAAAGGCGGATGGCAGCCCTGTCCACAACCAATCGTCCGCCATCCTGCCCGTGCTCGCCTCGCGCGGGTAGCCCTCCACGACCTGGGCGCCCTTGCCGCGGGCGAAAGCCACCGCCTGTCGCAGCAGAGCCAGCGACAAACCGTGCCGGCGCCAGGGCTGGGCGATGAAAAAGCAGGATACCGCCCACACAGGCAGGTTGTCGACCGACTTCAACGTGGGCGCCCGTTCCATCGAGGGGTACGACCCGCGCGGCGCCACCGCGCACCAGCCGACTGGTTCTTCCCCAACGTAGGCGAGCAAACCTGGCTCCTCGCCCACCGCCACGATTGCCTGGAAGGCCCGGCGGTTGGCCTCTCCCCGCTGCGCCTCCCACTGCTTGCGGGGCAGGCGCCACCACATACACCAGCAGCCGCTGGAGGCCCCGTGCGGGCCGAAGAGGCGCTCCAGGTCCGGCCATCGCTCCGCGGTCAGCGGCCAAATCGACGCCGTCAAAGCTTTCTGGGTCGAATCTGCCATCGCTGGCCTCCCTCCATCCCTTACTTTCGGCCGTCAAGATGCTACTCTTTGCGTCGAACCCGGTCAATCGGCCCAGTTGACATCCGTGCATAACTGGCAGGTATGGCGGTAGGGGCGGGGCTCCGTACCCGCCCGCCCGTCTAATCCCCACGCCGAGCTGGCAACTACGCCGCTACGGCGGCCGCGGCCGCCACCTTCGCTACGCTTCGGGGACATGG